>NZ_JCAFRI010000009.1:0-165538 GCF_059367915.1 Stenotrophomonas sp. YJH_SMC_19
CCAGCGCAATTCCGTGCTGACCCAATGGCTGCACCACTACAACTGGCACCGCCCTCACATGGGGATCGGTGGCCAGCCACCTATTTCCAGAGTCCTGCTGAACAACGTGGTGGGTTTACACAACTAACAGTCGACTCTACCCATGGCCTGTCCATGCACGACCCTGGGCTTGCCTGTGCAGGCCCCATGGCTTGTCCATGCAGATGGTTTTCATTCGGCGGGCTTGGCCGCTGCCGAGGCCGCCGCGCTTGCGGCGCGGCGCGACAACACCGCTTCGCGGTGGGCGATGTAGGCGTTGGCGGCGAGGATGATGCCGGCACCGATGAGCGTCCAGCGATCCACGCTTTCGTTGAACAGCAGCCAGCCGAGCAGCGTTACCAGCGGCAGCTGCAGGAAGCTGATCGGGGTCAGCGCCGAGACTTCACCGAGGCGCAACGCCCGCGTCCACAGCAGCTGACCGACGGTGCCCAGCACGCCGGTGGCCAGCAGCCACAGCCACGCCATGCCGGAGGGCCAGACCCAGACGAACAGTGCCGGGACCAGCGACAGCGGCACCCAGAACACGTAGGTGTAGAGCACCACGGTGTCAGCGCTGTCGACACGGGTCAGCTGCTTGATCTGGATCGCCACCAATGAGCTGAGCACGGCGGCTGCCACCGCTACCAGGCTGCCCGCGGTGAAGCCGGCGGTACCGGGGCGCACGATCACCAGCACACCGATGAATCCAACCACCACCGCGGCCCAGCGCCGTATACGCACGGTCTCGCCCAGCCACAGCACGGCGGCGATGGTGACGAACAACGGCGTGGAGTACGAGAGGGAAACCGCCTGCGCCAGTGGCAGATGGCCCAGTGCCCAGAACGCGCACAGCATCGAACCCAAGCCAATCGCACTGCGCACGAAATAACGCGGCAGCTGCTGCGTTTTCAGTGGTGCATGGCCGGGGCGCAGCAGCATCGGCAGCAACGCGAGCAGGCCAAAGGCATTGCGAAAGAACGCCACTTCCTGGGTTGGTACGTACCGGGTGGCGTAGCGGATGGCGACGGCCATCAGGCCGAATGCCATCGTGCTGCCGAGCATCAGCAGCGCCGCCCGCATCGGGGTGGCGCTGGGGGAGAGGGCGGGGGTGTTCACCACTGTGCGCCGAGCAGGCGGGGCTCCGGTTCGATCGGCACGCCGAACTTCTCCAGCACTGAAGCGGAGATGCGTCGCGCCAGCGCCAGCAGTTCAGCACCGCTGGCATTGCCATGGTTGACCAGTACCAGCGCGTGGCTGGGGGCCACGCCGGCATCGCCTTCGCGGAAGCCCTTCCAGCCGCAGGACTCGATCATCCATGCCGCCGAGACCTTGCGCTTGTCGTCCTGCTCGGCCGGGAACACGGGCAGGTCGGGGAAGTGCTGCAGCAGCACGTCGACCTGTTCCAGCGGCAGCACCGGGTTCTTGAAGAAACTGCCGGCGTTGCCCAGCACATCCGGGTCGGGCAGCTTGCGGCGGCGGATCGCGATCACCGCGTTGGCCACGTCCACTGCGCTCGGCAGCTCCACGCCCTGTGCCTGCAGTTCCTCGCGGATGCCGGCATAGTCCATGCGCAGGTCGTGCAGCAGCGGCAACTTCAGTTCGATGGCGGTGATCAGGTAGCGGTCGATCTGCTGCTTGAACACGCTGTCGCGGTAGGTGAAGCGACACTGCTCGTTGTCCAGCCGTACCCAGGTTTGTTCCTGGCAGTCCCAGGCCTCGACCGCCTGGATGAACTCGCCGACCTGCGCACCGTAGGCGCCGATGTTCTGGATCGGCGCGGCACCGGCGGTGCCGGGAATCAGGGCCAGGTTCTCCAGCCCGGACAAGCCTTCCTGCAGCGACCACATCACCAGGCCATGCCAGGCGACGCCGGCCCCGGCGCGGATCACTGCGTGGTCAGCGCGGTGTTCCAGGAAACTGATGTCACGGTTGCCGAACACCAGCACGGTGCCCGGCAGGTCTTCGGCGATCAGTACGTTGCTGCCGGCACCCAGTACCAACAGGGGACCGCTGGCCACTTCGGGCAATGCCAGCACTTCCGGCAGCAGTGCGGCATCGTGCAGTTCCAGCAGCTGCGCGGCGCTGGCCTGCACGTGGAAGGTGTTCAGCGCCTGCAGTGGCGCATTGCGGGTGAGCGTCCAGCGCAGCGGGGCGTTGCCGTCGACGGTATCCATGGGCGCGCTCACAGTGGGGCCACCGCGCCGCGGCTCGGCGCTTCGCGGCGGCGACGGATCGCCTCCACGCATTCAGAGACCAACGCCGGGCCACGGAAGATCAAGCCGCTGTAGCACTGCACCAGCGCCGCGCCCGCGGCCATCTTGGCCACCGCATCGGCACCGGACAGGATGCCTCCGACACCCACCAGCGGTACCGATTCGGGCAGGCGCGAGCGCAGGCGGCGCAGCACCAGGGTGGACTGCTCCAGCACCGGCGCACCGGACAGGCCGCCGGCCTCGTTGGCCAGCGGATCGCCGGCCACCTTGCTGTGGTCGATGGTGGTGTTGGTGGCGATCACGCCGTCCACCTGCAGTTCGCCCAGCACGCGCGCGGCGGCATCGATGTCGCGGTCACTCAGGTCCGGTGCCACCTTGACCAGCATCGGCACGCGGCGGCCGTGGCGCGCCGCGAGGTCTTCCTGGCGGTCACGCAACTGGCTGACCAGCTGGCGCAGCGCGGTCTCTTCCTGCAATTCACGCAGGCCGGCGGTGTTGGGCGAGGAGATGTTGACGGTGATGTAGTCCGCCAGCGGATACACCTTGTCCAGGCAGGCGATGTAATCGTCCACCGCCTGTTCGTTCGGGGTGTCCTTGTTCTTGCCGATGTTGATGCCGAGCAGGCCGCGGCGGTTGCGCGCGCGCTCGACATTGCGCACCAGCGCGTCCACGCCCGCATTGTTGAAGCCCATGCGGTTGATGATCGCGTTGTGTTCCGGCAGGCGGAACAGGCGCGGCTGCGGGTTGCCGGCCTGCGGGCGCGGGGTGATGGTGCCGATCTCGACGAAGCCGAAGCCGAGCGCGAACAGCGCATCGATGTGCTCGCCATTCTTGTCCAGGCCGGCGGCCAGGCCGACCGGATTGGGGAAGGTCAGCCCGAACACCGTGCTGGGCATCGGCGCGATGCGTGCGGCCAGCAGCGGCGTGGTGCCGGTGCGGTAGGCCAGGTCCAGTGCGGACAGGCCGAGGCCGTGGGCGCGCTCGGCGTCGAGCGAGAACAGGAAGGGGCGGGCAAGCGAATACATGCGTCGGTTCAGTCCAGCGTGCCGAGGAAGGCTCGGGTTCGATATTCAAAAGCGACCTGGCCGTCGACCGCGTGGGCGGCGAACAGGTCCTGCAGAGCGTCGATCATCGGCGCGTGGCGAGGATGACCGGATTGGGGTGCGTAGGAGGAGGACAGCAGGCGCCCGCGCAGGGCGTCGAAGTCCAGGTGCTGTACGTTCGGCAACTCCACCATGCCGCGCAGGCCGCGGCCGAACCAGGCCTGCATGGTGGCATCGTCCTGGTAGCGCTCGGCCACGGCGGTGTAGTCGGTGCCGTAGTCCAGCAGCAGCTGTTCATAGCCGACCAGGAATGGACTGGCATCGAGCAGGCGCGAATTCCAGTAGATCAGTGCCAGGCCACCGGGGCAGAGGATGCGCTGCCACTCGGCGCGCACCGCCACGGTGTCGAACCAGTGGAACGCCTGCGCGACGCTGACCAGATCAATGCTGGCATCGTCCAGGCCGGTGGCCTCGGCGCGGCCATCGACGGCGGAAAAGCCCGGATACTGCGGCGCCAGCCACTCTTCGGCGGCGGCGCGCATGGCGGCGTTCGGCTCGACCGCCACCAGCGGATGACCGCTGGCCAGAAACTGACGGCTGGAAATGCCGGTGCCAGCACCGATGTCGGCGACACGGGCCTGGTGACTGACATCCATCGGGCCGTGCAGCCATTCCAGCAGCGCGGGCGGGTAATCGGGCCGGTAGCGGACGTAGTCGGCGACGCGGCTGCTGAAGCGTTCAGTGCTGTCGGAGGTGGTCATGGCGTCAGTTCGACACCGCGGCCAGCCACGCCAGGCCACCGAAGAACAGGATGAAGACCAGGATGGCGGCAAGTACCGCGCCGACCATCACCCAGCCCAGCACCAGGCCGGTAACGGCCAGGCCATCACCTTCCAGTTCGTGCGGGCGGCGGCGGATCTCGGCGCGGGCCATGTGGCCGGTGATGATGGCCACGATGCTGGCCACGAAGGGCAGGACGGTCCAGCTGGCGATGCCCATGACCAGGCTGACCACGGCCAGGGCGCTTGTCTGTCGGGGTGCCACGCTCATCGGGGTCCTCCTTGGCAGTGTGCACATGATAGTGCCTCTGCCCGGGCAATCCCATGCCCGGCGGATGCGATGGCAGGCGTGGACCCTGGTGGGCGAACGAGGTGCAAGCCCTGGTAGGCGTCGACCTCGGTCGACGAAAGGCATTTCAGCAGGGTAGGCGTCGACCTTGGTCGGCGAAAGGCATGCCAACCAAGGTTGGCAGCGACCGGAGTGCCGGTATCAGCCCATCAACACCTGGCCGCCATCCACGTTGAGCACGCTGCCTGTGACCCAGCGCGCCAGCGGCGAGCACAGGAACAGGGCGGCGTCGGCAATTTCGCGCGGATGGCCGAAGCGGCCGAACGGGATCTTCGCCAGGGTGCCGTGGTACAGCGCCGGATCTTCGGTGCGGCGGCGATCCCACAGGCCGTCATCGAACTCGATCGAGCCCGGCGCGATCGCATTGACCCGGATCCGGTCCCTGGCCAGCGCCAATGCCTGCGACGTGGTGTAGTGCGACAGCGCGGCCTTTGCGGCGGCGTAGGGCGCGCCACCGGGGCGCGGCTGCTGTGCGGCGATCGAGGACAGGTTGAGGATGCAGGCATCGCTGGATGCGCGCAGCCACGGCAGTGCCAGGCGCGAGGCCCGTACCGCCGCCATCAGGTCGATCTGCAGGCTGGCGGCCCAGCCATCCTCGTCGTCGGCCATGCCGTAGCCGGTAGCGTTGTTGATCAGTACATCGATGCCGCCGAGTGCATCGGCAGCGGCCTGCAGCCAGGCCTGGATCTGGCCGGCGTCGGCCAGATCGGCGGAGACGGTATGCAGCGGGGTGCCCTGTGCCTGCGCATCGGCACGCAGGGCATCCAGGCCGGCCTGGCCACGTGCGCAGACCGAGACCTGCGCACCGGCGCCGGCAAATGCCAGCGCCATTTCACGACCGATGCCCTTGCTGCCGCCGGCGATCAGCACGCGGCGACCGGTGAAGTCGAGGGTCGGAGCCCCATTGGGGATCCGGCCCTGGGCAGGGGTCAGATCCCCGGAGGGGCTCTGACCCGCAGCCATGGCAGAAACGTCTGCCATCACAGATCGAACTTGATGCCCTGGGCCAGCGGCAGCGAGTCCGAATAGTTGATGGTGTTGGTCTGGCGGCGCATGTAGACCTTCCACGCATCCGAACCGGACTCGCGGCCACCGCCGGTGTCCTTCTCGCCACCGAAGGCGCCGCCGATCTCCGCACCGGACGTGCCGATGTTGATGTTGGCGATGCCGCAGTCGCTGCCAGCGGCCGACAGGAACTTCTCGGCAGTCTTCAGGTTCTGGGTGAAGATCGAGGACGACAGGCCCTGCGGCACGCCATTCTGCATGTCGATGGCTTCATCGAGGGTGTCGTACGGCATCACGTACAGGATCGGCGCGAAGGTCTCGTGCTGGACCACGGCATCGCTGTTCTTCAGGCCGGAGACAATCGCCGGCAGCACGAAGTTGCCGGCGCGGTCGATGCGGGTGCCGCCGGTTTCGATGGTGCCGCCGGCAGCCTTGGCCTGGGCGATGGCATCGAGGAACTGCTGCACGGCGCCGTCGCTGTTCAGTGGGCCCATCAGGTTGGCCGCATCGGTCGGGTCGCCGATCTTGCCTTCGACCTGCTTGTAGGCCTTGACCAGGGTGGCCAGCACGTCGGCGTAGATCGAGCGGTGCACGATCAGGCGGCGGGTGGTGGTGCAGCGCTGGCCGGCGGTGCCGACGGCGCCGAACACGATGCCCGGCACGGCCAGCTTCAGGTCGGCGGTTTCGTCCAGGATGATGGCGTTGTTGCCACCCAGTTCCAGCAGGCAGCGGCCGAGGCGACGCGCGACCTTCTCGTTGACGGTGCGGCCGACCTGGGTCGAGCCGGTGAAGCTGATCAGCGGCACGCGACGGTCATCGACCATCTTTTCCGACAGCGCGGTGCCCGCATCGTTGATCAGGAAGAAGATGTCCGGGAAACCGGCTTCGCGCAGGGCGTCGTTGCAGATCTTCAGCGAGGCGATGGCGGTCAGCGGCGTCTTGTTGGACGGCTTCCAGATGCACACGTCGCCACAGATGGCGGCC
Organism: Stenotrophomonas sp. YJH_SMC_19; assembly: GCF_059367915.1. NCBI lineage: Bacteria > Pseudomonadati > Pseudomonadota > Gammaproteobacteria > Lysobacterales > Lysobacteraceae > Stenotrophomonas > Stenotrophomonas sp. YJH_SMC_19. Next base: position 6,392 of record NZ_JCAFRI010000009.1, read on the forward strand.
AGGAACGAGTTCCAGCTCCACACCGCGACCGGGAAGTTGAAGGCGGAGATGATGCCGACCAGGCCCAGCGGGTGGTACTGCTCGTACATGCGGTGGCCGGGGCGCTCGGAATGCATGGTGTAGCCGTACAGCATGCGGCTCTGGCCCACGGCGAAATCCGCGATGTCGATCATCTCCTGCACTTCGCCGTCGCCTTCCGGCTTGCTCTTGCCCATTTCCAGCGCCACCAGCGAACCCAGGGCGTCCTTGTGCTTGCGCAGTGCTTCGCCGCACAGGCGCACGGCTTCGCCGCGACGCGGGGCTGGCGTGGTACGCCAGATCTTGAAGGCTTCCTGGGCGCGGGCGACGACGGTCTCGTACTCGGCCTCGGTGGTCGCGCGGACCTGCGCGATCGGCTCGCCGGTGGTCGGGTTGACCGGGGTGATCAGCTCACCGCTGGTCGCGCTCGACCACTCCCCGTTGCCCAGGTACGTGCCAGCGTTGATCGCGTCCAGGCCAAGGGACTTGAGCAGCTCGGAAGACATGCGGACTCCTGTGTTTCGTTACGTTGTTTGGTGCCATCGCGGGCAGGTGGGGGGCGCGATGAACTGAATCGCCGATGGTAGCAGAGCGGCCTGTCCGGCCATGGTGCAACGCGCCAGCGCCGCCGTGTGGAGCACGAATGCTTGGAGGGTAGGGTGTGTTGCCTGTAAACTTCCCGGCTGCATGGCCCCGTAGCTCAGCTGGATAGAGCGTCCCCCTCCTAAGGGGAAGGTCGCCCGTTCGAATCGGGCCGGGGTCACCAGAATCAATAACTTAGGAAGACTCAGTGGCGAGCATTTCCCACTGTTCCCTGCATATCCACAGGATTTGGTCCCAGTGGTCCCAACGCCGCGGATCAGTATTTGAGCTTCGCTACGGCGCCATCGTCGCCCTCAGGAGTTAGGTGAGCGTAGAACTTCTCGGTCGTGGCGTAATCAGCGTGTCCGGCCAGAATCTGCACCCGTCGCAATGGCACTCCGGCCATGACCATGTGGGCGCAGAAGGTGTGCCGTAGTCGGTGGAGGCTGCCGCCGATCCCAGCCCGCTTGGCATTGGACGCGAACCAGTCGGATACGGTGTCTTTGTGCACGGCCACCAGCGGATCGGGTAGGCGGCGCAGCGCCCAGCGCGCATACCGGTTAAGCGGCACCTCGCGCCACTTGCCTGACTTCGTGCGCCCCTGGCCATCTTCGTCTGGCTCGCTCTCGACCCTGAGTCTGCTCCCTGCCACCGAATCCTTGCCCAGTCCAACCAGCTCACCACGGCGCAGACCCGTGTGGGCAATGAAAAGCCACAGAGGCGCCCGACCGGGGTTCGCACGGTACAGCTTGCGCATCGCGGCCCGGTCGTAGAACCGCACCGCTACGCTGCGGACGCCGCGCGGTGCCTGGGTTTCCTCCAGCGGGTTGAAGTCCAGTTCCTTCCACTTCACGCCACGCCGGAACGCGGCCTGCAGCCTACGCACTTCCTTGCCCACGGTCTCTGGTGCCACCTTGTCCTTGGTCAGGCGATCTGTCTTGTATGACTCCATTTCCATCGGGCGCAGGGTGTCGATCGGTCGATGGCCGAAGCGAGCAATGAACAGTCGGACCTCGCTCTTTGCCTTCCCGTGCGTGGTCGGGTGTTCCGCCTTGTACCAGTCCAGGTACGCCTCCAAGAAATCCTTGACAGTGGGCAGCCGGGGGAGGATGCGCACACCATGGGTCAGTTCCGCTTCTTTCGCTGCTCGTACGCCCTCAGCCTCGCGTGGGCTGACGCGACCAATGGCGACACGGCTTCGCTTGCCGCCTTCCCGCCAGTTGAGGTACGCGGCGCCATCGTGCCAGAAGATTGTGACCTTGACCATTGCTTGGAGCCGTAGATTGCAGAGTAGAGGACAGCCTTCTCGTATAGCTTCTTGCCCATGAAATTTCGTGGTTCGATGCCGTAGTCGGCGATGTTCGAATCGAACTGGCTTCGTGAAACCCCGCAGTAGTGCGCGGCCTCGTCCACGGTCAGCCAGTCCTTTCCGACGATGTCTAGCTTTTCAGCAGCTCCCATCGGGTCCTCCTTCAGTTCGTGGCCAGCGCAGCGCGCAGCTGCTCGGTGGCGGTGCTCATGCAAACAGGTCCAGTTGGGCCGGCAGTGCCGGTAGTGGCGCGATAGAGGCGGCTCCGGATCCACCCATCCCGAGTTGCTGCATTCGCACCAGAAGTCGCGCGGCATAGTTCTCGCTGTTCCTGATGAACCGTGAGTGCTGGGCGGACCTGTATCGGTCACCGGCGTGGCTACGCAGTAGCAATGCGTCCCGCTCTTTGCGCAGCTCCCGGATGTGGTGGAGCGTTTGGGAGTACGCACCCGGCAGGCGCCGGCGGTCGTACTCGTCCTCATCGGGGTCAGGCACGTGCGTTGTGTCCTGGGCGATCATCGGAACATCTCCAGTTGCTGCGGCACGGTCGGACGACGAATGGCGTAGGGGCTGGGATCTCGCTCGTTGAGCAGGTCCTGGGCGACATGGAAGTGGTAGCCGCGGCCGTTCATGTCGGTGATGAAAACCATCGGGAAGTAGCAGACCGCGATGGCTCCGGAGCAGAGCAGGTAGTAGCCGCGACCACACGGCGCGCGGCCGGCCTCGGTGCTGCTGTCCAGCATGTCGCGCGTCTAGCCGGCAGCAATGCGGACGGCTACCGCGTTCGATGCGATCTCCCATGCTTCGTCTCGGTCCATGATCCGCGAGGACACCATGCCCATGGTTCGCAGCGCGGCGTCCATGTCGCCGGCAGCGAGCGCCTGAAGTGCGTGGCCGCGGGCCTCCCACAGACGAGCGTCCTGGGGGGCGATCGAGTCGAGCTCGACCCCGGACATGCTGGCCAGCTGCCGGCCGACCTCGCGGTGGTCGATTGCCTCAGCCATGAGCGCACCTCCGCCAGCACCAGCGCAAGCGGTGAGCAGCTGGTCAGCCATTCTCATTCTCCTGCGCATGGCAGCCGCGTGGCAGAATTCGCTCCGACATCAAGGAGGTGTGGCCATGGGTATTTGTCCGCTGGCAGCAGATTGGGGCAACGTTGCGGATTGGATTGCGGCCGGAGTAGCTGCTGCTGGAGCTGTCGCGGTTTGGCTCGTTACGAAAGCTGCGAATCGAACGGCGAGCGCATCGCACGAACTCGCTCGGCAGATGAAGGAGCGTGACGATGAGGTCCGACGTCGTGATCAGGCGGTTTTGATCGCGCTCATTTACGCAGAGGTGCTTTCTGCAGCGATATCCTATGCAGATCTTCTCGAACATCTTGTCACGGGGAATTCGCTCGAATGGGCAGTAGAAAGCGAAGTTAACTTGGACAAGTTGGAGCGTTTGGCTGCCGGTCCAGGTCTGGTAAGGTCGAAAAAAGAGATTGGGCGACTCAATCTCCTTCCAACGGAAATTTGTGAGCAGCTGGCGATGGGGCTTGCCCTTACTGACCTGTGTGCTGAGAACGTGCGCTTGCTTCGACAAGCTAACGATCGAGACGGACAGGAGGAGCAGTTCGAGGTTCTTTGCAATAGCGTGCAAGGTGCTGCCAAAGCATTCGCTGCGGCGAGTGCACGCATGAAGCTGCTGATGGTCTCGAATGAGCGAGTTGAAGCTCATGTCGACACTCCCCACGCCTGATGGTCGATCTTCTTCACTCGGCCGAACAACTGGCGGCGGGAGTTCAACAGCTGCAGCGCGATGTGCCGGCGGTGGTCGGTGAGCTGGAACGTCCGCGTCTCGATGTGCAGCTTTCCGGCCAGGTCGCGGCGGAACAGGCGGTAGGTGAGGACGTGGCCGCCCAGCACCTTGTCGATGGACCGGCCCCGAGCGAAGCCCTCGGTGCGCTTCGGTAGCCTGCGGTCGCAGCGGTGGTGGGTCATGGCAGAATGCCCTCCAACATCAGGGAGGGTCTATGGCGATTGAGTTTTGTCCGTTGGCGGACGACGTAGGAAACTTGGCCGATTGGGCTGCGGTTTTTGTCGGTGCGATAGCAGCGATTGCCACTACAGTGGTGGCAGTGCTCGCATACAAAACGTCGGATCGAGCTACGGACATTGCCGAGAAGGCGAAGGACATTGCTGAGAAGGCGAAGGACATTGCTCAGCAGCAGCACCAAGAGGCAGCTGATCTGCGAGACGCCCAGGCTCGTATTCTCGGCAAGAGGCTGCGCCATGAAGTGACCCATCTGGCGCTGCGTGTCGGAGGTCTTCTCAGACAGCTCGACTCCGCCGTGAGCTTCGTTGGGCTGCCACATATTGAGAATGGCGACAAGCTGGTTGGTATGCTGGATGAAGCGTCGATGCCACTCTTGCCCGGCGGCCGTGCGGTAGAGGATCGAATTCACAACCTCCCAGATGCTTTGGGTGCTGATCTTGCGACGTTGATTGGCGCTGACCAGACATTGGAAGAGCGAGTTAGGAACATGCGAGCTCGACTGCATGCCGTTGGCCCGGATTCGCCGTGGGCGTATGGAGGAGAGACTACGGACTTCCTGATCCTCAAGAATCACCTTGATTGGATACGGGGGCTTGCCACGAACGTCGCTTTGCAGTTCATATCCTTCGAACTTGAGGGCCGAACCGAGTAGGAGCCGTAAGTTGATTGAAGACGGATTGGTCACCTGATAGGTCACGCGTGTACCCCCATCGCCTGCAGGTCGATTTCGTCAACCTTGTCGCGCAGGTAGCGGCGCGCGCGCCGCAGGTGGCCGGCGATCACAACTCGATCGTCATGGGCGAAGAAGGTCAGCACGTGCATATGCAGTGCACGGCGGTGGTCGCGGCGGTACAGGCGCCACGTGATTGCGCTGCCGCCGAAGGTTGGGAACCGGCCCCAGGCGAAGCCCAGCGTCTCCTTGGGCGCGCGGCGTTCGATGTGGCGGCTCATGCCTGTGCTGCCTTTTTGCCACCGCGGCGATAGTGTCCACCCTCAACCACCTGGCGGCGGCCGATCGTGCTCTTGTCGATGCCGCTGTTGCCCAGGATCTGGACCTTACCGCCGCCGGCCTCGAAGCGCGCCATGTCGCCGGCCAGCTTCTGCCGGGCCTGGTCCTTTTCGCGATCGGTCGCGCCACTGAAGACGGGCTTCACGTGGATGCTGGTCATGCTGCTGCTCCTTCGTAGACCCAGCGACGCACGGTCCCAAACGCGACGCGCAGCGCGGCGCTGATCTGGTTGACGGTGTTGCCGCTGGCCCGGAGCTGCCGGGCGCGGCGCTTAGTGGTGGCCGGCCAGTACAGGGCGTGAGGCTGGCGTGGTACCGGCATCCCCTGGCAGCGGGCCATGTCCTGGACCGCGCGGGGCGAGCGCCCGAGGGCGGCCGCAACGGTCATCGCGTCGCGGCCCTCCATCTGGCGCAGGGCCCGCAGTTCGCTGGTGCGCCAGAACTCCATCACGCTGCCAGCGGGTACTGGTCGGCCGCATCCTGCAGGCCGTGGATCATGGCCCGGCACATGTCCGGGAACTGCGCCTGGTCGTACAGCTTCGCCGCGCCGGTGGCGTTGATCGGCTTGAACCCCAGCAGGGCCAGACCGTCGGCGCTGATCGAGAGCGGGGCGACCCTATCGCTGCGGCAGCAGGTGCGCGGGCGGTACAACCCAGCCAACGACACGCCGCTGCTTCGGTTCGGGTTCGACATGCGCAACCGTGGCGTGGAGAGCTGGCTGCAGTCGAATTCCTCGCGCCTGATCAGCGGCGTGGTGGAGGACGCCACAGCCACCAGGCGATGAATGGTCAGGTACGCCGGTTCGGAGAGCCGTTCCAAACCCCCAGCGGTGCGTTGATGCGGTTCCCCGGCGACACGTCGCTCGGTGCCGGTCCGGAGGAAACCATCGGCTGCCGCTGCATGAAGCAATACCGGGTTGACATGGCGGCGGAGGTGAAGCGTGGCCAATAAGTTCGGGAGCCAGGTCCGCGCTTTCACGGAGAAGGCCAAGGCCATGCAGGGCGTGATCTTCCGCGAGTCGGCCACGAAGCTGATGGAGGAAGCCGGCACGCCAGAGGGACAGGGCGGGAAGATGCCGGTCGTCACGGGCACCCTGCGCAACTCCGTTGCGGCCTCGGTCGAGGGTATGCCTACGGATGGGGCACAGCCGCCGGAGGTGGTATTCGCCACCATTGAGCTGGGGCAGACCGTGTGGGCTGGCTGGACAGCGAAGTACGCCATGCGCATGGAGCACGGCTTTCAGGGCGAGGACAGCCTGGGCAGAACTTATGCCCAGACCGGTAAGGGCTTCGCGCGCGCGGCGGCACAGCGCTGGGATTTCATCGTGGCCGAGGTCACCGCCGACGTGAAAGGACGGATGGGATGAGCGATACCGCGATCTATGACGCATTCGCCACGCTGGCGGGGCAGTTCGCTGCGGCGCAGGGCCTGGCCTGCTCCTACCCGGGGCAGGGATTCACGCCGCCCACCGGCAAAGGTGCCCGCTGGCTGGAGCTGCAGTGGTTCCCGAATCGGACCGAGAACTACGGCATCGAGGACGATGGCCCGTTCCTGATGCAGGGGTTCGGCCAGCTGTCGGCCTGCTACCGGCCCGGGCAGGGGATCATGGTCGGTACCGCGATGACGGACCAGATCATCGCTGCCTTCGCCAAGGGCACGACCTTCGCCGGCATGCGGGTGGAGAGGAAGCCCTGGACGTCCAGCATCATTCAGGATCCGGAGCGGGTGATGCATCCGGTGACCATACCTTGGCGGGGCGTCACTGATTGAAACCCTGCTAACATCGTCCATGACAGTCATGGGAAGCGAATAATGGACGATATTGCTGCGCTCAAAAGCGAGCTGTCTGGTATCAATTTGGACGACGTCTCCGAGGACGATTCCGCGTATCTCTCTCAATGTCTTGACACAGTTCGACACGACATTGGGTTACTCCAGAAAGGCGAACTGGACGCAGGCGCGAAAGGACGTGTGCTGGCTGCTCTGGATGCTCTGAAGATTGCAATAGATGCGTCGAAGAGGAAGCGGGCTTTCAAGCGTGCGGAAGACGAGGCTAAGTTGAAATTGGCCGAAGCCCAGCGCAACCACGATCAGGCAGAGAAGGAAGCTAGGAAGGCTGTGCTTCACTTGCATGGGCTGCTCACCGCTCTCTCGCAAGGCTCCGATCTTAGAATTTGACGGTTCGATCAGTTCAATTGGAGCACATGCGACCTACGCCACCCAATCTCCATTTGGTCAGCAGCAACGAGATCCCGAACGAGGGTGAGCTGCAGGCCATGCGCGATGCCATCACCCGCATGAAGCGGAACCGGCAGCTGCTGGACGAGTTCTGCGCTGAGCAGGCGAGATTCGTCCGGGCCGAGTACTTGGCTTACGTGGAGGCGGGATTCACCCGGCCGCAGGCCATGCAACTGGTGTCTGCAAAACTGTCACCGAAAAAGTAACGCTTGCGTTAGATCTGGGCGTCCCCATGTCTACTTGACTTTAAAAAATAGGAGACGTCCATGCCGTACCAACTCAGTTTCGCTCCTGCGTCCAGCAATGATAATGATTGTGGCCCGACCTATGGGTTCATCCTTAACGCCGACAGCCTCCCTGGGGCTCTTTCCAAATGGATTGGGGCGCAAGGAACGATGATCGATGGTCAAGGGAGGCTGGTTCCAATACAGCTCGGCGCCGGGTCCAAAGAATCATCGCTTCGGATCTTGCCAGCAGATGGCAGCGACAAGCGAGAGCATGTGATTGTCAGTGTCAGTGGCGATCTGGGGGTTGGAACGTCGGTTGCGCTGGCTTGGCCGTCTAACCCTTACAACCCGCTGGCCTACAAGATCAGCTACTACGGCGAAATTTGATTGCCACAAGAAGCCCGCTGCCCAGCGGGCTTTTTCTTTTCAACGACCCCGCCCCGTGGCGGGTTTTTTTACGCCCATCGCGAGGAGATACGGCTATGGCCGCTGAAGCAAAGACCAACGCAGGTTCCAAGCTCTTCATCTGCGTCACCCCCAAGAATGCCGACCTGACCGAAACCGAGTTCGCGGCCCTGACCTTCGTCCAGGTGAAGAAGGTCGGCAGCATCGGCGAGCGCGGCATCAACACCAACATCGTGCAGTACGACACGCTGGACACGTTGGTTGCCCTGAAGGGCAAGGGCATCACCAACGCCGGCGACCCGCAGGTGAAGGTGGCCGAGGATCTGACCGACCCGGGGCAGGTGGCCCTGCGCGCCGCGGGCGCCCCCAACGTCCCGGACGCCTATGCGTTCAAGGTGGAACGCGCCGACGGCTCCATCGAGTGTCTGCGGGGTCTGGTGACCGGTCCCAACGTGCCCGGTGGCCGCAATGAGGATTTCATCCTCAACACCTTCACCCTGGCGCTGAATCAGGCGCCGATCACGGTGGCCGCACCGGGCGGCCCTTAACCCTGCGAGATTGCATGTTCCTACGAATGAACCACAGAATTGACGGCCAATCTGAAAGGAGTCGCTCATGAGGCTTGATCGCAAGGGCAACCACGCTCTTGAACTGACCGTATCCAGCGTGGATCCGGATTACGACAATCAACGGCGACTCATGGTCTGCCTAGGTCGCGTGTCGGGAGTGAAGCCGATTGAGGTCCAGTACACGCACAAGCGCCAGTCAAAGAAGGAGACGTGGGTTTGGGTCACCTGTACCTGGGAAAGCCAAGAACTTGCGTCACTTGGCGAAGCGATGGCGTTCGTTCGAAGTGTGACTATTGGCGACTTAACCGACCTGCAGATCAAGCCTGACTCTGTGGCGCGTTTGAAGCGAATTGCGGGAATTGACTGGAAATCGATCTAGAACGATGCGCTGTTCATAAGTTAGCTGATATTCCCTGACTTACCCAATAAGGAGCCCGCCATGTGCGGGCTCTTTCTTTTTCGGAGACCCGACCATGACCGAACTGTCCAACATCGTGGCGGCCGAGCGCCGTCTGGAACTCCTCCACCCGGCAACCCAGGAGCCGGTGGGCCTGGTGCTGGTTCTGCTGCCCGACAGCCATCTGCAGGTGAAGGCCGCAGCCCGCAAGTCGATCAACGACCGCATCAGCCACCGCGGCAAGGTGAGTGCTGAGCAGCTCGAAGCCAGCCGCATCGGCATGCTGGCTGCCTCGGTGGGTGGCTGGGAGTGGCAGGGTGAGCTGACCTTCCACGGTAGCAAGCCCGAGTTCAACCCGCAGACGCTGCAGCAGCTGCTGAAGGAACTGCCTTGGGTGACGTCGCTGACGGCCGCGTCGATGGTGTTCGGTATCCAGTTGGCCTGGGCGTTCCCGCCCGGGGCAACCGACACCGAACGCACCGAGATCTGGCGCAGCCCGGGACCGAGTCTGGAAAGCGCGACGAAGCTGGGCGATTTCGCCTATCCCCAGAACCGGCACCGGCTCGATGGCTTGGCCGCCGGCGCGAAGTTCTACTTCTGGGGCCGGCTGGTGGATCGCAGCGGCAACATTGGGCCGTGGTATCCGGCCGGTGCAGGCGTGGTGGGCGAGTCGAGCACCGACGTGGCCGAGTACGACGCGTATTTCTCCGGCCTCATCAACAAGAGCGCGCTGAGGCAGGAACTGCTGTCGGAAATCGAGAGCATCAGCAGCATCGTCCCGTTGATCTGGGACGCAGATGCCACGTATGAGGCGGGCCAGACGGTGGTGCGCAACGGCAAGATCTGGTTGTGGACCGACGCCCCCCCCGGCAATGAGGAACCGCCGGGCACGAAGTGGAAGAGTGTGGGCGATGCTGTGGCCGAGGCCGGTGCGTTGGTTGGGCGAATCGACCAGCTGGAGCTGGACGTTACGGAGATCGACGGCAAGGTCACCGCGGTGGGGAACCGTGTGGACGGCTTGGTCGCGCAGTACAGCGCCGAGCATGCGGGCGATGAGGACTGGAACGCAGGTGATGAGGACTCGTTTGCAGGCACGGTCACCACGCTGACGGTCATTGCCAGTGGCGACTATGCGCTGAGCCGGCACGTGGATACCACCGAGGCGGCGGTGGGCGAAACCCGGGCGATGGTGCAGGCCACCTCGCAGGCTCTGGTCGACTTGGACGGGCAGATCAGCGCCTCGTACAGCCTGAAGCTGCAGATCGCCGCCAACGGGCAGTACTACGCGGCCGGCATGGGCATCGGCATCGAGAACCAGCCGGACGGCAGCTACCAGAGCCAGGTGCTGTTCACCGCCGATCGCTTTGCGTTCGTCAACCTGGTCAACGGGCAGCTGACCTCACCGTTCGTGATCCAGGGCGGCCAGACCTTCATCAACCAGGCGCTGATCGGAACGGCGTGGATCAACACGGCCAACATCGCGGATGCGGCGATCACCAACGCAATGATTGGTGGCGTCATCCAGTCAGACAACTATGTTCCAGGGCAAACCGGTTGGCGAATCAGCAAGGACGGTGGTTTCGAACTGAACGGGAACACGCCAGATGGCTACAAGTTGCGCGTAGTCAATCAAGGCGTCTACGTCTATCACCCGAACGGAGTTCCAGCTGTTGAAGTGGGGGTCTTGCTGTGACCCTAGTCGGGCTCCGCATACGACGAGCTGATGGCTACGTGGAGACCACGGTCACCACCAAGCTGTCCAAGATGATCGGGTCGTACAGATTCCCGCTCTACAACCCGGTGAACTCCAACAACAAATGGGTGGCGCCGCCTGAGGCGAATGGCGGGCTCGTCGTCAATGATTTCTCCGGCGGCGAGCCCTTCTACTACTTCACCTGCGAGGGGCAGCGATCGGTGTACGGAATGCTGGTCCCCTCCGTTACCGTGACAGGCAACAGCATCAACTGGTCCTGGGGTCCTGACGTGGTGAACTATCACGTCAGGATGGAGATGTTCTAGAGCCAGTCGATCACCAACACCGTGGGCGGCATCACCCTTCACTACGGGATCTACAGCTGATGGCCGTCGGACTTCGTGTGCGGAACCAAGGGACCGGGCAGATCCAGTCGTTGAGGTCGGCCAGTTCTTCCCTGGCACCAAGATTGGCATCGCCATCCCGTCTCCCAGGTTCTATTACGCATCGGTATCCCAGGACCGGTGTACTGGCTACGCCGATGCATTCCACATGACCAGCGACAATAGAATTTTCATGTCAAAGCATGAGACGTTCTCGCAAAATCTCATCACCAACACCTTCCCGGTCGGCGGCGTGACTATGGGCCCTCAGAGGGCCACGATCTTCATCGTGGACCTGACAGAGGTGCCGCTGGGGTTCGGCTGACACAGTGACGTTTTTGGCTGTGGGAACTAGGTCATGTCGCGGACTTGCAAGCCCCGCTAGGATGGTCCGGCGAGCAAGAGGCTCGCGATTAAAGAAATGGAGATGTCCGTGAAAGCATGTCTTTTGGGAATTTCGTTGCTTCTGGCAGCCGGTAGCGCAGCGTCCGCTCCTGCCAGCCAGTCCGATCTGTCTGGTGTGGCAAACGCAGCAGTTCAGATGAACCCGACGCTGGCTGTGCCGCCTGGCGTTACCTTGAGCGAGGTCGTCCGCATCTACAGACCTAACCTTGGCTCACACGTGAGCGTGAACTGGGACTACGGTCTCTACTTGCGGGATGGGTGGCACATTGAGGGAACTTTGGGATTCATCTCCTTGACTCCCTTTGAGAACAGCTTGCCGATCCGCGAATGTGTCTCGCATACTCCCTGGGACACCTTCAGTAGCACCGACGTGAACTGTGAGGGGCAGCCGATGCTCCCATACTCGCATCTACGGGGCTACATCTCGCAAGCCCAGTTGCCAGGTACTGTTCCCCTGTACCGCTGCCGCCATCTCTGGGAGGGGAAGTCGCGGCATTTTGATACCCTTCGCGCGGATTGCGACGGGGCGCCTGGCGCTATCCTTGACGGTCCTTTGGGTTACGTCTTCATGTGATCCCCTGCTGCCCAGCCATGGCTGGGCAGTTCAAGGTACGGGCAATCGCAGATTCTCGCCGTTTTCCGCGGCGACGTGTTGACAGTGCGACTGACGCGGGAGGCCTCCATCACCGGCGGCTAGCTAGCCGTCCTTTCGTATCCACGCGAACATGTGGGGCACATAGTCTGCCTTCCCCAGAGGGATGCCGTTATGGCGTAGGATGCAGTACGCGGTTATCAGGTGGAAGTAGAACTGAGGTGTTGCCCAGTTCGTTGCGTACTCATCGCCCTTCATTTCGAATGCAAGGCCACCAGTCAGTTCGATCACGACATGACGCGAGGCGCCGGCATCGATCTCTTCCGCTTCGCTGGTGGTCAAGTACTCCAGCGTTTGGTCTATGAGCGCACGTGCTTCGTCCATGTCGCTCGGCGGCTGGAGTGTCGGCAGGGGCTTGCCACCGAGACGGCTGATCACTTCACGGGCTTGGGTGCATACGAACTGAATCTGCTTGGCAAGGGAGTGCATATCTGGCGCCAATCGCGCTAACAGCAAGTTGCCCGGATCATATCCGAGGGTCTTGGCGTGGGCCTCGGCCTTTTCCAGTTGACCTCGGAGGGCGCGGAGCATCTGTGCTGAGCCACAAACGTTCAGTTGATGAATGGACATCGGGCTACCTTGTTCGCTGGAAACCTAGGCGGAATCGCTGGACCTTAGCAATTCGACGATCTTCTTGGCTCGGATGCATCGGGTTCACTGGACAGAACGGGCATAGAACATACATTTTTGGCTGACTTGAGGGGTGGCCAGACATCCCTGTATGGGTCTAGCGTTTTTGGTTCGGCGCGGCGCTTGGGGCCGCAGGCCGCTCAACCGGGGCGCGTGAGGAGCGGCTCGCCGACAAAGAGTCGAGCCAGGCTCGACCCTGCGATTTTGGCAAATTGACGATTTCGTCCAGCGCCGATCAGTCGCCGGTGGGCGGCGCGGTAACTGGCTTCGGTGGCAACAGCGGCGGTGCTTCGGGAACGGCAACTGGGCAACCGTAGGTGCCAGCAACATCCATGTACAGGCTGTAACGCTGGGTTGAAGCAAAACCCAAGCGCCACTCGGGATTGAACAACGGCCTAGGCCCAGGTGAAAGGCCTATGTCCATCGGGAGATTCAGAACTTCGTCGCCAATCATCACCGGCGTGGTTGCTTCCACGTACTGGATATCTTCGCTGCCTTCGGTGGTGATCACGTTCTTGCGCCGTATAGCAGCTGCCGGTGGGCGGGCGGGCAGCGTTCCGCGCGCCTGGAAGCCACCGTTGAATCCGGTATCCACCTTGACCAGCACATTCTGCTTGCCGGCACGGATCGGATAGCGGACGTCATACGCATCGCCCCACAGCGAGGATAGTGTCGCCATCCGTCGCGCGCATGGCACCGGGCTGGCAGCGGCCTGGATCACAAGGGCGTTTTGGTTGATACGCACCCGTCCAAGCGCGCGCAACACGTCCAGGCCGATGCGCGGTAGATCGTCCTTGCCCAGCACTGCAAAGGAGATATCGCGCACCAGAACACTTCCGATGTCCAGAGTCACCGGCGACGCCAGCGCATACACCGCCCCAGCCTTTCCATCGGCAACCATGAAACCTTCGGTGAGTTCCAGCCCGAGTTCGGCTGCCAGCGTGCGCCCGATGCGCGAATGCGCTGCGCCACTGTCCACGTGTACGCGCAGCTCGCGCTCACCGGCCTTAGTGCGCATCTTCAGGCTGAGTGTCGGCAGTTCGTTTTGCAATTGGATGGGAACATGGATATCGCTTGGAGGTGTTTGTGCCGCCAAGGCAGTGCGTGGCCAAGCTGTGAAGCGCTCGAAATGCGGCTCGCTGATGCCCGCTAGGTGGATGTCGCCCGCTTGCTGTTTGAGCATTGGGCGGATATCGCGGTCCAGCAGCGTTCGAACTTGGATCATCTGCGTCGCCCATCCGGCAATATCGCCCCGGATGAGCAAGTTGCCTGCCAAGGAGGCTGCACATAGGTACTCGATGCCTTTTACCTGTTCGCGGGGCTCGTTGGCCACCGCCTGAAGACATTGCTCGGCGGCCTTGCTGGAGCGGTCGATTTCGCCGCGGACACGGTAGAAGCCTGTCTGGCCAAGCAGCCCCTTAGCGCCCTGCGTCTTGCCCATCGCCTGCAGCGCGCCCAGTTCAGCACGGCGTACGCTGCGGGTATAGCCGTAGGGATCGCTCAGTTCACCCTCGGGTGTGTCGGCTGTCGCAGCTGAAGCCACTGCCGTAACGAATAATGCACTCACGCCCCACCAGCGTCGATTCATTGAGGTTGCTCCCTTCTACCCGGTTGGAACCTAGCATGGCGGCCATCACGACTTCCATCGCCGCCGCTCGACCCCTGAACGACGGTATATGGGTTGCCTCGTGGATCAGCAGGGACATGGTCCGGGCGGGCCGTTCCGCTGGTGCAGCAGCTACGCAGCGCCGCGCCGGTTCAGATCCAGTGGACACTGGGCAGTGCTCCAGCCATAGTCTCGGCTTGCCAATGGACGCGCCCCATGAGCATCCTCAATGTTCTGATCAGCCGTGACCAGCTTGTCATTGCAGTAGATACGCTTGCGGAGGATGCGCTTACCGGCGCCCACTCTGCTGGTGCCAAGATGCTCCTGATACCGCAGCACAACGTGCTGCTGGCGGCGAGAGGTGCGGCCCAGTTTTTCCTGAAGACCTACGAGCTGGTCCTGCAGGCCAGCTTCCGTGCGGATTTCTCCATTGAGAAGCTGTCCGCCGAGATGGGATCTGTAATGGACCAGCTATGGCTGAACTACGAGAAGGCCGCGGCGGAGGCTGACCTGCCAATCGAACAGCTGGGGGGACCGAGATCATCCTGGGCGGTTGGTCGTCGGGAAGTGGCAGGATGATGGCCACTGCCTATACCAAGAGCGACAGTCGGCGCGCGACCACGGTCCAGCCGATCGGTGGCCAGTTCGCGTCACCAGGTGACCCACTCAAGGGCATCGCGCCCAGCATGCTGCAGGACGATCTGATGACAGCAGGGCGGCTGCAGGCCCACTACCTCAATGAGCAGATTGGTCGGCAAGTGGCCGGCGGCCGTCTGCTGATCGGCTTCTTGCAGCAGGGCCAAGCTGTGGTGAAGGACCTAGGACCGATCTGACGCTTGAGGCTAGGTAGCTGGACGAATCGGCTGCACATGGCCAGACAGTAGCGCCAGTGGCGTGACGGAAGCGGCAGGAATATGCTCTGGTTCAAAAACCGGAGGGCGTATGGGCATCATCGACTCGACTCACTATCGATTGACCTGCAAGGCCTGCGGAACCGTCGACACCCCATCGGCGCATCAAAAGGGTTCTGGTTACTCCGGGGGGAGCTGGAGTGGCCCGGACTCCAAAGTCTTCTCCCTGCGGACCGAACCATCGTACGGCGAGGACGTCATTAAGTCCGCGTCATGCCCCTGCGGTGGCGAGGTAGAAGTGGTCATCACCCGGACTGGTCCCTGACCGGATCCTGTCCCCGTCGCAGGCTTTGCGACGGCCGGCCGTATCCTCCCGGCCATGCGCTCTTCCCACGGCTTCCGCACCACCCCGATCCCCTCTGGCTGGGTCCAGACCGGTGAGCGCTGGGCGCTCTGGTACAACGGCCGCGAGACGGCCAGCGTCACGCCGGATGGCGGTTCTGGGGTCCGGCTATGGATGGAAGGCCAGAAAATGTGGCAGGTGAAGAAAGTGCGCGCCGCCAACGTCTGACAGGCAAAGCGCTACGCCGAGCGCTGGTGTGCCGCCAGGCTGTATCCCGACCTGCCTCTGCGCCAGGCCGTTGCCCGGCTGACCGATAGCAGGCCCATCATGCCGACGGAACCGCTACGGGCATTACCTTCGACCCGCGAGCAACAGCAGCAGGCCCAGCGATTGGACGAGGCGGCAGCGGCTGCGTCCGCCCGAGTGATGGCGGCACTCCAGCCGGTCCGCCCGCAGGCGGAGGCCAATCCCAGGGCGACGGATCCGAGAAAGGGGCGACGGAGTCCGCGCTGGGATCATTACCCAAAGGTGTGAGGGATGTGAGCCTATGGGGCCCGCACTTGGAAATTCATCTCTCTCGCGTAATCAAGTCCCTTGCCCTGGAGGGTGTAGGCGGGTCTAAAGGTCTCTTCGCTGATCTGCCAATGCACCCACCCCTGTTCGTCCAGTTGCTCTAAGGCCTGCTGGACGTCTGAAACGGGGTACTTGTTCTGCATGACCTGGCTTAGCTGCTCGACCGTCAGGTGCCTGTGGTCATGGAATCGCAAGCCCTGAACGCAGTTGCGTTGAATCCCATTCGGCTTGAACTTACGCTCAGTTGCGCGCTTCAAAAGCTTGGCAACTGCGCCTGGCTGCCGAGGGGCGGGTTGTTTCTCTGATGTTAGCTTTCGCCACAGTGCGGACGCTGCCCATCCAGCCGACAACCCGATAACGAAAACCCACAGGAAGTCCCATGGATGCTGCTCGATAACGGGCCAGTGGCCCCTCAATTCGTCGATCATTCATCCCCCTGATGACGCCAGAATCTGAGCGCTTGTCGCTCCGCAATCCTTGGCGTACCCCCAATTCTATAGGCATTTTATGCCCATGGAAATTGCAATTTGCGGAGCGATTTGCATGGTTAAGTTGCTGTATTTAAAGGGGTAGTGCTGGAGCATCCCAAGCTACTGTTTGGAGTGGCTGCAGCCGTCAGGCCCGCCCCGTTTGGCACAGCTTTGGCACAAATTGCCCTTTGACCGTTGGTACGTATAGGTAGATCGCCCCCCTCCTAAGGGGAAGTTCGCCCGTTCGAATCGGGCCGGGGTCACCAGAATCAGTCACTTGCGACGATTGGTGATCGAGTGGCGCTCCTTGTTCCACGGCACCTTCCAGTGCTTTGGTCGCAGTGGTCACAATGGCCAGTCAACAGGCGGCGCTCGCCACGAAGCCGTCTTCCCCTTCAGGCATCGGGTGCGCAGAAGGGCCCAGACTGTCGAGCCTGTCATATTTGCCCGTATACCTGCGGGGTAGACTCGGTTGGCACGCATGAGGCGTGCACTACGCCAATACCGAGGACGATAGTCATGTTGAAGGGATTGAAACCTCTCACCGCTGCTGCCGTGTGCCTGCTCGGCCTGTCCGCCTTTGCCCAGAGCGCTGCTGCGGCACAATGGGTAGACAGCGGCCGCACCGCGTACGTAAAGACCAGTTTCTTCGGCAGTTTCGCCTACCACACCTGCGACTCCAGCGGTGCGCAGATCCAGGGGTACCCGGGTAGCTGCGGCAGCGATGCCGGCAGTGGCTGGACGTCCAACTACACGGCTTCCAGTGACCTTGCCAACAGTCAGCTCATGGCCTGCAACCACAATCCGTTCCAGCTCGGCTCGGCCTGCTACGGCCTGGCGTATGCGATCAATGGCCAAGCGTACGCTGGCGGGCTGCCTGCCGCCTGCAATCTTGGCGCGCGCGCGGTGGTCACCGCGTCCAGCATGGAAACCGTCGAGATCCAATACGAAGAGCTCGACGTGGACACCATCGAGTCGGCACGCGAGTACGTCTGCCGGTAAAGCGCCGACAGGTCGCCGCCGTCGAGTGCGGCGGCTTCCTGCAGGGGACATCCGTCTTACGCACTGTTACCGCAGCCCAGTTCGCGCAAGCACGTCCGCTGCAAGCGCCTGATCATCAGCCTCCAACCCAGGCAGCGGCCGCGGCAGGTTGACGGGACCACACAGGCTTCCATATGCCCGCACAGTTGCAACCGGTTCAACCTCGGCATTATCCGCGTATCGCTGGCTGGCTCGATTCGGTTGCAGCGACGCAACGCTGGGCTGGCCCGGGCGTTGCGTTTCCTCTGCTGCCTGAGGCATTCGCACAGGCTCTTGAACTGGCCGAGCGCCCGGGTTGGGTGCTGTTGGACGGGGAGGGTGCGTGCATGGGGTTCGGCCAGTACTGGTTGACCGCGCCCGGCACTGCCCACCTGGGCCGCATCATTGTCTCGCCGCAGGCGCGTGGGCGCGGCCTGGGCCGGGTGCTGATGCAGTTGTTGTGTGCCGAGGCCCTGCGGTCGCCGGATGTGCAGCGCCTGAGCCTGCGTGTCTATCGTGACAACGTCGCGGCGGTCGCGCTCTACCGCGATTTCGGCTTCCAGCCGGTGGAAGATGCCTCGACGCCGGAACTGTTCTTCATGCAGCGCAGCGACGGCTGAGCCGTGATCATGTGGGTAGTGGTACGGTCTGCTGTGCCTGCCATTCCCTGGCGGTGATGCGGCTGATGTGTTCGGTGCGGTAGTCGGCGAGAAAGCGGTTGAACTGGTTGACCTCGGTGTGGTGATGGCGGAAACCGCATTTGGCCTGCGCGCTCATCGATTGCAGGTTGTCGTCGAAGTAGCCGCACCACAACGCGTCCAGCTGCAGATCCAGGAAGGCATGCCGCATCACCTCACGTACAGCTTCGGGTACCAGGCCACGACCCCAGTACGGTACGCCGATCCAGTAGGCGATCTCTCCCTCGCGCTCGCCCAAGCTGAAGTTGCTGTCTGCACCGATCAGGATGCCGACGCATCCGATGGCACGCCCGTTCTCGCGGCTCTGCAGGGCGTAGACCTCCGGTCGGTTGAACACGGTGCGGATGATGTCGGCACTCTCCTCTACGCTGGCATGCGGTGGCCAACCGGCAATGGGCCCCACACGCGGGTCGCGGGCGTACTCGTACAGATCGGCGGCGTCACTGTCGCGCCAGGGGCGCAGGATCAAGCGTTGGGTGGCCAGTTGCATGGCGGGTCCGTCGGTGGAGAGAGAGTGCACAGGCTAGGTTTCGACGGGCGGGGAGCACAGGGCGGGACCTTGATGGTTTCGGTACTTTTCACAACTTCTTCGTTCGGGCGGATATGCTCTGCCGCGATATCCCAGTGGATCGGCCCATGGATCGCATTCCCCAGCTTCTGGAACAGGACGAATCCATGCGCCTGGAAGTCAGTACGCTGGCTGAAGGCTTGGGTGTTCCGCTGTCGTTCGGGCACGCCTATCTGACGGTGCTGGTGTGCGTGTCCGGGCGTGCGCGGTTCGCACTGAACTTCCGCGAAGTGGCGGTGCAGCGGCACGACGTACTGGTGCTGGCGGAGGATACGCTGGCGCTGCTGCGGCAGCGTTCGCGCGGCTTCCTTGCGGTGGCCTGCCTGGTGCCGAAAGCGCTGGCCTCGGAGGTGGCCTATGTGCTGCCCAATGCACTGTTCAAGTTCCTGCACGAGCACCCTCATTGTGTACCGTCACCGCTGGAGGTGCCGCTGCTGCAGGGTTGGCTGCAGCAGTTGATGGATGCCCAGCACAACGGTGGCCGCCATCGGCACGTGATGCTGCGCAACCTGCTGCAGACCTTTTTCCTGAAGTTCGCCACACTGCTCCCGGCATACTACGAGGCGGCGCCGCAGGTCGGCCGACGCGAGCGCCTGGCCTGGAGCTTCTGGGAACTGGTCGGCCAGCGCAGCACGCGCCAACGCGACGTGCAGTCCTACGCCGAGGCGCTGTGCATTACCCCGTTCTATCTCTCGCAGGTGACCCGGGAATGCTTCGGCGAAACGCCGAAGGCGTTGATCGACCGCCAGGTGGTGCTGGAGATCAAGGCGCTGCTGAGCTACAGCGAACTGCCGATCGGACGCATCGCCGAACGCCTGTGTTTCGAGGACGCGTCCTACCTGTGCCGCTATTTCCGGCGGCACACCGGCCAATCGCTGACCGGCTACCGCCGGGCGGGGCAGGGCGGTATCAGTGCGATACGAACAAGGGCGCCGGTACTTCGGCGAGCAGATCCTCGGTGACCCCGCCGAGCACGCGCTCGACCACGCGACTGCGGCTGTAGGGCCCCAGCACCAGCAGATCGGCTTCGGCATCAAGTACATGCTGGCGAATGGTGGCAGCTACGCCCCCTTGGCTGGAGCTGATCGCCTGGATCTCCACTTCAACGCCGTGCCGCGCCAGATGCTGGGCCATTTCAGCGCCGGGTGCCGCTTCAGCCTTGGGCGTGTCGACCATCAGCAGGTGCACGGCCTGCGCCCGGGCCAGAAGAGGCAGGGCATCTGCCACCGCACGACGTGCCTGCTTGCTGGCATTCCAGGCCACCACGATACGCCGGCCGACCTGCTCGCCCTTCCAGTGCGGCGGCACCAGCAGCATCGGTACCCCGGTCTGGCGAAGCGTGCCCAGTGGATGCCAGCCGGAGGGCGCGCCTGGTGTGTGCGGATAGCCGGCGATGATCAGGTCGCAGTACAGCGACTGCAGCGCCAGGTCGGCGCCACCCAGGTAGTCCGAGACGATGCGCAGTTCGGTGCTGATCTGCAGCGGCTCGGACACGGCACGCAGGTTCTGCATCAGCTGTGCGGTGCAGGCGGCATCCGCGCGGGCCTCGTGGTCCAGCGCGGCGGCGATGCCGGCACCGCGCGCGAAGCCGTTGGCGATGTCGGTGGGATGCAGGGCCGTGGAGACTGCGACCAGATGCGCCTGCTGGGCCTGCGCCAGGTCGGCGGCGATGTTGAGAACGCGGTGCCCGGTGTCGCTGGCGTCGAACAGCACGGCGATATCGCGTAGTGGGTGCAGCATGGCGTTGTCTCCCTCGATGCCTGTGACGCGTTCCCTGCCGTGCACCGACCCGGGTGCACCGGACGCACCCCCGTTGTAGCGCATTCGTGATTCGTGTGAATCATATTTGATTCAATTTATTAATTGATGATTCATGCTAGCGTGAGGGCCAGCCCACACCCCATCGCTTTTCATGCGACCTGCCGCAGCACGTACACGACGCGACCTGCCCCATGCGCTGGCGGCCACCCTGGTCAGCCATCCACGCTGCACCCTCAGCGAACTCGCGCGCGGGGCGGGCATCAGCCGCGCGACCCTGTACCGGTTTGCGCCTACCCGGGAGGCGATCGACGAGGCCCTGTTCGCGGCCGGTTTCGAGCGCGTGGAAGCGGCGGCGGCCTGGTTCGACCAGGGCGGTGATGCACGCCACGTGCTGGAGCAGGTCACCGCCACGCTGCTGGCGGACTGGGAGCTGGTGACGCTGCTGTTCGCACGGATGATGGAAGAACAGCAGCGCCTGGGCGACCTGCACCTGCTGCCGGAGCGCTGGGCGCCGATCGGCGAGCGCTTCGAGGCCTTCTTCCTGCGGGGTCAGGCGGCCGGAGAGTTCAACGTCGGTTTCACCGCGGTGTGGCTCGCGGACTTCTACTGGAGCTGTTTCTACGGCATCACCTGGTCACTGGCACGCGGTCGGCTGGCGCCGGCAGCGGCAGCCTCTACGCTGCTGGCGTCGTTCCAGCGGGGGGCGATGATGGGTTGACCGCAGGGGTTTCCTGCGGGGGCGCCGTGGCTTACGCCTGCCTGAGCAACTGCACCAGCTGGCGCAGGCGATAGGGCTTGGGCAGGAACTCCACCTGCTCGGGCAGCGGCGGCAGCTGCGAACGGGCATAGCCGGACGAGAGGATCATCCGTGCCTGCGGCTGTTCGCGTGCCACATGCTCGCTCAGCTCGATGCCGGACATGCCGTTGGGCATGCTGACGTCGCTGAACACCACGTCGAAACGTGCTTCGCCCTTGAGCAGTTCCGCCGCCTCGTGGCCATCGGCGGTCGTGGCCACATCGATGCCGAGTTCGCGCAGGGCCAGGCCGATCATTTCACGCAGATCGGTCTGGTCTTCCACCATCAGTACGCGGATCGGGTCATCGGTCATCGGCAGGGTCCTCCATTGCGGGTAGCAGCAGGCTGACCGTGGTGCCGACACCGGGCGTGGTGGACACGTCGACGAAGCCGCCGCTCTGGGTAGTGAATCCGAACACCTGGCTCAGGCCCAGGCCGCTGCCTTTGCCGATGTCCTTGGTGGTGAAGAAGGGCTCGGTGGCCCGTTCGGCGATGTCGGCCGCCATCCCGTGGCCTTCATCGCAGACGCTGAGGGTGACATAGCCACGTTGCAGCGTGGAGTCCGCGTCCGGGTCGAGGCGATGCTCCAGCGCGGTGCCGATCAGGATGCGACCGCCTTCAAGGGTAGCATCGGCGGCATTGGCGACCAGATTGGCCAGCGCCGTCTGCAGCTGCGCCGCATCGGTGTTGACCGCAGGCAGGCCGGGTGCCAGCTGGGCATCCAGCATCACCGTGGACGGGCAGGCGCGTTGCAGGTCCGGCAGCCACTGCTGTATCAACACGTTGATATCCAGTGGTTCGCGGATCAGGGTCTGGCCAGTGCTGAACGCCAGCAGCTGGCGGGTCAGCAGCGCACCACGATCGGTCGCGCTCTGCGCAGCATCGAGCAGCTCGGCGGCGCGCGCATCGTCACCGCCAACGCGCAGGGACAGCAGGTCAAGTGCGTTGCCGATGGTGGTCAGCAGGTTGTTGAACTCATGCGACAGGCCGCGGCTGAGTCGGCCGACGGCCTCGAACTGTTGGGTATTGCGCAGCGCTCGTTGGGCATCACGCAGCAGGCGCTGTGCCTGCCACTGCTCGGTGATGTCGCGGGTGATCTTGACGTAGCCGAGCAGCTCACCCGCTTCAATCACCGGCTCGATGACAACACTGGCACGGAACGACGAGCCATCGCGGCGTACCCGCCAGCCCTCATTGGCAACGTGGCCATGCTGCGCTGCATGGCGGAGCAGGCGTTGCGGTTCTCCTGCCTCGCGGTCGGCGGCCAGGTAGAAGCGACCAAAGTGGGTGCCCACCACTTCATCGGCTGAATAGCCCTTGATGCGCTCCGCACCCGGGTTCCAGCTGCAGACGATGCCATCCGGATCAAGCAGGTACAGCGCATGGTCGCGCACGCTGTCGATCAGCAGTCGCAGTTGGCGGGAAGGGTCCGTCAGCACGGACGTCGTAGAGGCGGCAGCGTCCACGTAAAAATAAGTGTTACCCCTGTGAGGGACGTGAAGCTAGGCATTCAAGTGTGAAGGAGGCGTGGAGGCGGGACACGTGCCATTTGTCCTGTGCGGCTGAATACGACACGGAGTACCATCACCCACCCTTTTTGTTCTGGAACCGACCTGCATGCGTCCTGGTGCGACTACGCGTGACCGCTGGATCTGGATGACGTCCGCCGTGCTGCTGGCTGCGACCATCGCATTGGAGCTGGTGGTACCGCTCGGTTATGCGGTATGGCTGGCGTATTTCCTGGCCGTGGGCGTCACGGTGTTCCAGCGCAGTGCGCGCGCGCCGTTCATCGTGGCTGTGCTCGCCTGCGTCCTGCTGGTCATCGGTTTCAACATCGCCCCGGCCAGCTCGAACTCGGCGTTCTCGCTGGTCAACCGAAGCATCGGTGGTTGTGCGTTCCTGATGATCGCGCTGATCGTCTCCCGCGCGATCCAGGCACGCCGGGACGCAATGCGGGCGTTGTGGCTGCAGGAGGCCGAGAACGCGGTAGCGATGAGCCTGCGCGGCGACCTCGGCCCGGAGCAGATTGCCGAGGCGGCAGCCACCAGCCTGGGCGCGCAACTGGAGGCCGACGTCGGCGCCGTGTACCGGCTGGAAGGCGGACGACTGCAGCTGACCGGCGGCCTGGCGTTGCCGTCCGGCATGCCGGCGTCGCTGGCATTGCAGGAGGGCGTGGCCGGGCAGGTGGCGCGGGATGAGTGCATCCGTCACCTGGAGGGCAGCGACGACGCCGTACTTGAACTGCAGACCAGCCTGGGGCGGTTGCCGGTGCGCGAGCGCATCTTGGCGCCGATCAGCAGTGACGGCACCGTGGTAGGCATCGTCGAGCTGGGACGCGCCCGGGCGGGTGCGCAGCGCGACCTGGATCGCGAGCTGCTGGAGCGCTGCGCCGAGACCATCGGCATGGCGCTGCGTGCATCGCTGCTGCGCGCACAACTGGTGGTGCTGCTGGAGGAATCGCAGCGCCAGGGCGAGGAGCTGCAGGCCCAGCAGGAAGAGCTGCGCGTGGCCAATGAGGAACTGGAAGAGCAGAGCCGCAGCCTGCTGCAGTCGCAGAGCCATCTGGAAGAACAGCAGGCCGAGCTGGAACAGAGCAACGTCCAGCTGGAAGAGCGGACCCACGAGCTGGAGGCGCAGAAGCAGGCACTGCTGGTCGCGCAGAGCCAGCTGGTGCGCAACAGCAACGAACTGGCCGCGACATCGCGCTACAAGTCCGAGTTCCTGGCCAACATGTCGCACGAACTGCGCACGCCGCTGAACAGCTCGCTGATCCTGGCCAAGCTGCTGGCCGACAACAAGGACGGCACGCTCACCGAAGAACAGGTGAAGTATGCGCGTGCGATCCTGTCGTCCAACAACGATCTGCTGGCGCTGATCAACGACATCCTGGACCTGTCGCGCATCGAGGCCGGCCACGTCGAGCTGGCTGATGAAGTGGTGGTGACCGACAGCGTGCTGCAGCGCCTGCGCGAGACTTTCGAGCCGATGGCGCGGCAGAAGGGCCTGGCCCTGCAGATCGAGGCCGATGCGCTGGCGCCGAGCCAGCTGGTGGTCGACAGCCAGCGCCTGCAGCAGATCCTGAAGAACCTGCTGGCCAATGCGGTGAAGTTCACCGAGCATGGAAAGGTCAGCCTGCACGTGCGCGCGGCCGGCCAGGGGCGCATCCGTTTCGAGGTCTGCGACAGCGGTATCGGCATTGCCCGCGAGCAGCTGCAGGTCATCTTCGAAGCCTTCCGCCAGGCCGATGGCAGCACCCGTCGCCGCTACGGTGGCACCGGCCTGGGGCTGTCGATCTCGCGCGATCTGGCCGAGCGCATGGGCGGCAGCATCCAGGTTGACAGCGAACCGGGCCGTGGCAGCTGCTTCATTCTGGAACTGCCGTTGCAGGGCGCGCCCGCGTCGAGCGCCGCGGACATCGCCGCAGCCCCCGTGGCCTCGCCGGTCGCGGCCGCTGTGCCGGCGATGCAGGTGCCAGCAAGGGCTCCGGTGGCGCCGACGACGACGGTGCCCAGCGTGGCCGACGACCGCGGTCGTCGCCAGCACCCGGGCCGCCTGATCCTGGCCGTCGAGGACGACGCTACGTTCGCCGAAGCGCTGGTGGCCCTGGCCCATGAACTGGATTTCGACTGCGTGGTGGCCGGGACGGCCGAAGAGGCGCTGGCCCTGGCCGGCGAACTGCGACCGAACGGCATCCTGCTCGATATCGGCCTGCCGGACGTGTCCGGCCTGAGCGTGCTGGAGCGCCTGAAGCGCAACCCCGATACCCGCCATATCCCTGTGCACGTGGTCTCGGCAACGGACCGCAGCCAGGTGGCGCGCGAGCTCGGCGCGATCGGGTTCGCGATCAAGCCGACCACGCGCGAGCGCCTGGTGAGCGCCATCGAGCAGCTGGAACAGACCAGCCAGCGCGACGTGCGGCGCCTGCTGATCGTCGAGGACGACAGCGAGCTGCGCCACAACCTGGAACTGCTGCTGGGCCGTGATCAGCTGCAGATCGTCGCCGTGGGAACGCTTGCTGGCGCGCTGGAGCAGCTCAGCACGGTCACCTTTGATTGCATGGTGATGGACCTGTCACTGCCTGACGGCAGCGGCTACGACCTGCTCGAACACATGGCCGGCAACGATGACGTCGGCTTCCCGCCGGTGATCGTCTATACCGGCCGCGCGCTCGGTCGCGAGGAAGAACAGCGCCTGCGCCGCTATTCCAAGAGCATCATCATCAAGGGCGCGCGTTCGCCCGAGCGCCTGCTGGATGAAGTCACCCTGTTCCTGCACAGCGTGGAAGCCAGCCTGCCCACCGACCAGCAGCGCCTGCTGCGCGAGGCGCGCCGTCGCGACACCGTGCTCGATGGACGCACCGTACTGCTGGCCGAGGACGACGTGCGCAACATCTTTGCGCTGTCCAGCGTGCTCGAGCCGCTGGGTGTGACGCTGGAGATCGCGCGCAATGGGCAGGAGGCAGTGGACCGCCTGGCCGAGCGCGAAGTCGACCTGGTGCTGATGGACATCATGATGCCGGAGAAGGATGGCCTGGCCGCGATGCGCGAGATCCGCGCGCAGCGTCACCTGCAGGACCTGCCGATCATCGCGCTGACTGCCAAGGCCATGCCGGACGACCGTGAGCGTTGCCTGCAGGCGGGCGCCAACGATTACATCGCCAAGCCCATCGACGTCGACAAGCTGGTCTCGCTGTGCCGGGTCTGGTGCTCGCGGCAATGAACGAACAGGCGCTGTTCGACCTCGAACTGAAGGTCCTGCTGGAGGCGCTGTACCAGCGCTACCACTACGATTTCCGCAGCTATGCGGTGTCGTCGCTGCGCCGACGCATGCGCCAGGCGATGCAGCGCTATGAGTGCGAGCGGCTGGTCGACCTGCAGTACCGGCTGCTGCACGAGCCGGACCTGTTCGCCCAGGCCATGCAGTTCTTCACTGTGCAGGTCTCGGAGATGTTCCGTGACCCTGCGTATTTCCGTGAGCTGCGCGAGCAGGTGGTGCCAGTGCTGCGTACCTATCCCTCGGTGAAGCTGTGGGTGGCCGGCTGCAGCACGGGCGAGGAAGTGTGGTCGCTGGCGATCCTGCTGCATGAGGAAGGCCTGCTCGAGCGCAGCATCGTCTATGCCACCGACATCAATCCGGCCGCGCTGGCCACCGCCGAGGCGGGCGCCTATGGCATCGACCGGATGGCCCAGTTCAGCCGCAACTACCTGGCCGCCGGTGGCACCGCGTCGCTGTCGGACTACTACGCCACCGCCTACGATGGTGCGGTGTTCGACCGCCAACTGCGCCGCAACGTGGTGTTCGCCGACCACAGCCTGGCCACCGATACCGTGTTCTCCGAAGTGCACCTGGTGTCGTGCCGCAACGTGCTGATCTATTTCAACCGCGACCTGCAGGATCGTGCCGTCGGCCTGTTCCGCGAAGCGCTGGTGCACCGGGGCTTCCTTGGCCTGGGCAGCAAGGAGTCGCTGCAGTTCGGGTGCCACCACGATGCCTTCGAGGTCTGTTCGCGAGAGCACCGCCTGTACCGGAAGGTGGCCTGATGACGCTGCCGGTGCGTCCGGCCGTGCTGGTGATCGGCGCGTCCGCCGGTGGCGTGGCGGCCCTGCAGGCGGTGCTCGGTGCACTGCCGGCGAAGCTGCCGGTACCGGTACTGGCCGTGCTGCACCTGCCGCGTGACCGTACCAGCCGCATCGCCGAGGTGCTGGCGCCGTACTGCGCGTTGCCGGTGCGCGAAGCCGAAGACAAGCAGCCGTTGCAGCCGGGCACGGTGACGTTCGCGCCGCCGGATTACCACCTGCTGGTGGAGGACGAGGGGGCGGTGGCGTTGTCGGTGGATGCACCGGTGCTGTTTTCCCGTCCGGCCATCGATCCGCTGTTCGACTCCGCTGCGGCGGTGTTCGGCGCGCAGGTATTGGCCCTGCTGCTGACCGGTGCCAGCAGTGATGGCAGCGAGGGCGTTGCCGCCGTGCGCCGTGCCGGTGGCCATGCCTGGCTGCAATGTCCCGAGGAAGCCGAGGCGTCGATGATGCCCGCTTCCGCCCTGCAGTACGCCGGCGCCGATGCCGTGCTGCCCCTTGAACTGATGTGTCGCCGCCTGAAGGAGTTGTTTGCATGAACCTGTTGCCACCGGAACCTGCGCAGTCGCGGACCCCGGTCAACCTGCTGATCGTCGATGACGTGCCGCAGAACCTGGTAGCCATGCAGGCCCTGCTGCAGCGCGAAGGGGTCAACCTGCTGCTGGCCGGCTCGGGCGCGCAGGCGTTGGAGCTGCTGCTCGAGCACGAGGTGGCATTGGCCCTGCTTGACGTGCACATGCCGGAGATCGATGGCTTCACCCTGGCCGAACTGATGCGCGGTTCGCATCGCAGCCGCGACGTGCCGATCATCTTCCTGACCGCCTCTCCGGATGATCCCCTGCGCGTGTTCAAGGGCTACGAAAGCGGTGCGGTCGATTTCCTGCACAAGCCGGTGGCGCCGCAGGTGATCCTGAGCAAGGTCAACGTCTTCATCGAGCTGTACCAGCAGCGGCAGCTGCTGAAGGCGCGCAACGAGGCACTGGAGCGCGCGCTGAAGCTCAACGAGACGATGGCTGCCGTTTTGACCCACGACCTGCGCACGCCGTTGTCGGCGATCCTGCTGTGTGCCGACAAGCTGGCGCTGGAGCTTCCGGAAGACAACGCAGGCGCGCAGCAGACCCTGCAGTACCTGGAAGCCAGCACCCTGCGGATGGCGCGGATGGTCGAGCAGCTGCTGGATTTTTCGCGGATCCGCAGCGGTGGCCTGAGGCTGGAGGCAAGTGCCTGCGATCTGGCCGACGTGACGCGCGCGGTAGTCGCCGAGGCGGGCAGCGCGCATGGGGCGGACCGGATCCACCTGGACCTGCAGGGAGACACGCGGCTGCAGGGCGATCTGGATCGCCTTGGCCAGGTCGCCGCCAACCTGGTCGGCAATGCGCTGACCCATGGCAGCGAGGCGAGGGTGGAGGTGGATGGGCGCGACCCGCGCGGCGTACTGCTGCGGGTCAGCAACGCCGGCCGGATCGATGACGCGCTGTTGCCGCGACTGTTCGAACCGTTCAAGGCCAGCTTCCACCAGAGCAAGGGCCTGGGCCTGGGCCTGTACATCGTCGATCAGTTCGTCCGCGCGCACGGCGGGCGCATTGCGGCCCGCAACGAAGCGGGCCAGGTGGTGTTCGAGGCAATGCTGCCACGACGCTGCGACGGCACGGTCTTGGCGGCAACCTGAACGCTTCGGCCAGCGTTTCGGCGGACTGAGGCGGACTGGTCCGCAACTGCTAGCGTGGGTGCCTATTCTCGCCAGCTTTCCTGCAGTGACCGGTCCGGATTCTCACGGAGCCTGCAGGGCGATCGGTCGGCACCGACGCCAGTGGACCTGCTCGATCAGGTGGTGCAGCCGGCGCTGCACGCAGGCTGATGGTCTGCGCCGGATTCAGCGCGAAGCAGCACCGCAGTACGCCGCATGCAGCGCCTGCAGCACGCCCAGTGCGGGCCCTTCAAGAACCCGGTAGTGGATCGCCTGCGCTTCGCGCCGGGTCGCCACGATATCCAGTCCGCGCAGCACCGCCAGATGCTGTGACAACGCCGATGCGCTCAGGCCGGTCAGTGCCTGCAGTTCCGGTACCGACGCTTCACCTTCCACCAGGCGGCACAGCACCCGCAGCCGGGCCGGGTGGGCCAGGCTTTTGAGCAGCGTGGCTGCCTGCGACGCGTGTTCGGCCATCGCGGCGCTGTCGAGCTGGGTCCGGGCCATGGTTGACCATTTTGTTTAGAATGATCTAATTTAGAATAATCTAAACAAATGGGCAATCCCATGTACGGCAGCGAAGAGGGCAGGGCATGAACCTGCCATGGAGTGCGGCGGCAGGTGGTGCGTTGATCGGCGCCGCCGCGGTGCTGTTGCTCGCCACCATCGGACGCGTGGCGGGCATCAGCGGCATCACCGCAGGCAGCCTGCGCGCAGGCAAGGGCGAGCGTGCCTGGCGCTGGGCCTTCCTGGCCGGCCTGACCGCATCGGCGGGGCTGGTGCTGTGGTGGCAATCGGTGCCCGAGGCATCGCCGCGTGCGCTGCTGCGTGATGCGCTGCCGGCATGGCAGTTGATGGGAGCCGGCCTGCTGGTCGGCTTCGGTACGCGGCTGGGCAACGGCTGCACCAGCGGTCACGGTGTGTGCGGCATGGCCCGCGCTTCGAAGCGATCGCTGGCGGCCGTGCTGGTGTTCATGGCCTGCGCGATGCTGACCACCTTCCTGGTCCGTCATGGCGGAGGCCCAACATGAGCCGCGCAGTCTGGGCCGCCGGCGCGGCGGGCGCATTGTTTGGCATGGGGTTGGCACTTTCGGGAATGACCGACGCGCGTCGTGTCCTCGGCTTCCTCGACATCACCGGTGACTTCGATCCCACGCTGCTGTGGGTGCTGGGCTCGGCGCTGCTGGTCAGCGCGATCGGGCAGCGGTGGGTGTTGCGGCGACAGCAGCCGCTGTACGCAGACCGCTTCCGGCTGCCTGTTACCCGGCGTGTGGATGCTCGCCTGCTGCTGGGTGCCGCGCTGTTCGGGATCGGCTGGGGCTGGGCGGGCTATTGCCCAGGCCCGGCCATCGCCGGGGTGGCCGTGGCGTCGCGCGAAGCCCTGTGGTTCGTGCCTTCGATGCTTGCAGGATTCTGGCTGCACGACCGCTTCGTCCGTTGAGGCTTTCACCCCTGTCTCACCCTGCCTGGGGTCCTATCTTCGGATCACGGGGAAAAGGAGTGCAACGACATGGCACGGATGAAGTGGATGGGAAGGGGAATGCTGGCGGTCGCGCTGGCCGCAGCCGTGGCACCGGCACTGGCCTGCACGCGCGCGGTGTACTTGGGTGACAACGGCGATGTGATCACCGCGCGCTCGATGGACTGGAAGGTCGATGTGGCGACCAACCTCTACATACTGCCGCGCGGCATTGCGCGCACCGGCCAGGCCGGCCCGAAGTCGCTGGCGTGGACCGCGCGCTACGGCTCGGTGGTGGCCACCGGCTACGACGTGTCGACCACCGATGGCATGAACGAAAAGGGCCTGGTAGCCAACCTGCTGTGGCTGGTCGAATCGGAGTATCCGCAGCAGCGTGGCAACAAGCCGGGCCTGGCGATTTCGCTGTGGGCGCAGTATGTGCTGGACAACTTCGCTACCGTGGAAGAGGCGGTCGCCGCGTTGAAGCGCGAGCCGTACTCGATCGTCACCGACAAGGTGCCCGGTGAAGATCGGCAGGCGACGCTGCACCTTTCGCTGTCCGATGCCAGCGGCGACAGTGCCATCGTCGAGTACATCGGCGGCCGCCAGGTGATCCACCATGACCGGCGCTACCAGGTGATGACCAATTCGCCGATCTTCGAGCAGCAGCTGGCGCTCAACAGCTACTGGCAGCAGATCGGCGGCACGGTGATGCTGCCGGGCACCAACCGCTCTGCTGACCGTTTCGCGCGCGCCTCGTTCTACATCAACGCCATTCCCAAGGCCGAGGATCCGGTGGAGGCCCTGGCCAGCGTGTTCAGCGTGATCCGCAACGCGTCGGTGCCGTATGGCATCACCACGCCGGGTGAGCCGAACATCTCATCCACGCGCTGGCGCACCGTGGCCGACCACAAGCGGCGG
Organism: Stenotrophomonas sp. YJH_SMC_19; assembly: GCF_059367915.1. NCBI lineage: Bacteria > Pseudomonadati > Pseudomonadota > Gammaproteobacteria > Lysobacterales > Lysobacteraceae > Stenotrophomonas > Stenotrophomonas sp. YJH_SMC_19. The sequence continues at coordinate 37,274 of NZ_JCAFRI010000009.1, forward strand.
CTGTACTTCTTCGAATCGGCATTGACCCCGAACACCTTCTGGGTCGATCTGAACAAGGTCGATTTCGCCGGCAAGGTACTCAAGCTCGACCTCGGCAAGGACCAGCGCAATACCTTCGCCGGTGATGCACTGGGCCAGTTCGTGCCCAGCGCACCGTTCGCCTTCCTCGGCGTCGACGGTTAGTTCGACGCCTGGCTGGAGGCCGGGTAGACCGCCTGGATCGTGCAGCTGCCGCGCGTGTACTGCGGCAGCGGGGCGATGCTTTCACCGCGCAGATCGTCTGTCTCGAATTCGGCAGTCATGATCCGATCGCCGGGATTGCCACAGATCAGGCCGTTCTGCAGGCCCGAGTGGAAGCTCAGCTGCGGCGTGCGGTCGAGCTGGCGGCAGTGGCTGCCGAGTTCTACCCGGTAGTAGCGATGGCCGCCATTGCGGCGCGGGTTGGTCTCCACCAGCATGCCCTGCGGGTCGGATGACCAGGCACGCACGTTGCGCGTGGCAAAGCAGTAGGACGGTGAGCCGCCGAAGCTGCGACGCACCTCCTTGCGTTCGCGGATGGTCACGGCAGGCAGGGTAGCGGTGCGCAGGCGCTCGCTGTCGCGGGCGACGCTGGCATAGTCGCGATTCTGCAGCGGGGTGACTGCGCTGATGGTGCATTGGCGGCCGTCGACCACGACGCGTTCGCTGGGGCGGCCGCAGGCCCAGCCGGCGGGGGCTTCCAGTTTCAGCGAGGTGGCACTGCGGACGCCGGGACAATCTTCGTTGAAGTCGATCCGAAAGGGCTGGCCGGAGGCGGCGCGCAGTGCGATCGAGCGCGGTGATGCCTGCTCCACTTCCTGTACGCCGACAGCGTTCATGCAGTGCGGAGCCGGTGGCGTACGCGCCTGTGCGGAGACCGAAGCTGCGAGCGCCAGGCCGAGGCCGGTGGCGAGCGCCAGGGACACCTGCTGATGGGTCATGTCCTGCACTCCCTGCGTTGGATGACGGATCGACTATAGCAACGGTTTGCACGGCCGTTGTTACACGCGCACACTGCCCGCATGGGCGCCATCTTCCATCTGCGGCACTACGGCCAGGCCACCGGCCTGGACCGCCATGACTACGCGCAGTGGGTGCTGCCAGTGCAGGGTGAACTGCAGTTCGAAATGGAAGGCCGCGGAGGTCGGCTGGACGTGCTGCAGGGGGCATTCGTGGCCGCCGGTGAGGCGCATGACCAGATGGCTGATGGTCCCAATGGTTTCGTGATCGTTGACTGTCCTCCGGGCGTACTTGATGACGGCACGCAGGAGCATCTGTGCCGGCAGCGCTGGCTGCATCTGCCGCTGGCATTGCGCCGACGCCTGGCTGAGGTGCAGGCAGGGCAGTCAATGCCGGCGCTGCTGCCGCAGTTGCTGCAGGTATTTGCACCTGCCGGCAGTGGCGCGCGCATGCAGGGTCTGTGTGCGGCGGTCCAGGCCGACCCCGGGCAGGCGTGGCCGGTGGCGCGCATGGCGGGGTTCGTCGGGGTCAGCGAGAGCCGTTTGCATGCGCTGTTCCGGCAGGAGTTCGGGCTCAGCCCGCAGGCCTGGCTCAGTGCAAGCCGGTTGCGTTGGGCCAAGCACCAGCTGCGCACCAGCGTGGCGCCGATCAGCGATATCGCGCTGGCCGCGGGCTATTCCGAGCAGAGCGCACTGACCCGCGCGCTGCGCCGCGAGTGCGGCCAGACTCCCGCAGCGTGGCGCCGGGGCGCCGGACTGTAGGGTCGAGCCACGCTCGGCTTTGCACACGCGCGGCCGGTCAGGGCAATAGCCTCGGTCAAGAGCGCCCGCTGGCCAGCGCTTACACTGCGCGGCCTGTTCTCTCCCCCCGAAGAACCCGAATGCGCAACAACCCGATGGCCCTGGGCATCGCCAATGGCGTTGCCGCTGGCGCGCTGTGGGGCGTGGTCTTCCTCGCGCCCGCCGTGCTGCAGTCGTTCAACGCCCTGCAATTGTCGGCCGGTCGCTATCTGGTCTACGGCCTGATCGCCGTAGTACTGCTGCTCCCGCGCTGGAAGCGGCTGGCACCCCAGCTGGGTCGCACCGAATGGATCGGGCTGCTGTGGCTGAGCCTGGCCGGGAACCTGGTGTACTTCCTGCTGCTGGCCACGGCGGTGCAGTGGGCTGGCGGTGCGGCGGCGTCGCTGATTGTCGGCCTGATTCCGGTGGTGGTCACCCTGGTCGGCGTGCGCGAACAGGGTGCAGTGCCTTTGAAACAGCTGCTGCCGGCACTGGGCCTGTGCGTGCTGGGCGTGGCCCTGGTTGGTTGGGAAGCACTGATGTCCGAGCACCTGGCAACCCCGTGGCGGCAGCGCCTGATCGGCCTGCTGTGCGCGTTCGGCGCGCTGTTCTCGTGGGCGTTGTACTCGATCGGCAACAGCCGCTGGCTGGCGCGTCGACCGGACTTGTCCAGCCACGACTGGTCGCTGCTGACCGGCGTCACCACCGGCGGCCTGGCCCTGCTGCTGGTGCCGATGGCCTTCATCGGGCACACCAGCGGGCACACGGCGGCGCAGTGGAGTGGTTTCTGGGCAATCAGTGCCGGTGTGGCGGTGGTGGCCTCGATCCTCGGCAATGCGTTCTGGAACCGCGCCAGCCGCCTGCTGCCGCTGACCCTGACCGGACAGATGATCGTGTTCGAGACGCTGTTCGCGCTGGCGTATGCCTTCGCCTGGCAGCAGCGCTGGCCTTCACTGCTGGAAGCGCTGGCGATCGTGTTCCTGGTGGCCGGCGTGATGCTGTGCGCGCATGCCCATCGTAGTCCACGGGCGATCGCCGAACATGCCGACTGAATGCGTGCGTCAAGCGTGCTGATGCTGCCTTGGTCTCAGATGCAACCAAATGCCTGCACGTTGAGCGATGATCGCGGCACTGGTTTTTTGCATCGCAGCACTTGACAGCAGGCCGGCGCACAGTGTTTTCTGTGCGTCATGGTTCTTGATGCCGCCCACGCCAGCCTGATCGCTCCCGCTACCGCGGGCCGTTCGACTGCGCCGGTCGCCACCACCACCATTACCACCACCACCGTCACCACTGCCCTGGTGCGGCCCGTCGTCTTCGTGTAACTCCCGAAAACCACGGCCCCGCACCATACAGGTGGCGGGGAAACTCGACACCTGCATGCGACGGGGCCTCCTGCCGAGGTCTGCATGTCTTCCCACGCCCCCGCTCATCCCGTTGCCCCGGCCGATCTGGCTGCACCGTCCATCGTCGTGCACAAGTTCGGCGGCACCTCGGTGGCCGATGCCGAACGCTACCGCCATGTCGCGGGCCTGCTGCTGGCCCGTCCCGAATCGCTGCAGGTCACTGTCGTTTCGGCAATGAAGGGCGTCACTGACGCGCTGATCGAGCTGGCGCAGCTGGCGGCCAAGGGCGACGAAGCCTGGCGCGAGGCCTGGCATGCGCTGCGCGCGCGTCACCGTGGCGCCGCCGTGGCCCTGCTGGGCGAGCAGGTGGGCGAGACCGTCGAATGGATCGACGCCCGCTTCGATCAACTGGCCGAAGTGCTGGCGGCGCTGGCGGTGATCGGCGAGCTGCCGCGCGAAGTGCTCGACCGCGTGCAGGGCCTGGGCGAAGTATTCTCCGCGCAACTGCTTGGCACCCACCTGCGTGCCTTGGGCGAAGACTGTGCGGTACTCGATGCACGCGACGTGCTGGTGGTCGGGCATGGCGAACTGGGTGTGGATGTCGACTGGGAGTCCAGCGCGGACCGCCTGGCCAAGTGGCGCCTGCGGCATCCGCAGATGCGCCTGGTCGCCACCGGTTTCGTTGCCCGTGACCGCCATGACCGCATCACCACGCTCGGCCGCAATGGCAGCGACTATTCCGGCGCGATCTTCGCCGCGTTGTTCAATGCCGATGAACTGCACATCTGGACCGACGTCGACGGTGTGCTGTCGGCCGACCCGCGACTGGTGCCCGAAGCGGTGCAGCTGGAATCACTGAGCTACGACGAGGCCTGCGAGCTGGCTTATTTCGGCGCCAAGGTGGTGCACCCGCAGACGATGTCGCCGGCCATCCGCCTCGGCCTGCCGATCTTCATCCGCAATACCTTCCAGCCGGCGCATCCGGGGACGCGCATCAGCGCCGAGCGCTCGCCGCGCGGGCCGGTGAAGGGCCTGACCCTGAGCCCCGGGCTGTCCCTGTTGAACCTGGAAGGCACCGGCCTGATCGGTGTGCCCGGTACCGCCGAGCGCGTGTTCGCGGCGCTGCGCCAGGCGCAGGTGTCGGTGGTGATGATCTCGCAGGGTTCGTCAGAGCATTCGATCTGCTGCGTGGTGCGCGCTGCCGAAGCGGCGCGTGGCCGTGAGGCACTGCTGCACGCGTTCGCGCATGAACTGTCGGTAGGGCAGGTGCAGCGCGTGCAGGTCAGTGAGGGCGTCAGCGTGCTGGCGGCAGTGGGTGACGGCATGGCCGGCCAGCCCGGTGTGGCGGCGCGCCTGTTCGAGGCGCTGGGACGCGCGCAGGTGAACATCCTGGCGATCGCGCAGGGCTCGTCGGAGCGCAATATTTCTGTGGCGGTGGACAGTGCCGATGCCACCCGCGCATTGCGGGCCGCACATGCGGGCTTCTGGCTGTCGCCGCAGACGTTCGCGGTCGGTGTGATCGGGCCGGGCAACGTCGGCGCGGCACTGCTGGACCAGCTGCTGGCGGCCCGCCCGCAGCTGCTGGCCAAGGCCAATGTGGATCTTCGCCTGCGCGCGCTGGCCTCGCGTTCGCGCATGCGGATGGAAGTGGATGGCCTGCACGCCGATTGGCGGGAGGCATTGCAGGACGCGGGCGAGCCCAGCGACCTGGATCGCTTCACCGAACATCTGCTGGCCGCGCACCTGCCGCATGCGGTGGTGATCGACTGCAGTGGCAGCGCCGACGTGGCCGAGCGCTATGAGGGCTGGCTGGCTGCCGGCATCCACGTGGTGACCCCGAACAAGCAGGCCGGTGCTGGCCCGCTGCCGCGCTACCAGCGCATCCGTGCTGCTGCGGCGGCCAGTGGTGCGCGCTTCCGCTACGAAGCCACGGTGGGCGCGGGCCTGCCGGTGATCACCACGCTGCGTGATCTGGTCGATACGGGCGACGAGGTGCTGGCGATCGAAGGCATCTTCTCCGGCACGCTGGCGTGGCTGTTCAACCGCTTCGACGGCAGTCAGCCGTTCTCGCAGCTGGTCGCGCAGGCGCGGTCGATGGGCTACACCGAGCCGGACCCGCGCGATGATCTTTCGGGCGTGGACGTGGCGCGCAAGCTGGTGATCCTCGCCCGCGAGGCCGGCCACGCGCTCAGCCTGGAACAGGTACAGGTGGAAAGCCTGGTGCCGGCGCTGCTGCGCGACGGCAGCGTGGATGACTTCATGGCGCGGCTGGGCGAGTCCGATGCCAGCCTGTTGCAGCGGTTGCAGGACGCGCGGGCGCGTGGCGCGGTGCTGCGCTACGTGGCACGGCTGGGCGCTGACGGTGCCTCGGTGGGCCTGCAGGAACTGCCCACCGACCACGCCTTCGCCAACCTTCGGTTGACCGATAACGTGGTGCAGTTCCGTACCCGTCGCTACTGCGACAACCCGTTGGTGGTGCAGGGTCCGGGGGCCGGCCCGGAAGTCACCGCCGCCGGTGTGTTTGCCGACCTGCTGCGGGTCGCGGCCGGTGAAGGAGCGCGCCTGTGATCGCACGTGCGTTCGCGCCGGCCTCGGTGGCCAACGTGGCGGTGGGCTTCGACATTCTTGGTCATGCCATCGCCGGTGTTGGCGATACCGTGAGCGTGCGCCGCATCGATGAACCGCTGGTGCGCATCGAGGCGATCCGTGGCAGTGCGGTCGAGCTGCCGCTGGAGGCAGCCGGGAACACCGCCGGCGCTGCGCTGACGTCACTGCGCGAAGGCCTGGGCCTGGATTTCGGATTCGCGGTGGAGATCGACAAGGGCATTCCGTTCGGTTCCGGCATGGGCGGTTCGGCAGCGTCATGCGTTGCGGCGTTGGTTGCCGGCAACGCGCTGCTGGATGCACCGCTGTCGCGTGAGGCGCTGTATCCGTTTGCGCTCGATGGCGAGGCAGTGGCCAGCGGTGGCCGCCACGGCGACAACGTGGGGCCGCTGCTGCTGGGTGGTCTTGCGCTGTGTACGGCCGACCGCCTGCTGCCAATTCCTGTGCCGGCGGCCTGGCACAGCCTGCTGGTGCATCCGCACGCGGTGCTGGAAACACGCCGTGCGCGCCAGGTGCTGCAGGGCAGCTACGCGCTGGGTGAATTCGTGGCACAGAGTGCGAACCTCGCGCTGGTACTCAGTGGTTGCCATCGTAGTGATGCGGCGCTGGTGCGGGCTGGATTGCGCGATGTGCTGGTCGAACCACGGCGGGCCGGCCTGATTGCAGGTTTCGAAGCAGCCCGCGATGCGGCGCTGTCGGCCCATGCAATGGGTGCGGGCATCTCCGGTGCCGGACCCAGCGTGTTCGCCTGGTTCGAGGACGCCGACCAGGCCCGCGCCGCTGCCGCACCGGTGCAGGCGGCATTTGCCGCCGCCGGTTTCGACAGCGATGCCTGGGTGTCGCCGCTGGATGCAGCGGGAGCCCGCTTGTGCTGAATCCTTCCCCTTTACTGGATACCGAACCCATGCAATTTGTTTCGACCCGGGGTCAGTCCCCGGCCGTTGGCCTCAGTGCGGCGATCGCTGCAGGATTGGCGCCCGATGGAGGGCTGTATGTTCCGCAGGTGCTGCCGGCGCCACGTGAGCTGCGGGCCGGCGCAACGCTGGCCGATACCGCCGCCGATCTGCTGGCACCGTTCTTCGCAGGTGATGCTCTGGAGGCGGCGCTGCCATCGATCTGCCGCGAGGCGTTCGACTTTCCGGTGCCGCTGCGTGCACTGGGCGGCGGTGACCATGTGCTGGAGCTGTTCCATGGGCCGACGGCGGCGTTCAAGGATATCGGTGCGCGCTTCCTGGCCGGAACACTGTCGCGGCTGCAGGCCGGCAAGGACCGCGACCTGACGATCGTTGTCGCCACCTCTGGCGATACCGGTGCCGCCGTGGCGGCAGCCTTCCACCGCCAGCCGGGCGTGCGTGTGGTGGTGCTGTACCCGGATGGCCGCGTGTCACCGCGCCAGGCGCATCAGCTTGGCTGCTTCGGCGACAACATCCAGGCGCTGCGTGTGGCCGGGGCGTTTGACGATTGCCAGGCCATGGTCAAGCAGGCGCTGGCCGACCGTGACCTGCAGGCGCAGGTGCCGCTCAGCTCGGCCAACAGCATCAGCCTGGGCCGGCTGCTGCCGCAGATGAGTTACTACGCACATGCGGCGTTGACCCATTACGCAGCGCATCGTCGTCGGCTCAACCTGGTGGTGCCGACCGGCAATCTGGGCAATGCGATGGCCGCAGTGCTGGCGCGCGCGCTGGGCGTTCCGATCGGGCAGATCGTGCTGGCGACCAATGCCAATGCGGTGCTGCCGGCGTACTTCAACGGTGGCGACTATCAGCCGCAGGCCAGTGTGGCCACGGTTGCCAACGCAATGGATGTGGGGGCGCCCAGCAACTTTGAACGCCTGCGCTGGCTTTACCTCGGAGATGACGCCGAGCTGCGCGCTGCGTTCCGCGCGTTCGCGGTGGATGACGTGACCATCCGCGCGACGATTGCGGCGGCGCATGCCAGCAACGGCGAACTGTTCTGCCCGCATACGGCCACAGCGGTGAAGGTGCTGCAGGACCTGCGTGCGCGCGGCGCCAAGGGCGACTGGGCGGTGGTGGCCACGGCGCACCCGGCCAAGTTCGAGGCCGTGGTCGAGCCGCTGATCGGCGAAACGGTGGCGGTGCCGCCTGCGCTGGATGCGTTGCTGCAGCGGCCCGCGCACGCGGAACCGTTGGCCGCGGAGTATGCGGCGTTGCGCGAGGTGTTGCTGCGTTGACCGGAGATGGACGTGGTTGCCGGCCAGCGTGCGCAACCCGTCCTCGTCGAGGATCTCCACCACGTTCAGGTGGGGCAGGGCGATCAACCCCTGCTGGCGCAGCTTGGTGAAAGTACGGCTGACCGTTTCCATGGTCAGGCCCAGATGGTCGGCGATGTCGCCACGCCCCATCGGTAGCGAGACGCGCAGGCCATCGCCACCCAGCTTGGCCTCGCGCGCGGCCAGGCGCAGCAGGAAGTCGGCCACTTTCTCGGCCGGCTGCAGCCGCGCCAGTGCCAGCGCGGCATCCTGGGCGGCGTCCAGCTCCTGGCAGGCACGCTGCAGCAGCTTGCGTTCCAGGTGCGGGAAACGGCTGCGAAGCGCCTTCATCTGCGGCAGCGCGACACGGCATACGCGGCTGTCTGCGATGGCCTCGATATCGTAGCGGTGGTGGTCACTGCCGCTCAGGCCCAGGTAGTCGCCAGGAAGCACGAAGCCATTGATCTGGCGGCGGCCATCGGCCAGGGTGCGCACCAGGCGCAGGGCACCGCCGGTCAATGTATAGACATGGTCGCGCTCTTCGCCGGTGCGGGCCAGGGTACTGCCCATGCTGACCTGCTGGGAAACGGTGACCTGTTCCAGTGCCTGCACTTCATCGGGCGACAGCGCCGAGCACACCGCAAGGTGGCGAACCGAGCAGTGCAGGCAGTCCAGCGTGTTGCAGGACGGCGAGGCGGGATCGTTGGTGGCGGGCGGAGCGCCGGAAGGCCGTGACATGTTGCGGGGGCGTATCGCGGGCGGGGAGGGCCTTATGATACTTCAAGCGGCCGTTCGACCCTGCCCGAGGCGGGGGCGCTAGAATGTCGCCCCCTCCCACGTCCCGTTCCAGCAGGAGTTCCGCCCGTGATCAAGCCCCGTACCCCGCCCGGCACCCTTGAACTGTTGCCGCGCGAGCAGATTGCGTTCCAGCGCATGCTGGACGTGATCCGTCGCAACTACGAGCGCTTCGGGTTCCTGCCGGTGGAGACGCCGGTGTTCGAGCTGTCCGACGTGCTGCTGACCAAGTCCGGTGGCGAGACCGAGCGCCAGGTGTATTTCGTGCAGTCCACCGGTGCGCTGGCCAACGCCGCCGAATCGGGTGACCGTTCGCTGCCGGAAATGGCGCTGCGCTTCGACCTGACCGTGCCGCTGGCGCGCTACGTGGCCGAGCACGAGCATGAACTGACCTTCCCGTTCCGTCGCTACCAGATGCAGCGGGTGTACCGCGGCGAGCGCGCCCAACGCGGCCGCTTCCGTGAGTTCTACCAGTGCGACATCGACGTGATCGGCAAGGACAGCCTGAGCGTGCGATACGACGCCGAAGTGCTGGCGGTCATCCACGCGGTGTTCTCGGAACTGCGCATCGGTGACTTCAGCATCCAGCTGAACAACCGCAAGCTGATGCGTGGCTTCTTCGAGAGCCTGGGCGTGGCCGAGGGCGAGCGCCAGCTGGCAGTGCTGCGCGAAGTGGACAAGCTGGACAAGCGCGGCGCCGATTACGTGCGCGAGACGCTGGTGGGCGAGGGCTTCGAGATTCCGGCCGAGCAGGTCGAGAAGATCCTGGCGTTCGTGGCCGTGCGTTCGCAGGGCCATGCCGATGCACTGGCGCAGCTGGCCACGCTTGAAGCCGACGCCGGTTCTTCGGAGATCCTGCGTACCGGCGTCGCCGAACTGCGCGAAGTGCTGCAGCTGGTGCAGGCGCTGGGCGTGCCGGAAACCGCGTACTGCCTGAATTTCTCCATTGCGCGCGGCCTGGACTACTACACCGGCACCGTCTACGAGACCACGCTGACCGACCACCCGCAGATCGGTTCGATCTGCTCGGGCGGCCGCTACGAAGACCTGGCCAGCCACTACAGCAAGTCGAAGCTGCCGGGCGTGGGCATCTCCATCGGCCTGTCGCGCCTGTTCTGGCAGCTGCGCGAAGCCGGCCTGATCGATGGCATCGAGGGCAGCAGCGTGCAGGCGCTGGTGGCGCTGATGGACGAGCAGGGCATGCCGCAGTCGCTGGACATCGCCCGTCGCCTGCGCGCCGGCGGCATCAACACCGAAGTGCAGATGGAGCCTAAGAAGATCGGCAAGCAGTTCCAGTACGCCGCCAAGGCCGGCATCCGCTTCGTGGTGCTGGCCGGTGAGGACGAGCTGGCGCGGGGCGTGGTGGCGGTGAAGGACCTGTTGCGCGAGCAGCAGTTCGAAGTCTCCCGCGACGAGCTGGCCAGCACCCTGCAGGTGGAGCTGGAGCAGTCCAGGGCGATGGCGTGATGCGGGCCGCCGCAGGGGCGCTGAGCGTGCTCCTGCTGGCGGGCTGCCAGAGCGATCCGGCGCTGCACAGTGCGCGGATCGGTCCGGCACAGTACCGGTTGCAGGTCGATCGCTGCCACGTGATCGACCGCGCGCAGCTGGAGGATGACCTACGAGCCTTGGCCGCTCGGACGTGCGCGGCGAGCGCAGGCGTGTTGGAGAACATCCAGCCACTGCCGAGCCGGCAGGGCAGCCTGTTCGGCGAATGCCTGCGGCGCGGGGCGCTGCAGGCCGAGGTGCGCTGCCTGCCTTGAGTCTATTTTAGGTTGTTGATTTATAAGAAGAACGCCCGCCTATGGTGGGCGTTCTGCGTTTAGGGGCGAAGCCCAGTCGAGCATGGCTCGACTCTACAAAAGCCGGTTCCGATCCGATCCATGCTGTTCTGACAGATCGCGGCCAACTGTCGAAGGCGGGGAGGGTTCGGTGGCAGGGGTGTGAGCGGCATGGGCCCGAGGCATGCCTCGGGCGAGTTGGGCAGGATGCCCAGCCCCGGTCTTGCCGTGTGCGCAGGACAGCGCACACGAGCAAGCGGCGACCAAGCCCCCATGGATCGGTTTACGGCGTCCCCTGCCACCGGACCCTCCCCGCCAACGCTCAGGAAATCAGCATTTGCTTTTGCTCTGGCTCTTGGCGGGTGCAGGGCAGCAGCCCTGCCGCACCCCAACCCTCGATTTGACGCACTGCGCAAGAATGCGCTAATGTACTAACGCGCTATTACATTGATGCAAAGAGATCCGCCCCGTGAAAGCCCGCCCCGAAATTGCCGCCAAAGACCCGAAGGCCGACCTGGAAGCCCTGGCCCGGGCCTTTGCCGGCCTGCGCGAGCCGGAGCAGGTGGAAGCGTTCCTGCGCGATCTGTGCACCCCCGCCGAACTGGAAGCCATGGCCGACCGCTGGAAGGTGGTGCCGCTGCTGCAGCAGGGCGTGCCGTATCGCGAGATCCACGAGCGCACCGGGGTCAGCGTGACCACCACTGGACGGGTGGCACGCACGCTCGAGCATGGCCATCGAGGCTATGCCACCGCCATCGACCGCCTTGCTTCGCGCTGATCCGCGCCCCGTTCCGAACTTCGAGACCTCCCCCATGAGTGCAACCCAGGCAGCGCCGGCACGCGACCGGCTGCGTATCGCCATCCAGAAGAGTGGCCGGCTGGCCGAGCCCGCCCGCAACCTGCTCAGTGCCTGTGGCCTGAGCTGGCGCGAGAGCCGCGACAAGCTGTTCTGCTACGGCGAATCGCTGCCGGTGGACCTGTTGCTGGTGCGCGACGACGACATCCCGGGCCTGATCGCCGACGGCGTCTGCGACCTCGGCATCGTCGGCCGCAACGAGCTGGATGAGCAGGCTGCGGCCCGCCGTCAGATCGGCCTGCCCGATGCCTACCAGGCGCTGCGCGGGCTGGGCTTCGGCCAGTGCCGGCTGATGCTGGCGGTGCCCGAGGAATGGCAGTGGCAGGGCCCGGCGCAGCTGGCCGGCACCCGCATCGCCACCAGCTACCCGGCCATCCTCAAGCAGTGGCTGGATGAGCAGGGCGTGGATGCGCAGGTGGTCGAGCTGTCCGGTTCGGTGGAGATCGCGCCACGCCTCGGTACCGCCGACCTGATCTGCGACCTGGTCTCCAGCGGCGCCACGCTGCGCGCCAACCAGTTGACCCCGGTGCACAACCTGCTCGACAGCGAGGCGGTGCTGGCGGGCGCGGTGCGCGTGCCGGATGACGCACGCGCGTCGCTGCGGGCGATGCTGCTGCGCCGTCTCGACGGCGTGGTGCAGCGCCAGGACCGCAAGCTGCTGATGTTCCGTGCCAGCGAGGATCGCGTCGATGCGCTGGCACAGTTGCTGGCCGATGCCGAGCCGCTGGTGCGGCTGCCGGCCGATGGCGGCGCACTGCGCCTGCAGACCATGTGCCCTGGCCCTTTGAGCTGGCAGCGCATGGAAGAACTGGAGCGCGCGGGCGCGCAGGGCCTGATGGTGTTGAGCGTGGAGCGGTCGCTGGCATGAACCGTCTGATCTGGTCCCGACTTGATGAGGCCGCGCGCAGCGCGGCACTGACCCGCCCGGTGCAGACCGTGGCGCAGCAGACCCGCGATGCCGTGGCGGCGCTGATCGCGCAGGTGCGTGAACAGGGCGACGATGCGCTGCGTGCGATTACCGCACGTTTCGATGGCGTGGAGCTGGTGTCCTTCGAGGTGTCCGATGACGAGTTCGCGGCCGCCGAAGCGGCGGTACCCGCGGAACTGCGCCAGGCCATGGTGGAAGCTGCCGGGCGCATCACGCGCTTCCACGAGGCTGGCATGGGCAAGGGCTATGCCGTGGAGACCGCGCCAGGCGTGGTCTGTGAACGCATGCTGCGGCCGATCGGCCGGGTCGGCCTGTACGTACCGGCAGGCAGTGCGCCGCTGCCGTCCACCGCGTTGATGCTGGGCGTGCCGGCGCAACTGGCCGGTTGCCCGCAGGTGGTGCTGTGCACGCCGCCGCGCGCCGACGGCACGGCTGATCCGGCGGTGCTGGTGGCCGCGCGGCTGACCGGCGTGCGGCGCGTGTTCAAGCTGGGCGGCGCGCAGGCGATCGCCGCGATGGCCTATGGCACCGCCAGCGTTCCGGCCTGCGACAAGCTGTTCGGGCCCGGCAACAGCTTCGTCACCGAAGCCAAGCAGCAGGTCGCGCAGGATGGCGCCGCCGCCATCGATATGCCGGCCGGTCCCTCCGAAGTGCTGGTGATTGCCGATGCAGGTGCAAACCCGGCGTTCGTTGCAGCCGACCTGCTGTCGCAGGCCGAGCACGGCCCGGATTCGCAGGTGCTGCTGCTGACCGACGATACCGCGATGCTGGCGGCGGTCGAGGCCGAAGTCGAGCGCCAGGTGGCCTTGCTGTCGCGCCAGCAGATCGCACGCCAGGCGCTGTCGGCCTCGCGGCTGATCCAGGTCGACTCGTTGGACGAAGCCTTCGCGATCAGCAACCGCTATGCACCGGAGCACCTGATCCTGGCATTGCGTGATCCGCGTGCGTGGCTGGACAAGGTGCAGGCGGCCGGCTCGGTGTTCCTGGGTGATTACACCCCCGAGGCACTGGGCGACTACTGCAGCGGCACCAACCACGTGCTGCCCACCGCGGGTGCCGCACGTGCCTACAGTGGTGTCAGTGTGGCCAGCTTCCAGAACCTGATCAGCGTGCAGAGCGCCAGCGCCGCCGGCCTGGCAGCGATTGGCGGCTGCGCGCGCATCATCGCCAGTGCCGAAGGCCTGGATGCACATGAACGTGCGGTCGCAGTGCGCATGGAGGTGGCAGCATGAACGCGGCTATCGATGATGTGCTGGCACTGGTTCGCCCGGATCTGCAGGCCTTCGCCGGCTACAGCTCGGCGCGCAGCGCGGCGGTGCAGGGCGAGGTCTGGTTGAACGCCAATGAATCGGCCTGGGCCAATCCCGCTGATGCCGCGGGCAGCAGCCGGCGCTATCCCGAACCGCAGCCGTTGGCATTGCGCGAGGGACTTGCGGCGCTGTACGGCGTGACGCCACAGCAGCTGCTGATCGGTCGCGGCAGCGACGAAGCCATTGATCTGCTGGTGCGTGCCCTGTGCGTGCCGGGCCGCGATGGCGTACTGGTCACGCCGCCGGTGTTCGGCATGTACGCCGTTTGCGCACGCCTGCAGGGCGCCGCATTGATTGAAGTGCCGCTGGTGGACAGCGAGGATGGCCTGCGCGCCGATCTGGATGCGGTGATCGATACCGCCAGGGCGCGCAATGCCAAGCTGGTGTTCCTGTGCGCACCGTCGAACCCGGCCGGCAGTGATATCGCCCTGGACGAGGTCGAACGGGTGGCGGTTGCGTTGCGCGGGCAGGCACTGGTGGTGGTGGACGAGGCCTATGTCGAGTACGCGCAGCGTCCGTCGGCGACCACGTTGCTGGCCGTGCACGCCAACCTGGCGGTGCTGCGCACGCTGTCGAAAGCACACGCACTCGCGGCCGCGCGCATTGGAACGCTGATCGCCGCGCCGGAACTGATTGCCGTGCTGCGCCGCTGCCAGGCGCCGTATCCGGTGCCGACCCCGTGCGCGGAACTGGCCGTGCAGGCCCTGCAGCCGGCCGCGCTGGCACGCACCGCCGAGCGCGTGGCCACGGTCATCGCCGAGCGCGAACGCCTGCGAACGGCACTGGCCAGCCTGCCCGGTGTACGCCGGGTGTACGCCTCGTCCGGCAACTACCTGCTGGTCCGCTTCGCCGATGCGCAGGCGGCGTTCGATACGCTGCTTGCTGCAGGGGTGGTGGTGCGCGACCAGCGCGCCGCGCCGCAGCTGGGCGATGCGCTTCGCATCAGCATCGGCAGCCCGGAAGAGAATGACCGCGTGCTCGCGGCCCTGTCGGCGCGGAGGGCCGCAGCATGACCCCGATCCTGTTCATCGACCGCGACGGCACCCTCATCGAGGAGCCGTCCGATTTCCAGATCGACGCCTACGAGAAGCTGCGCTTCGTGCCGCAGGTGATCCCGGCGCTGCTGAAGCTGCGGGATGCCGGCTACCAGTTCGTGATCGTCACCAACCAGGATGGCCTGGGCAGCGACAGCTACCCGCGTGCCAGCTTCGATGGCCCCAACGAGCTGATGCTGCAGATCTTCGAAAGCCAGGGCGTCACTTTCCGTGACGTGCTGATCGACTGCAGCTGGCCGCACGACAATGCGCCGACCCGCAAGCCGGGCATCGGACTGATGACGGCTTATCTGCAGGACCGCAGCATCGACTGGGCGCGTTCGGGCATGGTCGGCGATCGCATCACCGACCTGCAGTTTGCCGACAACCTCAACATCCGCGGTTTCCAGCTGCGCACCGCGCAGTTTGGTGGCGAGTGGGATTGGCCGGGCATTGCCCATGCGCTGGCCGATGCGCCGCGCACCGCCGTGGTCCAGCGCAACACGAAAGAAACGAAGATCCGCGTCGAACTGGACCTGGATTGCGCGGGTGATGCACGCATCTCCACCGGCCTGCCGTTCTTCGACCACATGCTGGAACAGATCGGCAAGCACGGTGGCTTCGCGCTGGACATCCAGGCCGAGGGTGACCTGCACATCGACGAACACCACACCATCGAGGATACGGGGCTGGCCCTGGGCCAGGCGCTGCGCGAGGCGCTGGGCGACAAGCGCGGCATCGGCCGCTACGGTTTCACCCTGCCGATGGACGAGACGCTGGCCAGCGCTGCGCTGGACTTCAGTGGCCGCCCGTACTTCGTGTTCGAGGGCGAGTTCAAGCGCGAACGCGTGGGCGACATGCCGACCGAGCTGGTGCCGCATTTCTTCCGCTCGCTGTGCGATGCCAGCGGCCTGAACCTCAACCTGCAGGTACGCGGCGACAACGATCACCACAAGGTGGAGGCGTGCTTCAAGGCCCTGGCCCGCGCGCTGCGTCCGGCGCTGGCCCGGCAGGGCACGGCACTGCCGAGCACCAAGGGGGCGCTGTGAGTGACGTTGCGCTGATCGATGCCGGCGGCGCCAACCTGGGCTCGGTGCGCTACGCACTGGAGCGCCTGGGTGCGACTGTGCGGCTGGTGCGCGATGCGGACGGTCTGGTCGGTGCGCAGCGGGTGATCTTGCCCGGCGTCGGCGCCGCCGGTCCCGGCATGCAACGCCTGCATGCGCAAGGCCTGGTGGAACCGCTGCAGCGACTGGAGGTGCCGCTGATGGGAATCTGCCTGGGCATGCAGCTGCTGTTCGAACGCTCCGAGGAGGCGGGTGTGGAGACACTGGGACTGATTCCCGGCGTGGTGCGCAAGCTGGTGCCGGCCTGCGGCATCCGGGTGCCGCACATGGGCTGGAACCGCCTGCTGCCGCTGCGCGAATCGCTGCTGCTGCGCGGCGTGCCGGAGCGTGCCAGCGCCTACTTCGTGCACAGCTACGCCGCGCCCCTCAATACCCACACCGTCGCTGCCTGCGACCACGGCGGCCTGTTCACTGCCGTGGTGGAGCAGGGGCGTTACTACGGCGCACAGTTCCACCCCGAGCGCTCCGGCGAGACCGGCTCGCTGATGCTGCGCAATTTTCTCGAGGGCACTGCTGCATGAGTTTCATCGTCTACCCCGCGCTGGATATCCGCGACGGCCGCGTGGTGCGGCTGCGCCAGGGCGACTACGCGCAGGAAACCTCGTATGGCGACGATCCGTTGCCACGCGCGCAGGCCTTCGCCGCGCAGGGTGCGCAGTGGATGCATCTGGTCGATCTGGACGCTGCGCGCGCCGGTGGCTATACGCTGGCGCCGCTACTGTCGTCGATCCGCGCGCAGACATCGCTGCAGGTGCAGACCGGCGGTGGCGTGCGCGGCCGCGACGATGTGGCGCGCATCCTCGATGCCGGCGCCGGTCGCGTGGTGGTCGGCTCGCTGGCGGTGCGTCGCCCCGATGAAGTGGTCGGCTGGCTGGAGGAATTCGGCGCCGATCGCATCACGGTTGCGCTGGACGCGCGCCAGGACGCACAGGGGCAGTGGCAATTGCCGGTGCACGGTTGGACCGAGAACGCCGGAGTGACCCTGGATGACCTGGCCCAGCGCTACGCGCGCGCCGGCATGCGCCACCTGCTGTGCACCGACATCGCCCGTGACGGCATGCTGGCCGGGCCCAATATCGACCTCTATTGGCACCTGTCCGGCTTGTTGCCGGGTGTGGCGGTGCAGGCGTCCGGTGGCATCCGTGACGTAGCCGATGTGGCCGAGGCCCGTGCCGCCGGCTGCGGCGGTGCGATTCTCGGCAAGGCACTGCTGGAGCAGCGCATGGACCTGGCGGAGGCACTGGCATGTTGAGCCGCCGCATCATTCCCTGCCTGGACGTGCGCGATGGCCGCGTGGTCAAGGGCGTGCGCTTCCGCGACCACGTCGACATGGGCGACATCGCCGAGCTGGCGCAGCGCTATCGCGACCAGGGGGCGGACGAGCTGGTGTTCTATGACATCGGCGCCAGCCCCGAGGCGCGTTCGGTCGACGTGGCGTGGATCGAGCGCATCGCACGATTGATCGACATTCCGTTCTGCGTGGCCGGTGGCATCGACAGTGTGGAAACCGCGCGCCGCGTGCTGTTTGCCGGTGCCGACAAGGTGTCGATCAACTCGCCGGCGCTGGGGCGCCCGGAGCTGATCACCGAGCTGGCGGACGAGTTCGGCGTGCAGTGCGTGGTGGTGGGCGTCGATTCGGTGCGCGAGGCCGACGGGCAATGGCGGGTGCGTCGTTTCAGCGGCGATCCGGATAAGACCCAGGCGGTGCCGCTGCGCACCCTGGACTGGATCGTCGAAGCACAACGGCGTGGCGCGGGCGAGATCGTACTGAACTGCATGGACAGCGATGGCGTGCGCCGTGGCTACGATGTCGTGCAGCTGCAACAGGCGCGGGCACTGTGCCAGGTACCGTTGATCGCCTCGGGCGGTGCCGGTGCGATGGAGCACTTCGCCGAAGCCTTCGACCAGGCCGACGTCGACGGCGCGCTGGCCGCCAGCGTGTTCCACAGCGGCGCCATCGCCATTCCAGAATTGAAGCGCTACCTGCGCGGACAGCAGATCGAGGTGCGGGATGTCTATTGAAGTCAGGCCGTCGTTGGACGCATTGCAGGCGCTGGACTGGGCCAAGGGTGACGGCCTGCTGCCGGCGGTGGTTCAGGATGCCGATACCCTGCAGGTACTGATGCTCGGTTATGTCAGCGCCGAATCGCTGGCGGCCACGCTGGCCATCGGCCACATGACCTTCTTCAGCCGCAGCAAGCAACGGTTGTGGACCAAGGGCGAGCAGTCCGGCAACGTGTTGGTGGTGCAGTCGATCAGCGTCGACTGCGATGCCGATACTTTGCTGGTGATGGCACGGCCGGCGGGGCCAACCTGCCACACCGGTGCAGAGAGCTGCTTTGACCAGGCGCCGAAGGATTTCCTGGGCGGGCTGGGCCAGCTGGTGGCGATGCGTGAGGCGCAACGCCCGCCGGGCAGCTACACCACCAGCCTGTTCGAGGGCGGCATCCGCCGTATCGCACAGAAGGTGGGCGAGGAGGGCGTGGAGACCGCCCTGGCGGCGGTGGCGCAGGATGATGAGGCGTTGCTGGGCGAGGCCTCGGACCTGCTGTACCACCTGCTGGTGCTGCTGCGCGCGCGCGGGCTGTCGCTGGTTGATGCGCGCGCGGTGCTGGAAAAACGCCATCGTTGACGTGTGGTAGTGCCGGCCGCTGGCCGGCAAGCCCCGGATGCACGACGTTCATGAGGCTGCCGGCCAGCGGCCGGCACTACCGGCATGCGTCATCGCGTGCGCGATGTCATCAACGGAATCTACAATAGGCGGTCTTTCTTTACCCGGACCGCCCATGAAACTGCCTGCCGCCTGGCTGTGCTGCCTGTTGCTGACCTCGCCGGCCTGGGCCGCGGATACCGTGGTCACCGGCAAGGTCTATCTGGAGCGCGACGGCAAACCCGGCCGCGGTGCGACCGATCCGGGCCTGGCCGGCGTGCAGGTCTCCAACGGCGAGGCCATCGTCAAGACGGCTGCAGACGGCAGCTACAGCCTGCCGGTGCGTGATGGCCAGACCGTGTTCGTGATCAAGCCCGATGCGTATTCCTTCCCGAAAGCGGCCGACGGCCTGCCTTCGTTCTGGCGCCACTATCGCCCGAACGGTTCGCCGGCGCTGAAGTACGGTGGCATCGCCGCCACCAGCGATGTCACCCGCAACTGGGATTTCGCCCTGCAGTCGGATCGCCATGACAGCCGCCGTGGTTTCCAGATGCTGGTATTCACCGACTCCCAGACCGCCAGCCTGAAGGATATCGGCTACTACCAGCAGTCGATCGTCGCGCCATTGGTGGGACAGACCAAGGCGCGCATGGGCACCACCCTGGGTGACATCGTCAACGACGACCTTACCCTGTATCCGGCGATCAACAAGGTCACCACCGGACTTGGCGTACCGTGGTTCCATGTGCCGGGCAACCACGATCTCGACTTCGACGCGGTCAGCGACGAACACTCGCTGGACAGCTGGCGCAACATCTACGGTCCGGACACCTACGCGGTGGAAGAGGGCGGCGCCAGTTTCGTGTTCCTGGACGACGTGGTGTACGACCCCAAGGCCAAGCCGAAGTACATCGGCGGCCTGCGCGAAGACCAGTTCGCCTTCCTCGCCAGCTACCTGAAGGGCCTGCACAAGGATCGCCTGCTGGTGCTGGGCATGCACATCCCGCTGTTCGACGCGGCGCCCGGACGCGAGACCTTCCGCCATGCCGACCGTCAGCGCCTGTTCGACCTGCTGAAGGACTTCCGCAACGTGCTGGTGCTCAGCGGCCACAGCCACACCCAGCAGCACGTCTACCATGGCAAGGCCGAGGGCTGGAACGGCGACAAGCCGCTGCACGAATACAACGTCGGCGCCAACTGCGGTGCGTTCTGGTCGGGCGTGAAGAATGCCGCCGGCGTGCCGGACAGCACCATGAGCGATGGCACGCCGAAGGGCTATGCGTTGCTCGACGTGGCCGGCAATGGCAGCTACAGACTGCAGTACCGCGTGGCCGGAAAACCGGCCAGCGAGCAGATCGGCCTGCATGCGCCGAAGGTGCTGCGCCAGGGCGCCTACCCGGCCTGGGGCATCTATGCCAACGTCTACATGGGTGAGGATGCCAGCGTGGTCGAGTACCGCGTCGATGGAGGCGCCTGGCAGCCGATGAAGCAGGTCAGCCAACCCGATCCGCGCCTGATGGTGGAGAACGTGGCCGACGATCTTGCAGACAGCCTGCGTGGCTACGACCGCTCGCCGGAGGCCACCGCATCGCCGCACCTGTGGCGTGGCGCGCTGCCGACCGATCTGGCCGTGGGCAGCCACAAGGTCGAGGTGCGCTCCACCCAGCCCGACGGCGCGGTGTTCACCGCCAGCACCAGCTACAGCCTGCAGACTGCCCAGCCCTGACCCCGCACACCACCGCTCCAGCGAAAGGACCCCGCATGGATATCCGCTTCATGGCCGGCACCACGCCGGTGACCCTCAGCCGCCACTGGTTCACCGGCGCGATGCAGTTGCAGAGCGCCACCGAGACGGTCTGGGTGCAGCACCCGCTGCATCCGGGCACCCACTTCTCGTTCTCGCTGGTACAGTCGTGGCTGCGCCACATCGCCGGCCATGAAGTGCTGGTCGAGCGCACCCGGCCGCTGCTGTTCGCCGGCTTCCGCCCGCAGCGGCTGCGAGTGCTGGTGGATGGTGTGCAGGTGGCCGAACAGGAAGGCATGTAGGCCAACCTGAACCATCGGCGCGCTAGGCAAAGCCGCCCCGATGCCTGAGAATCGGGGCGATTCAATCGATCCAAGCAGGCCAGCGTGACCATCGCAGCAGCGTCCCCGGTTTCCTCCGACTCCGCCCGCGGCGGTCTTCCACGCCGCCTGGTCGTTGCCGATGTCGGCGGCACCTTCGCCCGCCTTGCGCTGGCTGAAACCCAACCCGGCCAGGCGCCGCTGCTGGGCAACCATCGCACCTACGCCTGCGCCGAGCATCCCAGCCTGGCGGCGATCCTGGCCGATTTCACCGCAGGCCTTGGCCAGCCGGTGCAGACCGCGGTGGTGGCCATCGCCGGACTGCTTGATGGCGATGTGCTGATCAATTCCAACCTGCCGTGGACGGTCTTGCTGTCGACCACCCGCGCGCAGTCCGGGCTGCACGAGTTGCAGCTGATCAACGATTTCGAGGCGGTGGCGCTGGCCATCCCTTATCTGCAGCCGGACACGCTGGTGCCGCTGAACGGCGATGCTGATCCGGCGCAGGCATTCCCGGCGCTGGTGCTGGGTGCCGGTACCGGCCTGGGCGCCGCACTGCGCTTTGCCGACGGCGAGCGCCCGGTGCTGGCCAGCGAGATCGGCCATGCCGCGCTCGGCGCCGGCAACGCGCTGGAACTGCAGGTGCTGGGCAAGCTGCTGCAGCGTTGGGCGCACGTGGACAACGAACGCGTGCTGTCCGGCAGCGGCCTGATGAACCTGTATCCGTGCCTGTGCGAACTGCGCGGCGTCACCCCGGTGTGGACCAGCACCGAGGCACTGATCGGCGCCGCACGCAGCGGCGAGGATGCGCTGGCCGTGGAAACACTGCAGGTGTTCTGTGCGTGGCTGGGCAGCCTGGCCGGCGACGCAGCGATCGCCGTCGGTGCACGTTCGGTGTACCTGGCCGGAGGCATTTCCGCGCATGTGCAGGATTTCCTGGCCGATGGCCGCTTCCGTGAGCGCTTCCTCAACAAGGGCGTGCTGACCGAGGTGCTGCGCCAGGTGCCGGTATGGCGCGTGGAGCACGGCCAGTTGGGCGTGCTCGGCGCAGCGGTCTGGCACGCCGCACGGCAGCCCACGCACGACTGATCGGCAGGGTCGGCATCGGGCCGGCCGTGCATTGCAGACTGGGAGGGGAAGATGGTGGATCGCAGGCAGTTCCTGCAGGCCGGTGCACTGGCTGCAGGCATGGCGGCTTTGCCGGGCGTGCAGGCGCGCACGCAGGGTGGGGCCAAGGTGGTTTCGACCTGGGACTTCGGCGTACCGGCCAACCAGGCCGCGTGGAAGGTACTGGCGCAGGGCGGCAGCGCGCTGGATGCGGTGGAAGCAGGCGCACGCTGGGCCGAGAGCGAGCTCTGCAATCCCACCGTCGGCCATTGTGGCAACCCGGATCGCGACGGCGTGCTGAGCCTGGACGCGAGCATCATGGATGGCGATGGCCGTTGTGGCGCCGTGGCCGCGCTGGTCGACATCCTGCATCCGGTGTCGGTGGCCCGCAAAGTGATGGAGAACAGCCCACACGTGCTGCTGGTGGGCGAGGGCGCGCAGCAGTTCGCGGTGCAGCAGGGTTTCGAGCGCAAGCACCTGCTGACGCCGCAGGCCGAAGCGGCCTGGCGCGAGTGGCTGAAGACGGAGAAGTATCAGCCGCAGATCAACGCCGAGCGCCGTGGTATTCCCGGCAACAGCGACAACCACGACACCATTGGCATGCTGGCGCTGGATGCCAAGGGCCACCTTGCCGGTGCCTGCACCACCAGCGGCATGGCCTGGAAGCTGCACGGCCGGGTCGGCGACAGCCCGATCATCGGTGCCGGCCTGTATGTCGACAACGACGTGGGCGCGGCCACTGCTTCGGGCGTGGGTGAAGAGATGATCCGCAACGCCGCTTCGTTCCTGGTGGTCGAACTGATGCGCCAGGGGCGCTCGCCGGCACAGGCCTGCCGTGAAGCCATCGACCGCGTGGTGCGCAAGCGCCCCGAAGCGAGCAGGACACTGCAGGTCTGCTTCCTGGCCATGAACAAGCAGGGCGAGGTGGGCGCCTACGCGTTGCATCGCGGCTTCGTCTACGCCGTGTGCGATGCGCAGCGCCAGGATGACCTGCGCGACTCGCCGTCGATCTACACGAGCACCCAGGCGTGAGCACGCGGCTGACCCTGGAGATCGCCAGCAACTCGCTGGCCTCGGCGCTGGCCGCCCAGGCCGGCGGCGCCGACCGCATCGAGCTGTTCGACAACCTGGCCAAGGGTGGTACCACGCCGTCGTTCGCCAGCATCGCGATTGCGCGCGAACGCCTGTCGATTCCGCTGTTCGTGCTGGTGCGGCCCCGCCCGGGCGACTTCCACTACGACGCGCTGGAAATCGAACTGATGCTGCGTGACATCGCGCAGTGCCGCGCGCTCGGCTGCGATGGCGTGGTGATCGGTGCGCTGGATGTGCAGGGCGGTATCGACGTGGCGTTGTGCCGTGAACTGGTGCAGGCTGCCGGGCCGCTGCAGGTGACCTTCCACCGCGCCTTCGATGCCGCCCGCGATCTGCCGGCGGCACTGGAACAGGTGATCGAACTGGGTTGCCAGCGCGTGCTGACCTCGGGCGGCCAGGTCAGTGCCGAGGCCGGTGCCGATGTGCTGGCAGGCCTGGTCACCCAGGCGGCGGGACGTATCACGGTGATGGCCGGCGCCGGGCTGGGCCCGGCCAATGTCGCCGCCGTCGCACGACGCAGCGGCTGCACCGAACTGCACGCCTCGGCCAAAGGCCTGCGGCGCTCGGCCATGCAATTCCAGAACCCGGACCTGCGCGGGCTGGACCCGGACTGGAGCCAGACCGCCACCGCGACCGTGGCCGCACTACGGCAGGCGCTGGACGGCTGAGAGCTGCCCGGGGTCGGATCCCTTCGCAGAGGGGCTCTGACCCCACCCGACGCAATCGGGTCAGAGCCCCTCTGCGAGGGGATCCGACCCCGGACGCTGGCTTGCGCCGGACATATCCGTTCCGCGCGCGATTGTCGCGATCGTGTCATCGACGTGTGCGCTGTTCTCTCAGCGATGTTTCGCAACCCTTTGATTGTTCTGGATGCCGGCAGCCGATAGCGGCATTTCCTCGGGCATTGCTGCATCGCCGCATGCCCGGCGTGGTTCAGCTGTGCTTTAGTTTGGATCGATCCACAGGGGGGGGTGTCGGGACGGTCTTGAACCGATCCAGGTGCCCGGATCAGCCGTAGCGCCGCGCCACCACCCGTCCGTGCGTCCACACTTTCGAAGAGCAACCACCCATGGCTCAGATCGTCCGCAAGCGTCGTCACCTGCTGTCCCAGGCCCTGGTCCTGGCCCTGTTGCCCCTGGCTGCCAGCGCGCAGGAGGCTGCCAGTTCATCCACCAAGGATCTCGACGCGGTCACCGTCACCGGCTCGCGCATCAAGCGCGCCAGCGTCGAAGGCCCGGCACCGGTCAACGTGATCACCGCCGCGCAGATCCAGAAGGAAGGCTTCGTCAGCGTGTACGACGCGCTGAAGACCCTCACCGAAGCGACCGGCACTGTTGAAGCCGCCTCGCAGTGGGGCTCGCACACGCCCAATGCCAGTGGCCTGAACCTGCGCGGGATGGGCCCGAACCGCTCGCTGCTGCTGGTCAACGGCCGTCGCGTGGCCGACTACCCGCTGCCCTATGGCGGTGAAACCAACTTCTCCAACTACGGCAACATTCCGGCCGCGGCGGTGGAGCGCATCGAAGTGCTGACCGGTGGCGCCTCGGCCATCTATGGCTCGGATGCGATCGCCGGCGTGGTCAACGTCATTCTGAAGACCAACTACGACGGCGACGAAGTGCGCGTGCGTGGCGGCACCTCCACCGAGGGTGGGCGCGACACCTGGGACCTGTCCTGGGCCGGCGGCAAGACCGGTGACAACTGGAGCGTGACCTACGCGCTGCAGTACACCAAGCGCGATCCGTTGTTCGGCCGTGACCGCCCGCAGATGGACGACGCCGATGATGCGCCGTACCCGTCCTGGAACATGGAACAACGCAAGGTCGGCTTCCGTCCTACCGCCGGTCTGGCGCTGATCGATCCCACCACGGGCCAGCGCCTGGCGCCGCCCACCGGCACCTGCGAGAAGTTCGGCAGTGAGTACTACACCGCCGATCGACTGGTCTACAACTACGCCGCCAACACCATCACCAACACCGGCCGCCTGTGCGGCATGAGCGCCGACTACGCCAACTGGCTGCTCACCGGCGGCGCCGAGAACGTGTCCGGCAACCTGTATGCCACCTTCGATTTCAGCAATGACCTGCAGGCCTGGACCAATCTGGCGGTCTACCGTTCCGAAGCGATCTGGGGCACCAATCCGCCCGGCGTGTCGCTGGTCGACGATGACAACGGCTACTACTGGGACGCCAACCGCAACCGCCCGATCCTCGGCGTGCGCCAGTTCACTCCAAACGAGGTGGGTGGCCTGGATACGCTGCGTAACACCAACCGCGAACTGTCCTGGGACTGGAGCGCCGGCCTGCGTGGCCGCCTCGCCGACCGCTTCGACTGGAGCGCCACGGTGGGGCGCTCGTACTACCGCGTGGAAGAACGGCAGAACGTGGTCGACAAGCAGAAGTCGTACGACTACTTCCTCGGCCCGAAGCTGGGCACCACGGCCGATGGCGAGGCGATCTACGCCTTGAACGAATCGCGCTGGTGGAATCCGCTGACGCCGGACCAGTACTGGCAGATGGGTACGGTGGCGAAGAACCGGGCGGCGTCCTGGGTCAACCAGGCCTCGGCGGATATCACCGGCGAACTGTTCCAGGGCTGGGCCGGCCCGATCTCGTTCGCCGCAGTGGCTGAAGTCGCGCAGCAGGGTTATCACCTCAGCCCCGACCCACGCGCAGGCATCGACTTCGACCTGCAGAACGTCGATCGCGGTGGCGGCGAGCGCACCCGCTATTCGGCCGGCGTCGAATTCAAGATTCCGCTGCTGGACAGCGTGACCGCCACTGCGGCCGCGCGCTATGACCGCTATGGCAACTACAAGGCCGACGACAGCAGCGAAGCACTGGACATCGGCAGCCAGAAGGAAACCACCTGGAACGTCGGCCTGGAATGGCGCCCGGTTGAATCGTTGCTGGTGCGTGGCTCCTATGCCACCAGCTTCCATGCGCCGGACATGCATTACCTGCTGGGCCAGCCGAGCAGCTCCGAAGTGCAGACCTATGACCGCCTGCGCTGCATCCAGAGTGGCGCGTACCTGGTCAACAACTGCGGCGTGGGCAACACCGATGTCTGGTACACCTTCGACGTGAACCGGCGTGGCACGCCGCTGCTGCGCTCGGAAACCGGTGATTCGTGGACGGTCGGTTTCGTCTGGGACGTGATGCCGAACCTGTCGGTCAGTGCCGACTACTGGGCGATCAAGCTGGAAGACATGATCGTCGACGTCGGCGCCGATGAGGTGCTGGCCAGCGAGGCCGGCTGCCTGACCGGCAAGAACATCGATGGCACGCCATGGGCCAATCCGGCCGGTGGCGAATACTGCGCCGGCATCCTGGCCCGTGTGAACCGTGACAGCAGCGGCCGCCTGGTGTCGATCGAGCGCGGCCCGTTCAACCTGGCCAGCCGCGAAGTGCGTGGTGTCGACCTGACCGCACGCTATCGCCTGGAAACCGCGCAGTGGGGCAGCTTCCAGCTGGGCCTGAACTACACCAACCAGATCTCGACCAAGGAACAGCGCTACGCCAACGATCCGAATCCGGAACGCCGCGACCGCGACCTGCGCAGCAAGCTGCGCGCGAGCCTGGCCTGGCAGCGCGGCAACTGGAATGCCAATGTCTATGCCGACCGCGTGGGCTCGGTGCCGGGCGTGCGCTACCACTGGGGCACCGACCGCCTGGACAACCCCGGCGGCTGCCTGCCGTTCGCCGACGGCTACGTGCCCAGCGACAGCCCGTCGCTGAACTGCCTGGAGCCGGCGACACGTCCGGACGGCTCGCCGAACCCGAACCCCAATGCCGGGCAGCAGACGGCGCGCTACTACGGTCGAGTGGGGCCGTTCATCACCTGGAACTTCAACGTGGGCTACCAGGTGACCGAACACGCGAAGGTAAACGTGTACGTCAACAACGCCTTCAACGCAGCCAGCTGGAACCACAAGGACCCGTACAAGCTGGATTACGACTTCGCCCCGACCCGCCTGCTGGGGGCGGTCGGCCGCGAGTTCGCGTTGGAGTACGTGTTCACCTTCTGAGCAGACCCGCAGGGGGCGCCGGGCCTGATCCGCCTGGCGCCTCCGTCCGCTCAGCAGTTCCACGCCATGCGTGGATGAACCCCATCATGAACCCCCGGGGTGGCTGGATTTGACCTTCCCACGATGGCAAGGTTTAGCCTGTCCGCATCCAGAAGGAACCCCGGGAATCCGATCATGAGCATGCCCCGCGCCACTGCAGCCCCCGCAAGCCCTGCCACCATCAGCCTGCCCATCGAGGGAATGACCTGCGCCAGCTGTGTCGGCCGGGTCGAGGCGGCGCTGTCCAGGGTCGAAGGCGTGGGCAGTGTTTCGGTCAATCTGGCCACCGAGCGCGCGGATATCCGCCCGTCCGGTCCGGTCGATCGTGCCGCGTTGATCCAAGCGGTGGAGCGGGTGGGCTACGACGTGTCCCCCGCCACCGTTGAACTGGCCGTGGAAGGCATGACCTGCGCCTCCTGCGTGGGCCGCGTGGAGCGCGCGCTGCTGGCGTTGCCAGGCGTGAGCCAGGCCAGCGTGAACCTGGCCACGGAGCGTGCGACCGTGCGCGGCGTGGCTGATACGGCCGCCTTGGTTGCGGCCATCGACAAGGTCGGCTACGCCGCCCGCCCGATCGAGGCCGGTGTGCAGTCCGATGATGAAGCCGCTGAAAAGAAGGATGCCGAGCGCGCCGAACTGAAGCGCGACCTGATCGTGGCGACCGCGCTGGCGCTGCCGGTGTTCGTGCTGGAGATGGGCTCGCACCTGATTCCCGGCATGCACGAATGGGTGATGGCCACCATCGGCATGCAGGCCAGCTGGTACCTGCAGTTCGTACTGACCCTGCTGGTGCTGGCCATTCCCGGCCGCCGTTTCTACCAGAAGGGGTTCCCGGCACTGCTGCGGCTGGCGCCGGACATGAATTCACTGGTGGCGGTGGGCACCGCCGCGGCGTTTGGCTACTCGGTGGTGGCGACCTTTGCACCGCGGCTGCTGCCGCCGGGCACGGTGAACGTCTACTACGAAGCGGCCGCGGTCATCGTTGCGCTGATCCTGCTCGGCCGCTTCCTCGAGGCCCGCGCCAAGGGCCGTACCTCCGAAGCGATCAAGCGTCTGGTCAACCTGCAGGCCAAGGTCGCCCATGTGTTCCGTGACGGCCGCACCGTCGACATCCCGGTCAATGAAGTGCAGAGCGGCGACATGGTGGAAGTGCGGCCGGGCGAGCGCGTGCCGGTCGATGGCGAGGTGGTTGAAGGCCGCAGCTACATCGACGAATCGATGATCAGCGGCGAGCCGATCGCGGTCGAGAAGCAGCCGGGCAGCAGCGTGGTGGGCGGTACGGTCAACCAGAAGGGCGCACTGACGGTACGTGCCACGGCGGTGGGCGCGCAGACCATGCTGGCGCAGATCATCCGCATGGTCGAACAGGCGCAGGGCTCGAAGCTGCCGATCCAGGCGGTGGTCGACAAGGTCACGCTGTGGTTCGTGCCGGCGGTGATGCTGGCCGCGCTGGCGACCTTCCTGGTCTGGTTGATCTTTGGTCCGTCACCGGCGCTGAGCTTCGCGCTGGTCAACGCGGTAGCGGTGCTGATCATTGCCTGCCCGTGCGCGATGGGGCTGGCCACGCCGACCTCGATCATGGTCGGTACCGGCCGCGGCGCCGAAATGGGCGTGCTGTTCCGCAAGGGCGAAGCACTGCAGCTGCTGAAGGACGCGAAGGTGGTGGCGGTGGACAAGACCGGCACGCTGACCGAAGGCCGCCCGCGCCTGACCGACTTCGAGATCACGGACGGTTTCAATCGCAGCACCGTGCTGGCGGCGGTTGCCGCAGTGGAATCGCGCTCTGAGCATCCGATTGCCCGCGCCATCGTCGATGCAGCCACCGAGCAGGGCATCGCGCTGCCGTCGATGGTCGATTTCGAATCGGTCACCGGCATGGGCGTGCGTGCCAACGTTGATGGTGCGCGGGTGGAGGTCGGTGCCGATCGCTTCATGCGCGACCTGGGCGTGGACATCACTTTGTTCGCGACGCTGGCGGCAGAGCTGGGCACCCAGGGCAAGTCGCCGCTGTATGCCGCCATCGACGGCCGCCTGGCCGCAATCATCGCGGTATCCGATCCGATCAAGCCGAGCACGCCGGCCGCAATCGCGGCACTGCATCAGCTTGGCCTGAAGGTGGCGATGATCACCGGTGACAACGCTGGTACCGCGCAGGCGATCGCGCGCCAGCTCGACATCGACGAAGTGGTGGCCGAGGTGCTGCCGGAAGGCAAGGTCGAGGCGGTGCGCCGGCTGAAGGCCGCGCATGGTCATGTTGCGTTCGTCGGCGATGGCATCAACGATGCACCGGCGTTGGCCGAGGCCGATATTGGTCTGGCCATCGGCACCGGTACCGATATCGCGGTGGAATCGGCCGACGTGGTGCTGATGTCCGGCAACCTGCAGGGCGTGCCGAATGCCATCGCGCTGTCGAAGGCGACGCTGGGCAACATCCGGCAGAACCTGTTCTGGGCCTTCGCCTACAACACCGGGTTGATTCCGGTAGCGGCCGGCGTGCTGTACCCGGTCTGGGGCGTGCTGCTGTCGCCGGTGTTCGCGGCCGGTGCGATGGCCCTGTCCAGCGTGTTCGTGCTGGGCAACGCGCTGCGCCTGCGCCGCTACCAGCCGCCGATGGCGGATGCCGCCGCTGCCACCCACTGAAGGAGATCCGCATGAACATCGGTGAAGCTGCCAAGGCCTCCAGCGTGTCGGCGAAGATGATCCGCTACTACGAACAGATCGGCCTGATTCCCGCAGCTGATAGAACCGAGTCGGGCTACCGGGCGTATTCGCAGGCGGACATCCACCGCCTGCGTTTCATCCGCCGCGCGCGCGATCTTGGCTTCCAGGTGGCCGAGATCACTGATCTTCTGGGCCTCTGGAATGACACCTCGCGGCACAGTGCCGACGTGAAGCACCTGGCCGAACAGCACATTGCCGATCTTGAACAGCGCATCGAGCACATGCGGCAGATGGCCGACACGCTGAAATCGCTGATCAGTTGTTGTGCCGGCGACGAGCGGCCGGAGTGCCCGATCCTGCAGCGGCTGGGTGAGGACGATCAGACGCCGGTGCCGGTCGATACCGCGAAGACCGGTGCGGTGCGGCGGCGTACGCACAAGCATTGACTCGATATCGCATGCATGAAAAAGCCCGCCGGGTGCAGCGGCACCGGGCGGGCTTTCCTGTGTGAGACGGGGTAGGGGATCAGGCAGTACGCGGCGGGAAGCCTGCGTCGTTCACTGCGGCGAAGACGTCTTCCTGCGATGCGGTGGTCTGCACCTTGACCAGGCCGGTCGGCGGGTCGGCGACCACGCTGGCGTTGGGATCGATCTGCTGGATCGCACGGGTCACGCTGCGCGCGCAGCCGCCGCAGGTCATGCCATCGACATGGAATTCCATCTGTAGCTCCTTCGGTGCTCTTGGGGTGGAGTCAGTGTGCACCTTCCAACGATGTCAGGGTCAAGCGCCGGGCTGAACGAAAGGCAAGGCGCCGACAAAAAAAACGGCAGCCACCTGTACCAGCGCGGCTGCCGTGGAGGAACGTCCCCGCCAGGGCGGGGCGTGAGTTGCACCGGGGCGCGCCCGGGCAACCCGGTGTTGCCTTAGAACTTCCAGGTAGCGCCGAAGTACAGCTGGCGGCCTGCATAGGTATTGGAGACCAGGCGTGCCTTGGTGTCGCTTCCCAGGTGCACGCGCTGCTCGGACTTGGTGGCATTGATCACCGAGGCGGTCAGGGTCCAGTCCGGAGTCAGGTTGTAGGCCACGTTCAGGTCCAGCTGGTCATACGGCTCGGTGTAGACGGTGAGGCCATTGTTGAGCCCACCGACCACCTGGCCGCGACGGTTGAACGAGGCGCGCGCGAGGAACTTCTCGTTCTCGTAGAAGACCGTCACGTTGGCCTGGTTCTTGGCGCTGCCGACCAGCGGCGAGGAGCCGATTTCCTGCCCGTCCAGAACAATGGAAGCCAGGTTGGTGTCGTTGTAGGTGTAGTTGGCCTGCACGCCGAAGCCGAAATCGAAGGTGTACTGGCCATACAGCTCGACGCCCTGCGACACACCATCGCGGCCATTGGCCTGGGTCTCGTAGCGCTGCACGTTCACCGCTTCACCGTTGATGACCATGGGCGTGTCGCGCACCACCGGCAGGGTGAAGTTGTCCACGTTCTTGCGGAACAGGCTGACGCCGGCGACCGCGCCAGGCTGGAAGTACCACTCCAGGCCCAGGTCGAACTGGGTGGCCTTGAACGGCTCCAGCTGCTTGTTGCTGCCCTGGCCGACCCAGCCTGCGGTCGATGCGCCACCGGCAACGCGGCGATCATTGACGTACTCCTCGCTGTAGTAGCTCAGCGCGCCCGGTGCTGCGATATCGGTGTAGCCAGGGCGGGCGATCACCTTCGATGCGGCACCACGCAGCACCAGCGTGTCGGTGATGTCCCATGCAATGTTGAAACTCGGCAGCACGTCGGTGTAGGTGCGGTCCACGCCGATCAGGCTGTAGGTCTTGCTCTGCGCCAGGTCATGCGGCAGGCGCACGAAGCCGCTCTCGCAGCTGTAGGTCGGGTAGGCCGCAGCGGCGGGATCGGTGCACGCCATCGGCGCGCCGGACGCGTTGTCCAGGAAGTAGTCGTTGAACTTCTCGATCGAGTCGGAAGACTGCGCGAACTGCTTGGTGCGCACCACACGCACGCCGACATTGCCGCGCAGGCGCTCGGTGCGGAAGTTGGCCTGGAAGTAGCTGGAGTAGATCTTCTCGTTGACGTTGTAGACGAAGTCTTCCTCGGTACGGTTGTGCGAACCACCGTAGGTCTTGTTCAGATAGTCGATGTACGCCGGGTAGTTGATGCCCGGGAACACGTTGGCATTGAAGCCACCGGCAATGTTGCTGATCGGGTTCGACAGGAAGAAGCCGGGCTGCGCATCGCCGGCAGTCGGATCGCAGCCACTCTGGTAGCGGCTGTTGTCATAGTCGGCCGGGTCACGGCCCGGGCATACCCAGTAGGTGTTGCCGGTGTTGCGGTGGACCTTGCCATCACGGTACTTGGCACCGAACTGGATCGAATCCAGCCAACCGGACTCGAACAGCTTGGTCACGTCGGCCTGGAAGTAGTTCTGCTTGACCTCGGTGCGCTTCCACGACGAATCGGTCGAGCCGGTGTCGACTTCGGCGATGCCGTTCATCAGCTGCTGCTGCAGGTCGGGCGAGAAGGTGGCAGACGGCGTGCCGGTCAGGTCCCATGCGCTGTACTGGTTACCGGACAGGTAGTCGTTGCCGACCTTGCGGCGCGGCTTGGCCGACATGCGGAAGTTCATCGACGGACCACCTTCAGACCAGGTGCGGCCACCGGTGAACGAGGCCTTCCACAGCGGGCTGATGTCCCAGTCGATGGTCAGGTCGGCGGTCTGCGACAGCGCCTTTTCCTTGCTGTAGCCACCGGTCAGCTGCGGTGTCGGAATCGTGCAGTCGTCCGGGCCCCAGCCGCCGGGCTTGAGGCCGGCGGCCTTGGCCTGGTCTTCGCTGCAGTAGTAGGTCTTTCCGGCCAGCTTTTCGAACTGGGCACCGGTGACGGTGTTGCCGCTGGGGTCGAAATCCAGGCCGTTGAGCAGGCGGCCGCCGGCCCAGTTTCCATCGCCGTTGAAGCGGGCCATGCTCCATTCCGGAATCTTCAGCATGTTCTGGGTGTAGTCACCCTGCAGCTCGAAGCGGAAGTAGTTGGCGGTCATCGTGACGTTGTCGACCGGCTTGAACTGGAAGGTCAGCTGGCCGCCCTTGCGCTCGCGCTTTTCTTCCTTCACGGCGAAGTTGACCGAGGTCGGCATGAAGAAATCGCTGTAGTTGCCGCCGGTCTGGTTGTTGAAGCCGGACTTGCCCCACCAGTAGTGGATGCCATCCTGCTGCTGCACGT
Organism: Stenotrophomonas sp. YJH_SMC_19; assembly: GCF_059367915.1. Lineage (NCBI taxonomy): Bacteria > Pseudomonadati > Pseudomonadota > Gammaproteobacteria > Lysobacterales > Lysobacteraceae > Stenotrophomonas > Stenotrophomonas sp. YJH_SMC_19. Next base: position 69,878 of record NZ_JCAFRI010000009.1, read on the forward strand.
TGCCATAGGCGTCGCGTGCCTTGCCGGCGCCGTACCACTGGTAGTCCTCGGTGCTGGCTTCCATGGTACGGGTCGTGCGCTTCTGCTGCGTCACGCCGACCAGCACGCCGAAACGCTCATCCTTGCTGTGCCACGAATACAGGGCCGAGGCCTGCGGGTCGATATCGTGGTGGGTATCGGAGGAGGTGCCCTCAAGCGTGACGAAGCCCGAGTTGGACTCCATGTCCAGCGGACGGCGGGTGTGCAGGATGACCGTACCGCCGATGCCGCCTTCGTCGATGCGTGCTTCCGGCGACTTGAACAGCTCGGCGCTGGACAGCATGTTCGACGGCAGCAGGGTGTAGTTGAACGAGCGGGTGGCTTCGTCGTTGGTTTCCGACGTGGCCACGTAGTTGCCATTCAACTGGGTCAGGGTCAGGTCCGGCGCAAGGCCGCGCACGCTGACACTCTTGCCTTCACCACCGCTGCGGGTGATGATCACGCCGGGCACGCGCTGCAGTGCGTCGGCCACGTTCTTGTCGGGGAACTTGCCGACGTCCTCGGCGGTGATCACTTCGACCACGGCGTTGGCGTCGCGCTTCTGCTCAAGGCTCTTTTCGATGGCGTAGCGGTAGCCGGTGACCTGGACGCTGTCCAGGTTGGTCGCTTCCTGCGAGCCGCTGGTGGTTGCCTGCTGCGCGGCGGCGCCGGCCGGAACGACGGCGGCGGCCAAGGCCAGCGCGACGGCCAGCGACAATGCGTCCTGGCCATGCGTACGTGTTGAATGCTTCATTCCCATCTCTCCCTCTCTCCTGGATTGATCCGGTGACGTGGCACGGACAACTTGAATCGATCTAATTTGAAGTGACATTGTCGCTATCGCCATGCAGTGGCAGTTGCACCGTACGCGTGGCCTGGTACGTCCTGTTGCCGCTCCCCCAACTCCCGGCCATCGCAATGTCGTCTTGGATCGATCTAAGCGATGGGCGGGCGTTTTTTAGCATGGGTCGCCCGTGGGCGCATGCTGCTCCGCAATATGGTACTGGCGTGGCGAAGGGATGACGGTTTGCTGAAACCAGTGAAATCGTTTTCGTGCGCAGGGGAGGGTGGGTCGGCAGGGCTGCGCCCTGCACCTGCTCGACGCCAAGGCCAAAGCCAAAGCCAGAACGGCTCCGGTTTTCTGTGGGTTAGGCGGGGCGGTGTCGGATTGCGGGGACGCCGTAAACCCGTCCATGGGGGCTTGGCCGCGGCATCCATGCCGCGGACACCCCGCAATCCGACACCGCCCCGCCTTCGACAGTTTCCCGGTGACGGTTGGATTGATCCTGGAACGACATGGGGTGCTGGGGTCAGATCCGTTTTCCTTTGGAAAACGGATCTGACCCCAATCGATTTCGTTATCCGACAGAGATTCATCCACGCATGGCGTGGATCCACAGATCGCGGAAATCTGTCGAAGGCGGGGTGGGTCCGGTTGCGGGGGTGTCCGCGGCATGGATGCCGCGGCCAAGCCCCCAGGGACGGGTTTACGGCGTCCCCCGCAACCGGACCCACCCCGCCATCCCACGGATAGTCGGCTTTTGCTGTTGCTTCGGCTTCGGCTTCGGCTTCGGCAGGTGCAGGGCGCAGCCCTGCCGAACACCCCCTCTCATGCTGCGCCGCAGAATGCATTCGGCTGAAGCCGCATGCTCTACTTGAATCGATCTAAATCCACGGTCTGGTGGGTCGGGCGTCATTCCAGGGGGAGCTCTCTGCGGGTCAGGGCAGGGCTCAGCGGAACGGTGCCGGACGGCCCCGGCCGTCTGCCTCCGCGTCATCGACTACAGGAACCCGACATGCGTCCAGTGCCGTCCGCTCCCGCCGTCCCATTGTCCTCCCGCCCGCTGGCGCGCCTGGCCTGTCTGCTGGCGCTTTCGGCCATGCCGATGCTGCTGCAGGCCGCACCGGCGGCGCTGGAACGCGAGGTCAACACCTTCATCGGCAGCAAGGACGACGGCAATACCTTCCCCGGCGCATCGGCACCGTTCGGCCTGATCCAGGTCAGCCCGATCGGCAGCCACTATTCGGGCTGGCGCTACGACGACGAGAAGATCCGCGGTTTCGGCCACTCCTTCATCTCTGGCGCCGGTTGCTGGGAGCAGGGCGGGCAGGTGTCGATCCTGCCGGTCACCGGCAGCATCGGTCCGGGCGGCGATTTCGATACTGCTGACGCCAAGAACTTCAACCACAAGACCTATGCCGCTTCGTACACGCATGACGGCGAGATCGGCCAGGCCGGCTATTACAAGGTGCGCCTGACCAGCTACGGCGGCATCGATGCCGAGGCCACCGCGCGTACACGTGCCGCGGCCGAGCGCTACACCTTCAGCCAGCGCCAGGGCGAGGGCCACGTGCTGGTCAATGTTGGCCAAGCCAATGAGCGCCATTCGGTGATCGGCAGCGTGGTCGATGTGGTCGGCGACCGCGTGGTCGAGGGCAAGCTGGTGACCAAGAGTTTCTGCGGCGGCCATCAGTACACCACCTGGTTCCGCATCGAGTTCGACCGCCCGTTCAAGGCGCATGGCACCTGGGGCGAGGGCGGCGGCCTGCCGGGTGCGCGCCACAGCATGGAAGGCGAACAGAAGCCGAATGGTGCCTGGCTCAGCTTCGACCTCGCCAAGGGCCAGTCGGTAACGGCGATCAGCGCGATATCGCATGTGGATGCCGAAGGCGCGCGTACCAACCTGCGCGCGGAAGGCATGCAGGGCGGCGCGCTGCTCGGTTTCGATCGGATGCGGGCGCTGTCCCAGCAGTCGTGGCGCGAGCAGCTGGGCCGGGTGCGCGTGCAGGGCGGCACCGCCGACGACCGCGCCGTGTTCTACAGCGCGGTCTACCACGCGCTGCTGCAGCCGATGACCGGCAACGACGCCGACGGCCGCTACCGCGGCTATGACGATGGCATCCACCGTGCCGATGGCTGGACCTACTACGAGTACTTCTCGCTGTGGGATACCTACCGCGCGCAGAACCAGTGGTTGGCGCTGACCCGCCCGGACGTGGCGCGCGACATCGGCCGTACCCTGCTGGCGATCGACGAGCAGGGCGGCTGGCTGCCGCGCTGGGGCTATGCCAACTTCGAGACCAACATCATGACCGGCGATCCGGTCACCCCGTTCATGGTCGACCTGTGGCGCTTCGGTGCGCTCAAGGGCCGTGAATCGCAGGCCTGGGATGCGCTGCGCCGCAATGCCTTCGGCACGCCGCCGCTGAACTCACGCATGGCCGGCCGTTCCGGCAACCCTACCTACCTGGACAAGGGCTATGTGGTCTACGACCGCGCGTTCCCGTCCAAGGGCATGGACGTCGATCCGCACCACGGCGGTTCGGCTACCTTGGAATACGCACTGGCCGACTGTGCGCTTTCGCAGATGGCCGATGGCCTCGGCCATGCGCAGGACGCGGCGACGCTGCGTGAGCGCGGCCGCAACTGGCGCAAGGTGTGGGACCCGCAGGTGCGCGACGCCGAGACCGGCTTTACCGGTTTCCCGCGCCCGCGCACCGAGGACGGCCAGTGGTACACCCCGGCCGATGGCCACTACAGCCCGCGCTCGCACCACGGTTTCCATGAGGGCACGGCGTGGCAGTACCAGTGGCTGGCGCAGCAGGACGTGCCGGGGCTGGTCGAAGCGATGCAGGGCCGCGAACAGGCCGGCCGCCGCCTCGACGCGTTCTTCGCCATGGACGCGCTGCAGGCCGATCCGCTCAATGCCGCCCGCAAGGAGTGGGTGGTCGGGCCGTACAGCTACTACAACCAGTTCCGCTACAACCCGAACAACGAGCCTGACCTGCACTCGCCGTGGCTGTACACGCTGATCGGCCAGCCGTGGAAGACCGCGGCCGTGGTGCGTGCCGCGCAGCAGTTGTTCACCAATGCGCCCAATGGCGTGACCGGCAACGACGACCTCGGCACGATGTCGGCCTGGTATCTCTTCAGCGCCATCGGCGTGTATCCGGCGGTGCCGGGCAGCGGCCAGTTCCTGCTGCACACCCCGCGCTTCAGCAAGGTGGAACTGGACATGGGCAATGGCCGGACGCTGCGCATCGACGCGCCGGGTGCCGATGGCCGCCGCCTGCAGTACGTTCAGGGCGTGCAGGTCGATGGCCAGGCGCATGCGCCGGTCTGGCTGGACTGGAACCAGCTGCAGCAGGGCCCGCGCCTGCAGTTCGCGCTTGACGCGAAGGCCCCGGAGCAGGGCTGGGGTACGGCGGTGAAGGACCTGCCGGTGTCCTGGTGCGCGGCACCGGGTAGCCAGCTGCGCTGAGCCGGACTGTGCCGTTCGCGGTGACCCAGCGAACGGCACGGCACGACACGGCCCTGATCCATTAGGCTTGAGCCTCCAGCGGAGTCCGGGAAGACGATGAACGACAACGGCAGCAGTCCCAGCAAGCGCGCCGGCAAGGCAGTGACGGTGACCGACATCGCGCGTGCCATTGGCGTGTCACGGGCGACCGTGTCGCTGGTGTTGCGCGGCAGCCCGCTGGTCAACGTCGATACCCGTGCCAAGGTCGAGGCCGAGCTGCGCCGGCAGCGCTATGTCTACAACCGCGCTGCCGCCAACCTGCGCCGACGTACCTCGTCGAGCATCGCGCTGGTGATCAACGATCTTTCCAACCCGTTCTTCGCCGAATTCGCGTCCGGCGTGGACGAGGCGCTGGGCGGACGCGGTTACGTGACCCTGCTCGGCAGCACTGGCGAATCGCCGGAGCGCCAGCAGGCGGTGCTGTCCACGTTGATGGAGCACACCCCGGCCGGCCTGATCCTGTCGCCGGCCGAGGGCAGCGATACCGTGCAGTTGCGACAGGCACTGGGTGCCAATGCCAACGTGCTGCTGTTCAACCGCGAACTGGAAGGGGCCGACTGGGACTTCCTGACCCTGGACAACCAGCACGGCGCCTATCTGGCCACGCGTCACCTGATCGAGCGCGGCCATCGCCAGATCGCCTTCTTCGGCGGCCACGCCGCATCCAGTTCCTGCCACCAGCGCCGCGCCGGGTTCCAGCAGGCGCTGGCCGAGGCCGGGCTGTCGCTGCCGCCGGGTTGGATGATCGAGTCGGCGCCGAACCGCCTGGAAGCGGCAGCGCGCACCGATGAGCTGTTTGCCGATGGCCATCGGCCGAGTGCGGCGGTCTGCTACAACGACACCGTCGCGCTGGGCCTGATGCTGGGCTTGAATTCACGGGGCATCCGTCCGGGCGGTGACTTTGCCGTTACCGGCTTCGACGATATTTCCGAGGCTGCGGTGGCGGTGCCGCCGTTGACCACGCTCACCGCCGATCCGCGCGAGCGGGGCCGGCAAGCTGCGGCGCTGCTGCTGCAACGACTGGACGAACCGGACGCGCCGCCACGGCGCACGGTCGCGCCGGTGCAGTTGCGCATCCGCGAAAGCAGTGCCGCACGACCGAACTGATTTATTCCATACACCCCTTCCACGCAACAACGACCTTCCGCGCATCGAGGCGCGTACCGCATGCCGATCTCCGCAACGCCCCGTCCAACGGGATCTTCGGGCAACGCACCTGCCGTCACCAACGGCAAGGCGCTGGCCGTGGTCACCACGATCTTCTTCATGTGGGGCTTCCTGACCTGCCTCAATGACATCCTGATCCCGCACCTGAAGGCGGTGTTCGAGCTGAACTACGCCAAGGCGATGCTGGTGCAGTTCACCTTCTTCGGCACCTATTTCCTGATGTCGCTGCCGGCGGGTCGGCTGGTGGCGGCGCTGGGCTACAAGAAGGGCATCGTGGCCGGCCTGGTGATTGCCGGTATCGGTGCGCTGGGCTTCTGGCCGGCGGCCGAGCTGCGCGTGTATGGCGCCTTCCTGGGCGCACTGTTCGTTCTGGCCACCGGCATCACCGTGCTGCAGGTTGCTGCGAACCCCTACGTCGCGCTGCTGGGCCCGGAGCAGACCAGCTCCAGTCGCCTGACCCTGGCGCAGGCACTGAACTCGCTGGGCACGGCCATCGCCCCGATCTTCGGCGGCATGCTGATCCTGTCCAACACGGTGAAGAGTGCCGATGACATCGCGGCACTGCCGGCCGCCGAACAGCTGGCCTACCGTGCCGCCGAGGCGCAGGCCGTGCAGGGCCCGTACGTGGGGCTGGCCGTTGCGCTGGTGCTGCTGGCGCTGTTCGTATACCTGTTCCGCCTGCCGGCACTGAGCGACGCCACCGAGCAGGCCGACCAGGGCCACCACCACAGCTACCTGGATGCGCTGCGCAAGCGCCACCTGCTGCTGGGTGTGCTGGGCATCTTCTTCTACGTCGGTGCCGAAGTTTCGATCGGCAGCTTCCTGGTCAACTACCTGTCGATGCCCAACATCGGCGGCTTCAGCGAGCAGGAAGCCACGCATTACGTGTCGGCCTACTGGACGATGGCGATGATCGGCCGCTTCGCCGGCTCGGCGCTGCTGGCGCGCTTCTCGCCCAGCCGCCTGCTGGCGATCTTCGCGCTGGTCAACGTGGGGCTGCTGGTCACGACCATGCTGACCTCCGGCAACATCGCGCTGTACTCGGTGGTGGCGATCGGCCTGTTCAATTCGATCATGTTCCCGACCATCTTCGCGCTGAGCATCGAGCGCCTGGGCCCGCTGACCAACAAGGGTTCCAGCCTGCTGATCATGGCCATCGTCGGCGGTGCGGTGGTGCCGTACCTGCAGGGCGTGCTGGCCGACCACATCGGTGTGCAGGCCAGCTTCATCCTGCCGCTGCTGTGCTACGGCTACATCATTTTCTACGGACTGGTCGGCGCACGTACGCCGGCTTCCGCAACGCAGGGAGGCTGAGTCCGGAATGGGTTCCATCGTTTGCTTCGGCGAAATTTTGATCGATCTACTAGCGCAGCCGCCGGCCTCGGCCGATACGCCGCGGGCGTTCCTGCAGTACGCCGGCGGGGCGCCGGCCAACGTTGCCGTGGCCGCTGCGCGGCTGGGCGCGAAGACGCAGTTCGTCGGCATGCTCGGCCGTGACATGTTCGGTGACTTCCTGGCCGACAGCCTGGTCGAGCACGGCGTGGGCACGGATTACATCGTGCGTACCGATGCGGCGAAGACCGCGCTGGCCTTCGTCGCCCTCGACGCCAGTGGCGAGCGCAGCTTCAGCTTCTACCGCCCGCCAGCGGCAGACCTGCTGTTCCGTGACAGCGATTTCCAGGCCGCCTGCCTCGACAGCGCGCAGTGCTTCCACGTCTGCTCCAACAGCCTGACCGAGCCGGGCATCGCCGAGGCGACCTTTGCCGGCATGGACCGTGCACGTGCGGCCGGCGCGGTGGTCAGCCTCGATCTGAACCTGCGTCCCGCGCTGTGGCCGGCGAACGAGGATCCGACGCCGCGCCTGTGGCAGGCGCTGGAACGCGCCGATCTGGTGAAGCTGTCGCGCGAGGAACTGGACTACCTGGCCGCGCCGCTGGGCAGTGACGGCGAGGCGACGGTGCTGCGGCGCCTGCTGGCCGCGCAGGCGCGCTGGGTCATCGTCACCGACGGTGCTGCCACGCTGCACTGGTACACCCGCGACAACCACGGCACGGTCACCAGTTTCCGCGTGGCCACGGTCGACACCACGGCTGCTGGCGATGCCTTCGTCGGCGGCGTGCTGGTCGGCCTGCTGGAGCGCGGTGGGGCGGGCGCTGGTTTCGCTGCGTTCTGCCAGGACCCGGAGGCGATCACCGCCACGCTGCGTTTCGGCGCCGCCGTGGGGGCGCTGGCTGTTACCCGCAAGGGCGCGTTCGCCGCAATGCCCTCGCTCGATGAAGTGCAGCAGCTGCTGCAGGCACAGGACATTACCGCATGAGCACCTCGCCCGATTTCCGTTCGCCCGCGTTCCTGCGCGCGCACATCGCCGATACCATGGCGTTCTACCATCCGCGCTGCATCGATCCGGACGGCGGCTTCTTTCACTACTTCCGGGATGACGGCAGCGTCTACGATGCCAGCCACCGCCACCTGGTGAGCAGCACGCGCTTCGTCTTCAACTACGCGATGGCCTACCGCGAATTCGGCAATGCCGAGTACCGCGAGGCGGTCGAGCACGGCGTGCGCTACCTGCGCGAGGTGCACCGCAACCCGGCCACCGGTGGCTACGCCTGGACCCTGCGTGATGGCAAGGTCGAGGACGACATGAACCACTGCTACGGCGTGGCGTTCGTGCTGCTGGCCTACAGTTGCGCGCTGAAGGCCGGTGTCGAGCAGGCCCGCGAGTGGATGGACGAAACCTGGCAGCTGCTGGAAGCGCGCTTCTGGGAGCCACAGCACGGCCTGTACAAGGACGAGGCCGATGGCCAGTGGAACTTCACCGGCTATCGCGGCCAGAACGCCAACATGCACATGTGCGAGGCGATGCTGGCGGCGTTCGAGGCCAGTGGTGAGCAGCGCTATGTCGAGCGTGCGCTGCAGCTGGCCGACAACATGACCCGCCGCCAGGCGGCCAAGGCCGGCGGGCTGGTCTGGGAGCACTACGATGAGAACTGGGAGATCGACTGGGACTACAACCTGGACGACCCCAAGCACCTGTTCCGCCCGTGGGGCTTCCAGCCCGGCCACCAGACCGAATGGGCCAAGCTGTTGCTGATCCTCGATCGCCACGTGCAGGCCGACTGGCTGGTGCCGACCGCGCAGCACCTGTTCGATGTGGCTGTGGCGCGCAGCTGGGACGAGGCGCGCGGTGGCTTGTACTACGGTTTCGCACCGGAAACGCGCCGACAGGCGGGCATGGACGGTGCCCCGATCGGCGGCGACAGCTTCGTCTGCGACGACGACAAGTATTTCTGGGTGCAGGCCGAAACGCTGGCCACCGCCGCACTGATGGCCAAGTGCACCGGTGATGACCGCTACTGGCAGTGGTACGAGCGCATCTGGGCGTACTCGTGGGAGCACTTCGTCGACCATCAGTACGGCGCCTGGTTCCGCATCCTCGATGCCGACAACCGCAAGTACAGCGACGAGAAGAGCCCGGCCGGCAAGGTGGATTACCACACCATGGGTGCGTGCTACGAAGTGTTGAACGTGGTGCGTTGAAGATCGTTTGAATGCAGTAGTGCCAGGCCATGCCTGGCAATCCGGAATCGGTAGCGCCGGGCGACGCCCGGCGGAAAACAGGAGCTCCGCGTGCATCGTCTTTCCCTCGTTGTCCGTCTGCTCCTGCTGCTGATCGCAGTCTCCGCCTTCCCGGCAACTGCAGCCCCGCTGCAGGCGCGATGGGAATTCCGCATGCTGCCCGGCGATGCGCAGGGCGCCGCCCACCCGGGCCTGCAGCAGTGGCGTGCGGCGAAGGTGCCGGGCAGCGTGCACACCGACCTGCTCGCCCACGCGCTGATCCGCGATCCGTACGTCGGTGCGCCTGAGGCAGAGCTGCAATGGATCGGGCTGGCTGCCTGGGAGTACCGCGCCCGCTTCGACGTGGATGCGGCGACACTGGCCAAGCCCAATGCCGAGCTGCGCTTCGATGGGCTGGATACCTATGCCGAAGTCAGCCTCAACGGCAGGCCGCTGCTGCGCGCGGACAATGCGCACCGCACCTGGCGTGCGCGCGTGGAAGGGCGCCTGCGCGCGAGCGGCAATGAACTGCAGATCGTGTTCCGCTCACCGATCCGCACGCTGTTGCCGGGTGTGCAGGCGATGCCGCACAAGATCGCTGGCAATTACCCGTCGCCGTATGGCGATGAGCCGAAGGAAGCGATGGTCGGCAACTTCGCGCGCAAGCCGGCCTACCATTTCGGCTGGGACTGGGGCCCGCGCTATGTCACCGCCGGCCTGTGGCGCGGGGTCGACCTGCAGGCCTGGGATGCGCACCGCCTGACCGATCTTGCCGTGCGTACCGATGCGTTGAGCGCGGAGCAGGCGAGGCTGGCGGTATTGCTGCAGGTGGAGCAGGGTAACGCTGCCGGTTCTGCGGTGGTCCATGTCGATGTGCGCGATCCGCAGGGTCGCAGCGTGGCCCAGGTGCAGCGCACGGTGCTGCTGAAGCCCGGCCAGAACGCTGTCGAAGTACCGGTCGAACTGGCCAAGCCGCAGCGCTGGTGGCCGGTCGGCCACGGTGCACAGGACCGCTACACCGTGCAGGCCCGCCTGGACGGTGGCGCCGATGCAGCGCTGGTGCGCGAGCAGCGTATCGGCCTGCGCACGGTTGAACTGCGCCGCGAGGAAGACGGTAAGGGCGGGCAGGGCTTCGCTTTCGTCATCAACGGCGTGGAGATCTTCGCAAAGGGCGCCAACGTCATTCCGTTCGATGCCTTCCCCGCACGCGTCGATGCCGCGCGCCTGCGCCAGGTGCTGACCGCCGCACGCGACGCCAACATGAACATGCTGCGCAACTGGGGTGGCGGCTACTACGAGGACGATGCCTTCTTCGACATCGCCGACGAACTGGGCCTGCTGGTCTGGCAGGACTTCATGTTCGGTGGTGGCATGCAGCCGGGCTACGATCCGGCCTTCCGTGCCAGCGTGGTGGCCGAGGCACGCGACAATGTGCGCCGGCTGCGCCATCACCCCAGCATCGTGCTGTGGTGTGGCAACAACGAGGAAGAAACCGCCTGGAAGGACTGGGGCCACGGCCGCGACCTGAAGGCGGCCGACCCGGCGTTTGCCGAGAAGGTCTGGCAGGGCTATGTCGACCTGTTCGGCAATGATCTGCGTCAGGTAGTGAGTGAGGAGGGCCTGGGCGTGCCGTACTGGTCCAGCTCGCCCAGCAACGACCTTGACGAAAAGGCGAACGACTCGACCCGTGGCGACAAGCACTACTGGCAGGTCTGGGGCAATCCGGCGCTGCCGGTGCAGGCTTACCTGCGCGAGACGCCGCGCTTCATGTCCGAGTACGGCCTGCAGGCATGGCCGCCGTTGGCCACCGTGGACCAGATCGCCACCCGCGCCGAGCAGCGCATCGACAGCCCGGTGATCCGCGCGCACCAGAAATTCATGGCCGGCGAGGGCAACAGCCGCCTGCTGCACTACATCGAACTGGGCTACGGCACGCCGAAGGACTTCGAGGACTTCGTCTACCTCAGCCAGGTGATGCAGGCCGATGGCATCGCGCTGGCCGCGTTGCACCATCGCGCTTCGCGGCCGTACACCATGGGCTCGCTGTACTGGCAGCTCAACGACGTCTGGCCGGGTGCTTCATGGTCCAGCGTGGACTACTTCGGTCGCTGGAAGGCATTGCATTTTGCCGCGCGGCGCTTCTTCGCGCCGGTCACGCTGGCGGCATTGCGTGATGAGGGTAGTACGCGGGTGCGCCTGATCAATGATGGCGCTGCCGCAGATGCACGCTGGCGGCTGCGGGTGATGGATGTGGATGGCAAGGTGCTGCGTCGTCGCGAGGACGCGGTGACGTTGACGGCGGCGGGCGTCACCTCGATTGGTGATTTCCGCGATGCCGAGCTGCTGGCCAGTGCCGATCCGAAGCGCACGGTGGCCGTGTTCGAGCTGCTGCAGAACGGGGCGGTCAGTGCCCGCCAGATCGTCGGATTCGTCGAAGCCAAGGACCAGGTGTTGCCGCGGCAGAAGCTGAAGGCCACCTTGTCCATCGAAGGCGATCACTACCGTCTGCGCCTGGAAAGCGCGACTTACGTGCGCGCGACGTGGATCGATTTCGGCGCGCTGGATGTGCAGATCGAAGACAACCTGCTGGACCTGCTGCCGGGCGAGACCCGGGACATTGCGGTGCGCGGCCCGGTGGACCTGACTGCCCTGCGCGAAGCAATGAAGCTGAAGACCCTCAACGATCGTTGAGGGCGGCGTATCCCGCATTGGCAGGTGCCAACCTTGGTTGGCACACCCCGAACATGCCAACCAAGGCAGGCATCTACCAGAAGCGGAGACGGGTAGGTGCGGACCGTTGGTCCGCCCACCTCGATCGTTGAGGGCGGCACATCCTGTTTTGGTAGGTGCCAACCTTGGTTGGCACACCCCGAACATGCCAACCAAAGTTGGCATCTACCAGAAGCGGAGACGGGTAGGTGCGGACCGTTGGTCCGCACACCTCGATCGTTGAGGGCGGCACATCCTGTTTTGGTAGGTGCCAACCTTGGTTGGCACACACCGAACATGCCAACCAAGGTTGGCATCTACCAGAAGCGGAGACGGGCAGCTGCGGACCGTTGGTCCGCACACCTTGATCGTTGAGGGCGGCACATCCTGTTTTGGTAGGTGCCAACCTTGGTTGGCACACCCCGAACATGCCAACCAAGGTTGGCATCTACCAGACGCGGAGACGGGTAGGTGCGGACCGTTGGTCCGCACACCTCGATCGTTGAGGGCGGCGTATCCCGCATTGGCAGGTGCCAACCTTGGTTGGCACACACCGAACATGCCAACCAAGGTTGGCATCCACCAGACGCGGAGACGGGTAGGTGCGGACCGTTGGTCCGCACACATCTCTTCTTTACAGCTGGATCTGCTGGAAGTTCTCGACCCGCTCGTGGCCGTTGGCGGCCTGGCCGATGCGCGGCATCGGGTAATCATCCAGGCGATCGATCAGGCGGGTCTGCAGGCCGGCTTCGCGGGCGGCGTCCAATTCCTCCACCACATCGGACAGGAACAGGATCTCGCCGGCCGGCACGCCGATCGCCTGCACGATGCGGCGGTAGCTGTCGGCCTCGCGCTTGCCACCGATCTCGGTATCGAACCAGCCCGACACCAGCGGGCTGAGGTCACCGGCATCGCTGAAACCGAAGAACAGCTTCTGCGCCGGCACCGAGCCGGAGGAGTACACGTACAGCGGTAGGCCGGCGGCATGCCAGCCTTTCAGCACCGGCGCCACTTCCGGGTAGAAGTGCGCGGTGTAGTCGCCGCGGCGGTAGCCTTCATCCCAGATCAGGCCCTGCAGCGCCTTCAGCGCGGTGTGCTTGCGGTCCTGGTCGATCCAGCCCTGCAGCGTCTCGGCCACCAGGCTGTCCTGGCAGGCGCCGCCGATCTCGGTAGCCACCGCGTCCAGCCAGCGGCGGACCTCCGGCTGCTGGCCATGTTCGGCGACGAACGCCGGCAAGGCCTTGCGGGCATAGGGGAACAGCACGTTCTTGACGAACGAGATGCTGCTGGTAGTGCCTTCGATGTCGGTCAGGATGACGCGGGGCTGCATGGATCAGGACGCCTGGGTAGGTACGTAACGGGGGAACTTCTGCGCGATGTCGGTGCCGGTGAAATGACCCACCCAGCCGTCCGGCTCGGTGAAGAAGCGGATCGCCACGAAGCTCGGTTCATCGCCCATGTCGAACCAGTGGGTGGTGCCATCGGGCACGGCGATCAGGTCGTCCTTCACGCACTCGATCTCATAGACCTTGTCACCCACGTGCAGGGTGAACAGGCCGGAGCCTGCGACGAAGAAGCGCACCTCGTCTTCCTTGTGGAAGTGTTCGTCGAGGAACTTCTTCCGCAGCTCGGCGCGGTTCGGGTTGTCCGGGGCGATCGAGGCCACGTCCACGCTCTTGAAGCCGCGCTCGGCGACCAGGCGGTCGATGTCCGCGCGGTAGGCGGCGAACACTTCCTCCTGGCTGGCGCCGGGCGCAACCGGTGCGGTGGCCTGCCAGCGCTCGAAGGTGACGCCGATCTTCTGCAGTTCGGCAGCGATGACCGCGCCGTCCTGGGTGTCCAGCAGCGGCGATTCGGGGCGGGTGTCGTCGTAGATGCGCAGTCGGCTCATGGCGGCAGCTTGAACGTCTCGGGGGGAAGACAGGGTATCAGGGTGGGGGCGAGGTGCAGATTCCGGATCGGCATCTGCACCTGCGCGCGGGTTCAGCCGCGCAGCCTGCGCAGTTCCAGTTCGCAGTGGAACAGGAATTCGAAGGCTTCCAGATGACGGCGCGCCTCGGCCATGTCACGGCCCCAGGCGTACAGGCCGTGGCCGTCGATCAGGTAGCCCCACAGGTTCTGGCGGTCGAGCAGATCATCGACCTGCTTCGAAAGCACGTTCATGTCCTGGGTGTTGGCGAACACCGGTACGTTGATGGCCATCTCGTGGGTGCTGTTGCCGGCGAAGGCCTTCAGCAGTTCGTAGCCTTCCAGGTGCACATGACCCTGCGGCGCGTACAGGCGCGAGGCAATGGTCTGCACCGGCGAATGGGTGTGCAGTACGCAGCCGATTTCCGGGAAGCGGCGGTACAGCTGGGTGTGCAGCAGGGTCTCGGCGGAGGGGCGCAGCGGGCGGCCCACGGCCTTGCCATCGAAGTCCACCACCATGATGTCGTCCTCGATCAGGCGGCCCTTGTCCTTGCCCGAGACGGTGATCGCGGCGTGGCGGTCATCCAGGCGGTGGGAGAAGTTGCTGCTGGTGGCCGGGGTCCAGCCGGCCTGGGCCAGTTCGCGGACGTTGTCGATCAGCAGCTGGGCCAGTTCGCCCAGGCGGGCGGTGTCGTAGGGGAAGGTGGTGGTGTCCATGGACGGCATTTTACGTGATCCGGCCCGATGCTGGGCCCGCGCGGCGACCGCCTGCCTGCTGCGTGGGCAACGCGAAGCGGCGTGCTGGCAGGCGGCGCGCAGGGGGTGGATCGAGGCAAGCACAGCGCTGGCTGAATGGGGAGGGCAGCGCTCCCGCTGGAAGCGATTCCGGTCGTGGACAGCCCTCTTGCCGCGAAACATCATCGGATTGCCGCAGAAGTTCCGGCGAGCGCCAAGGAAAGGAGTACTTCGATGATCGCGCGCGCGATGGGGATGATGGGGGCGATTGGCATCATGCTTGCCAGCAGTGGCTGCACGATGGAATGGGTGAAGATGGATGCGGGTGCGCGGTCATTCGGCCCCGCCCATTCGAGTTGCAGGGCGCAGGCCGACGATCACTGGCCGGTCAGGAATGAAGTGGCCACGCGCACCGTCTACGAAGACCGCAAGGTGCCCTGCAGGCTTGATGAAGTCTGCGCCATTGACGGCAAGTACAACATGGTACCCATGCCGAAAGAGGAGAGTTACATCGTGGACGTCAACGCGTCCGACCGCAGCAGCGAGTTCAATGCCTGCATGGCCGGTGCCGGCTGGCAGCAGCAGCTCATCTGGTTCAATCGCCGCTAGGCGGGGCCGGCGCAGCGGACGACAGCGGCTCGACCGGTTGCTGCTCAACGGACTCGAGGCAACAGTGGCCAGCGGAGAATGACCTAGCTATGCGAACCGTTCAGGGGTTGAGGCTGGAGACGAGCAGGGGGGCAGGACAAGAACACGTACGACGTGGACGGAAAGTACGAGCGCGTGCTGCGACCGGAAATCGAGAAGGATGATGGAGATGGCTACGTGTATGCGACTGGCCGTGGCTGCGGGGCTTGCGCTGTTGACCAGAGGTTGTGCGACCGAATGGGCACGCTTCAGTGATCATGCTGATCCGCTGGAAGAGTCGCGGTGGCGCTGCAGGGCAGAGGCCAACGAGAAGTGGCCGGATAAGATGGACGTTGTCGAGCGCACCGAGGAGATCGAGGTGCTGACGGTCTGCAAGGAAGGCGAGACATGCGACGTGGATGGCAAATACAAGAAGATGCTGATGCCAAAGACCGAGCGCTACACCGTGGACGTCAACTCCAACGGTAACCATGAGTACTTCATGGGTTGCATGGGCGGCGCCGGTTGGATACAGAAGACCATCTGGTTTGGTCGCAGGTGATTCTCATCCGATCGCCGGCACAATCACGGTACAGATGATATCCACGCATGGCGTGGATCCACCGGACGCGCCGGGAGAGTGTCGAAGGTGGGGAGGGGTGAGGTTGCGGGGGCGTGAGCCGCATGGATGCGGCGACCGAGCTTACAGGGATGTACTTGCAGCGCCCCCCGCAATCTCGCCCCTCCCCGCCAAACCCTCAGACCCGCTGTTGCCGTTGCCGTTGCTCCGGCTTCAAAGGCGGGTGCAGGGCCGCAGGCCCTGCAATCCCTTTACTTCACCCGCAGGCGGCTGTGCCGGAACCCGTAGCAGAAATAGATCACGAAACCGACGAACGTCCACACCCCCATCAGCATCCAGTTGTGCATCGTCATCGCCGACAGCAGGGCAAGGCAACTCAGCACGCCCAGGCTGCAGATCAGCCACGCCATCGGCATGCGGAACGGGCGAGGCAGGTCCGGCTGGGTACGGCGCAGGATCAGCACGCCGGCGCAGACTGCGGCGAACGCGATCAGCGTGCCCATCGAGGTCAGCTCGCCGAGGATGTCCAGCGGGAACAGCGCCGCCAGCAGCGCGATGCCGATGCCGGTGATCACGGTGTTGATGTGCGGAGTGCGGTACTTCGGGTGGATCCTGGTGAACACCGGCGGCAGCAGGCCGTCGCGGCCCATGATCATGAAGATGCGCGGCTGGCCGATGATCATCACCAGCACCACCGAGGACAGGCCGACCAGCGCGCCGACCTCGACCACCCAGCGCAGCCAGCCCAGCTGCGGATGCGCGGCCACGGCAGTCACCACCGGCTCGTCGGTGCCGAGCAGCTGGAAC
The DNA here is from genome assembly GCF_059367915.1 of Stenotrophomonas sp. YJH_SMC_19. Classification (NCBI taxonomy): domain Bacteria; kingdom Pseudomonadati; phylum Pseudomonadota; class Gammaproteobacteria; order Lysobacterales; family Lysobacteraceae; genus Stenotrophomonas; species Stenotrophomonas sp. YJH_SMC_19. The sequence continues at coordinate 86,288 of NZ_JCAFRI010000009.1, forward strand.
GGCACCAGGCCGGTCATCACCGCAGCCATCGCGATGTAGAGCACGGTGCAGATCACCAGCGACAGCATCATGCCGAACGGCATGTCACGCTGCGGATTCTTCGATTCCTGCGCCGCCACCGACACCGCTTCGAAACCGATGTAGGCGAAGAACACCATCGCCGCGCCACGCAGCACGCCTTCCATGCCGTACTTGCCGGGGCCTTCGTTGGCCGGGATGAAGGGCGTCCAGTTGCTGGTGTCCACGTACTTCCAGCCGACCACGATGACCAGCAGGATCAGGCCGGTCTTCAGCACGACCATTGCCATGTTCATCGCCGAGGACTTGCTGATGCCGACGTAGCACAGCCAGGTCAGCAGCAGTACCAGCGCGGCGGCCGGCAGGTTGGCGATCGCGCCGGTGGGGCGCAGCTGTGCATCGAGCGGGGCGCTGACCAGCGCCGCCGGTAGATGGATGTCGAACTGGCTGAGCAGGCTGAGGAAATAGCCGGTCCAGCTGACTGCGACCGCCGAGGCGGACACGCCGTACTCGAGCACCAGCATCCAGCCGATGAACCAGGCCGAGAGCTCGCCGAAGGTGGCGTAGGTGTAGGTGTAGGCGCTGCCGGAGACCGGCACCATCGAGGCGAATTCGGCATAGGCCAGCGCGCAGAAGGCGCAGCAGATGGCGGCCAGTACGAAGGACAGCATGATGGCCGGGCCGGCGTGGTTGGCGGCGGCCTGGCCGGTGATGACGAAGATGCCGCCGCCGATCACCGCGCCGATACCGAGGGCGGTCAGGCCCCAGGGGCCGAGGTGGCGGCGCAGGCTCAGGCCGTTGGCGTCTTCATGGGCGGCATGCGGGTGCTTGGTGGCCCACAGTTGCTTGAACATGTGTGGTGGTCTTGTCGAAGCGCGCCACGGGCGGCGCGCGGGGAAAACGGACGGGCCGGCGCGAGGCCGGCCCGTAGGCGGATCAGGGCGACTTGGCCAGCTTGCTGTTGCGGATGCCGTAGCCCAGGTAGATCAGCAGGCCGAGCAGGGTCCAGCCAACGAACAGGTGCCAATGCACCACGAACGCCTGCCAGAACAGGAACAGGCAGGTGGCCGCGCCGAGCGGGCAGATGATCCACACCATCGGCACGCGGAACGGGCGGTGCAGGTCCGGCTTGGTATAGCGCAGCACCAGCACGCCGACGCAGACGGTGGCGAAGGCCAGCAGGGTGCCCATCGAGACGAGTTCGCCGAGCACGTTCAGCGGCACCAGGCCGGCCAGCGCGGCAGCGATCACGCCGACCACGATGGTGGCGACGTACGGGGTGCGGAAGCGGGCGTGGACCTTGCCGAAGAACTTCGGCAGCAGGCCGTCGCGGGAGATGGTGTAGGCGATGCGGGTCTGGCCCATCATCATCACCAGCACCACCGAGGACAGGCCGGCGATGGCGCCGATTTCCACGAACGTCTTCAGCCAGGACAGGGTCGGGTAGGGCTCCAGCGCGGTGGCCACCGGCTTGTCGGTGCCCAGCAGGTGGTACGGCATCATGCCGGTCAGTACCGCGCAGACGATGATGTAGACGATCGTGCACACCGCCAGCGAGCCGAGCAGGCCGATCGGCATGTTGCGCTGTGGGTCCTTGGTTTCACCGGCGGCGGTGGAGACCGCGTCGAAGCCGATGTAGGCGAAGAACACGATGGTGGCGGCGCGGAAGATGCCGCTCCAGCCGAACTCACCCGGCACGCCGGTGTTTTCCGGGATGAACGGCTGCCAGTTGGCCGGGTCGATATGGGCCGCGCCGATGCCGATGAACAGGCAGATGACGGTGACCTTGATTGCCACGATGATGGCGTTGACGAAGGCCGACTGGGTCACGCCCACGTACAGCAGGCCGGACACCGCCGCCACGATCAGCACCGCCGGCAGGTTGAACAGCTTGCCGGAGGAGACGAACTCGCTGCCGGTCCAGGCGATGGGCGCGGCGCTGAGCAGGTCCGGGAACGGCATGTGCAGGGTGGTGGTGATGAAGCTGATCAGGTACGCCGACCAGCCCACCGCGACCGAGGCCGAGGCGAACAGGTACTCCAGCACCAGGCACCAGCCGATGAACCAGGCCATGCCTTCGCCCAGGGTGGCGTAGGAGTACGAATAGGCACTGCCGGAGACCGGCATCATCGCCGCGAACTCGGCATAGCACAGGCCCGCCAGGGCACAGGCGAAACCGGCCAGCACGAACGAAAGCATCACCGCCGGGCCGGCATGGTTGGCCGCGGCCTGGCCGGTCAGCACGAAGATACCAGCGCCGATCACCGCACCCACGCCAAGCAGGATGAGGTGTTTAGCCGTGAGGGTCCGTTTCAGCGTGGCTTCGCCGTCCAGGCTGCCTTCGATGGGTTCGCCGGCATCGACGTGCCCGGCCGGTTCAACCGGCTTGACCCTCAACAGAGCTTTCAGCATGCAGTACTTCCTAGTGATCGGATGGGGTGGGCCGCCGATACGTTGCCGGCAACCCTGGAATGGTGAAGGCCGCGCGAACGGCCCGCTGTACCTTAGCCAAAGCTGAAGCCAACGCACAAGCGCAATCGCAACAATGAACGGCGATAATGAGCAGTATTTTTCCAGACCGCCCCCATTCATGCGCCAGACCGCCGAAACCCTTGCCGTGCTTGACGATCGCTTGCGTGGCCTGCTGCGGGACTATGCCCGCCGTGAGCCTGCCCACGACGCACTGGCTGCCGAATTCGGCACATTGCTGGACGATCCGGAAGATCCGTTCCGCCGCGAGCGCCTGGCCGGCCACTTCACCGCCAGCTGCTGGCTGGTCAGTGCCGATGGCCAGCGCCTGCTGCTGACCCACCACCGCAAGCTGCAACGCTGGCTGCAGCTGGGCGGCCACGCCGACGGCGACCGTGACCTGGCCCAGGTGGCGCTGAAGGAGGCCGAAGAGGAGTCGGGCCTGAGCGGCCTGGTGCTGGAAGACCCGGCGATCTTCGATCTGGACAAGCACTGGATCCCGGAGCGCAAGGACGTGCCGGGGCACTGGCACTACGACGTGCGTTTCGTAATCCGCGCGCTGGGTGGCGAAGCCTTCGTGCTCAGCGAGGAGTCACTTGACCTGGCATGGCGGCCGGTGACCGAAGTCGTGTCCGATCCGGAATCGGACGAGTCCATGCAGCGCATGGCGCGCCGGTGGCTGGCACGTTGAGGTAAAAAGGGGACGGAGGGGATTAAGTCGTTTATAGCGCATGTGCCGCAAACGACTTAATCCCCTCCGTCCCCTTTTTTCAATACAGGATGCGTGTCCGCAGCGTGCCCGGAATCGCGGCCAGCTCGTCGCGCACGGCGGCGGCCTGTTCCTCGCTGGCGGTGATGTCGATCACCACGTAGCCCACCTTCGGGTCGGTGCGCAGGAACTGGCCGTCGATGTTGACGTTGTGGCGCGAGAAGATCTCGTTGACCTTGGACAGCACGCCCGGCACGTTCTGGTGGATGTGCAGCAGGCGCAGGCTGTCTTCGTGTTCGGGCAGGGTCACTTCCGGGAAGTTGACCGCCGACAGGGTGCTGCCGTTGTCGCTGTAGCGCACCAGCTTGGCCGCCACCTCCACGCCGATGTTGTCCTGCGCCTCCAGCGTGCTGCCGCCCACGTGCGGGGTCAGGATCACATTGTCGTGGCGGGTCAGCGGCGATTCGAAGATATCGCCATTGCCCTTCGGCTCGACCGGGAACACGTCCAGCGCGGCGCCACCGACGTGGCCGCTGGCCAGCGCCGCGTCCAGCGCATCGATGTCGACCACGGTGCCGCGCGCGGCGTTGATCAGGTGCGCGCCCTTGCGCATCTTCGCCAGCTCGGTGCTGCCGATCATCCACTGCGTGGCCGGGGTCTCCGGCACATGCAGGGTGACGATGTCGGCGCGGGCCAGCAGGTCGTCCAGGCTGGCCGCAGCACGCGCATTGCCCAGCGCCAGCTTGGTTTCCACGTCGTGGAAGATCACCTGCATGCCCAGCGATTCGGCCAGCACGCCGACCTGGGTGCCGATGTGGCCATAGCCGATGATGCCCAGGGTCTTGCCACGCACCTCATGGCTGCCGCTGGCCGACTTCGACCAGCCGCCGCGATGGCACTCGGCATTCTTCTGCGGAATGCCACGGGTCAGCATGATCGCCTCGGCAATCACCAGCTCGGCCACGCTGCGGGTGTTCGAATAGGGCGCGTTGAACACCGGGATGCCGGCCAGCTCGGCCGCGTCCAGGTCGACCTGGTTGGTGCCGATGCAGAAGCAGCCCACCGCGATCAGGCGCTTGGCCTCGGCCAGCACCTCGGCGCTGAGCTGGGTGCGCGAGCGGATGCCGACGATGTGCGCCTCGGCGATGCGCGCCTTCAGTTCGTCCTCGGGCAGCGCCTTGGTGTGCGCCTCGATCTGGCTGTAGCCGGCGGCGCTGAACACCTCCACGGCGGTCTGGCTGACCCCCTCCAGCAACAGCACGCGGATATCCTGCTTGGGGAACGAGGTCTTCTTCGGCGACATGGGGCGACACGGCCAGTGGGACAGGGGCTGACCACTATGCCAGATCGAAGCGCCCATGGTGCAGTGCGCAATTGGTTGCATCCGTAGCTATCTGCAGCGCGGCAGGGCTGGACGCTGGCGCGTGCCGCTGGCACGCTTGCCCGTTCTTCACGCCCCGCGCTGGACCGTCATGACCGATTCCCGCATTGCCTCGCTGCAGCAGGCCTGTCCCGGCCTGAAGCTGAAGACCGACCCGGCCGACCTGGAGCATTACGGGCGCGACTGGACCCGGCGCTGGACGCCGGCGCCGTTGGCGATCGCACTGCCGGCCACGGTCGAGGAAGTGCAGGCGGTGATGCGCTGGAGTGCGGGCGAGGGCGTGGCCGTGGTGCCGTCCGGCGGCCGTACCGGCCTTTCCGGTGGCGCGGTGGCTGCCAACGGCGAGCTGGTGCTCAGCCTGGAACGGATGAACAAGGCGCTGGCCTACGACGCGGTCGATCGCACCCTGGTGGTGCAGGCCGGCATGCCGCTGGAAGCCGTGCACAACGCCGCGCTGGACCACGGCCTGATCTACCCGGTGGATTTCGCCGCGCGTGGTTCCTGCACGATCGGCGGCAACATCGCCACCAATGCCGGTGGCATCCGCGTGATCCGTTACGGCAACACCCGCGAGTGGATCGCCGGGCTGAAGGTGGTCACCGCCAGTGGCGAGTTGCTGGAGCTCAACAAGGGCCTGATCAAGAACTCCAGCGGCTATGACTTCCGCCAGCTGCTGATCGGTTCGGAAGGCACGCTGGGCGTGATCGTCGAAGCGACGGTGAAGCTGACCGATCCGCCGCCGGCCAGCAACGTGATGCTGCTGGCGCTGCCCAGCTTCGAAGTGCTGATGCAGGTATTCGCCGCGTTCCGCGCACGGCTGCAGCTGCAGGCCTTCGAATTCTTCACTGATCGCGCGCTGGAGCACGTGCTGGCGCATGGTGCGCAGGCACCGTTCGACGAGGTGCACCCGTATTACGTGGTCACCGAGTTCGCCGCCAACGACGAAGCGCAGGAAGCGGCGGCGATGGCGGCCTTCGAGGACTGCATGGGCAACGGCTGGGTCAGCGACGGCGTGATCAGTGCCAGCGATGCCCAGGCCGCCCAGTTGTGGCGCCTGCGCGAAGGCATCACCGAATCGCTGGCGCGCTACAAGCCCTACAAGAACGACGTCTCGGTGCGGATCTCGGCGATGCCGGCGTTCCTGGCCGAGACCCAGGCATTGATCGGGCAGGCCTACCCGCACTTCGATGTGGTGTGGTTCGGTCATATCGGTGACGGCAACCTGCACATCAACGTGCTCAAGCCCGATGACACCAGCGACGCCGATTTCGTGGCGCAGTGCGAGCATGTGACCAAGCTGCTGGCGCAGGTGCTGGCCCGGTTCGATGGCAGCATCTCGGCTGAACACGGCATCGGCCTGGTCAAGAAGGGCTACCTGGACAGCACCCGCGGCCCGGCCGAGATCGCCCTGATGAAGGCGGTCAAACGTGCGTTCGATCCCCAAGCGCGGCTGAATCCCGGCAAGCTGTTCGACGTTTGAGCCGGGCAAATCCTTCACGCACCCGTTACGCTCCACGCATCCTCACAACCGGCTTCGAACCGATGACCCGTCCGCTTCTGCTGCTCGCCCTGCTGTCCCTGCCGCTGGCCGGCTTCGCTTCCAGCTTCGCCGGCACCTCGGCCGGTTCCGCCACCGGTGCATCGTCGGGCTCTTCGGCCAGCAGCTCGGGCGACGACAAGGTGGTGCAGGCCGCACGCGACGATGCCGCCGCGTTCATCGCCAGCGACGGCCAGATCCGTGGCGCCCGCCTGCAGGCCGCGCTGGTCCACCTGCGTGAGCAGAGCGCTGCCGCACAGCAGCAGAGCGACCTGGAACTGGCCCGCGCGCTGCTGGCGCGTTGATCCCGGGTAGTGCCGGCCGCTGGCTGGCAACGCCATGACATCTGCACGGAACGCAGCCAGGCATGGCCTGGCTCTACTGCTGGCCGTTCCGGCCGCACATGCCAGCAGCGACCTGCGCCTGGATCCGGAAGGGCTGAGCCCTGCACAGCAGCAGGTGGCGATGCAGACCCTGGCCGACGTGCAGTCCCTGCTGCCAGATGGCCTGCTGCGCTCACTGCCAGCACACGTGCAGGTGCGCTGGAGCGACCACCTGCCGGCCGATGTGCACGGTCGCGCTTTCGCCGGCCGCATCGACCTGCGTCGCGAGCTGCTGGATGATGCCGTGCCCGGCGCACGCCGTGCACGACGCAGCGCGCTGGTGCATGAACTGACCCATGTTGCAGACCGTAGCGGCGCGAACTGGTCGCGCAGTGCGCGCTGGCGCGACCTGGCCGGATGGCAGCGCAAGCCCTGGCATCTCGGCCGTGGTGGCAACGACTTCCGTGACCGTAGTCCGGATGCCTATGAACTGAAGGATCCGGCCGAGTACCTGGCAGTGAACGCCGAGCATTTCGTGCTCGACAGCGAGTTTGCCTGCCGGCGCCCGGCGCTGGCGCAGTGGTACCAGGCCCATTTCGGAACCCCGCCATCGCTGCCGCAGTCGCACTGCGCGGCCACGTTGCCATTGCTGCAGGCCGAATCGGAAGAGGGTGCGGCATCGCTGCTGCAGCTCGATCCTTCGCGCGTCTACGCCGTGGACTACCTGTTCGCCGAAGGCAGTGCGCAGCCGATGAGCCGCTGGGGGCACAGCATGCTGCGGCTGGTGATCTGCCGGCCGGGCCGTGCGCCGGGGCCGGACTGCCGCCTGGACCTGGAGCACCACCGCGTGCTGTCGTTCCGCGCATTCGTGGGTGATGTGCAGATTTCCAACTGGCGTGGCCTGACCGGCGGCTATCCCTCGCGGCTGTTCGTGCTGCCGCTGCAGCAGGTGGTGGACGAGTACACCAAGGTGGAACTGCGTGGGTTGCAGTCGCTGCCGTTGCAGTTGTCGCCCGGCGAGATCGCCGGCCTGCTCGAGCGCACTGCACAGGTGCACTGGAGCTACGACGGGCGCTATTACTTCGTCAGCAACAACTGCGCGGTGGAAACCGCAAAGCTGCTGCAGGCGGGCGTGCCGCGCCTGGGGGAGGCCGGGCTGGCCCAGCTGAGTCCGCGCGGGTTGAAGCGTCGGCTGGCGCGATTGCAGGTACTGGATGAGCAGGTGCTGGCTGATCGGGATTCCGCGCAGGCGCAGGGCTACTACTTCGCCTCGGCACGCGACCATTACCAGCAGTTGTTCGATGTGGCGGCTTCGCAGCTGGATCTGCCGGTGCGCGATGTGCGCGCCTGGCTGAAGCTGCCCGCACAGCAGCGTGCGCCCTGGCTGCTGCAGGGTGACCTGCGTGCCAGCGCCGGGCTGCTGCTGCTGGAACAGGCTGCGCAACGCCGCGCCGAACTGCGCGCGCGCGATGTGCTGAAACGGCGCCTGCTGGCGGCACCGGACAGTGCCGAGACGCGCGGCCTGCGCCAGCTGCTGGAGCAGGGTGGGCAATGGCTGCGCCCGGGTACGCTGCTGGTCGACGATGGCTACGGGTTGCCGCTTGCCGATGAGCAGGCGCTGTTGTCCGAGGTCGTGGCCACCGCCAGTGCGCAGGCGGTGCCGGCGTGGCAGGCGCTGCGCGTACAGCTGCGCCAGACGCTGCCGGCGCCGCAGCGCGACGAAATGGATGCGATCGACGCCAATCTGACCACACTCGGCGCGCACCTGCGCGAACAGGCCAGGCTGCCGGCTACTGGCGCGGAAGCTCGATGACGAAGCGGCTGCCGCCGGCGCTGCCGGGCGTGCAGTAGACGCGCCCGCCATGTGCATCGGCGATGGCCTTGACCACCGCCAGGCCCAGCCCGCTGCCGCCGCCCTGGCGCGAGCGCGAGCCGTCGGCGCGCATGAACGGAGTGAAGATGTCGGTGTGAAGTTCCGGGTCGATGCCCGGGCCTTCGTCCTCGATCGCCACCTGCACGTGTCCGGGCGTGTCGTGCACGGCAATCCGCACCTTGCCCGGGCTGGCGTAGCGACGCGCATTCTCCAGCAGTGCCAGCAGGGCCTGGCGCAAGCGTGTCGGGTCACAGTGCGCGTTGTGTTCCTCGCGGCTGGTTTCCAGCTCCAGCACGAAGCCGGCGGCGCGGAACTGCGGGTCGACCAGGGTCATCACCGAATGCACTTCGGCCACCACGTCGGTGCGCGCGCGGCGTACGTCCAACCGCGCGTTGTCGGACAGGCTCAACACGCGCAGATCCTCGATCAGGCGTGAGAGGCCTTCGACCTGTGCCAGCAGGCTGCGGAACTGGGATTCGTCTGGCTGGAACACGCCCTCGGCCAGCCCCTGCAGGCGACCACGCAGGATCGTCACCGGAGTCCTTAGTTCATGGGCAATGGCCGCATGCCACATCGCGCGCTCGCTCTCCATGTGCTGCAGGCGGCGCGCCATCGCATTGAAATCCTCGACCAGGGTGGCCACTTCGCCGGGCGAGTTTTCCTGGGCGCTGGCGCGCGCACCGAGGTCGCCGCCGGCAAGCGCGCGCACGCTGTCGACCAGCGAATTCAACGGCGACAGGATGCGGTGGGCAAGGCGGAACGAGGCGGCGATGGCCAGTGCCAGGCCGGTCAGGATCACCCCGACCATCCATGCCAGCTCCGGCCCGGTCGGCAGCCAGCTTTCCGGCTCTTCGGCACTGCCGGGGAAGAACTCGACCAGCACCGCGTACAGCAGCCACGATGACAGGATCATCATCACGATGACGCCGATCACCATCAGCGACATCGAGACGATGATGTGGCGACTGAGCCCGGAGCGGCGCAGGCGGGCCATCAGCGGTCGGCCATCAACCGGTAGCCGACACCGCGCACGCTGGCCGGAACATTGACCATGCCCACTTCATCCAGCTTGCGGCGCAGCTTGCTGACATGGCTGTCGACCGTGCGCTCCAGCGCCTCGCTTTCCGGCAGGCATTCGTGCATCAGTTCGCTGCGGCTGAAGATGCGGGTCGGCGCCAGCGCCATGCAGTGCAGCAGCTTGAACTCGGTGAGGGTGAGCAGCACTTCGTGGCTGTAGCCGTCGCCTTCCACATGCACGGCATGGGTGGCCGAGTCGATCAGCAACGGGCCCGCGCGCAGTGCGGTCGGTGCGTCCACGCGCGAGCCACGCAGCGTACGCCGCAGCACGGCGCGCACGCGCGCTGCCACTTCGGCTGGATTGAACGGCTTGACCACGTAGTCGTCGGCGCCCATGCGCAGCGCAGTCAGCTTGTCCAGGTCCTGGTCCAGCGCGGTCAGCATGATCACCGGCGTTTCGCCGCGCTGGCGCAGCTGGGTCAGTACGCTCCAGCCATCCAGCCGCGGCAGTTGTACGTCGAGCAGGACCAGGTCGGGGCGGGCGCTGCGGTGCAGGTCCAGTGCACTGTGGCCATCGGCGGCACGCAGGGTGCGTAGTCCTTCGCGTTCCAGGTAGGCGGTAAGAATATCGGCGATCTCGGCCTCATCCTCGACGATCAGGACGAGGGCGGCGAGGGCAGGGGAGGCATGCATGCAGGGGCGGGGCCTTAAGGTGCTTGCCTCCATCGTATCTCCACAGTTCCTCCATCGAAACCCCATCATCGCCCCGCAGACTGCACGCTTCAGAACCTATCAGCCGCCCGCGCGGCATTGTGCACAGCAATGAGAACCTTCAGGACTCCGGTCGCGTTGATCGCGGCCCTCGCCCTGGCCATGACGGCCTGCTCCGCCCCCGAAGCCACGCCCGAAGCGACACCGCGCGTCAGCGTGGTCACGGTCGGCCCGCAGGTCGTACAGCGCGATGACGAACTGCCCGGCCGCGTGGCCGCCGTACGCACCGCACAGATCCGTGCCCAGGTGGGCGGCATCGTGCAGCGCCGGCTGTTTGAGCAGGGTGCGGAAGTGCGCGCCGGCCAGGCCCTGTTCCAGATCGATCCGGCGGCGTTCCGTGCCGATGTCGACTCGGCACTGGCCGCGCTGCAGCGCAGTGAGGCCGCCTTGGGCCGCAGCCGCGTGCAGTCGCAGCGCCTGCATGCGCTGGCGGCCGCGCAGGCGGTCAGCCAGCAGCACCGCGACGATGCCAGTGCCGAGTACGAACAGGCCCGTGCCGCGGTGAACGAGGCGCGCGCGATCCTGGCCCGCCGCCAGCTCGACCTGCGCTATGCCACGGTCAGTGCACCGATTGCCGGTCGCATCGACCAGGCGCTGGTGACCGAAGGTGCACTGGTCGGCGTGGCCGATGCCGAGCCGATGGCGGTGGTGCAGCAGATCGACCAGGTCTACGTCGATGTGCGCCAGCCAGCGGCGCAGCTCGAGTCGCTGCAACGCAGTGCCGGTGGCGGCGAGCTGCCGGTGACGATCATCGGTGCGGCCGGCAAGCCGCTGCCCGAACGTGGCCAGATGCTGTTCTCCGGTATCAATGTCGATGCGCGCACCGGTGATGTGATCCTGCGCATCCTGGTCGACAACCCGCAGCGCCAGCTGCTGCCCGGCATGTACGTGCGCGCGAAGGTGCCGCGGGGTGCGCCGGCCAGCGCACTGACCGTGCCGCAGCAGGCCGTGCTGCGCAGTGCCGGTGGCCAGGCCTATGCCTGGGTGATCGGTGGCGATGGCAAGGCGGTGATCCGCACGCTGGAAGTGGACGGTAGTGTCGATCGCCAATGGCTGGTGCGCACCGGCCTGAAGGCGGGCGAAAAGGTGGTGGTCGAAGGCCAGGAACGCCTGCAGGAAGGCGTGGTGGTCGATGCGCGCGATTGGCAGATGCCGGTCGCCAGCGCCGGCGCGGTGCAGGCCGGCAGCAAGGGCTGAGCCTCTACCGGGCCGGTCCCTCCAGGAAAATCCAACATGGCACGTTTCTTCATCGATCGCCCGGTGTTCGCCTGGGTGCTGGCGATCTTCATCATCCTGGCCGGTGTGCTGGCGATCCCGCGGCTGGCGGTGGAGCGCTATCCGGCGGTTGCCCCGCCCAGCGTCAGCATCTATGCCAGTTACCCGGGTGCGAGCCCGCAGACGCTGAATGACGCGGTGGTCGGCCTGATCGAGCGCGAGCTGTCCAGCGTCAAGCACCTGCTGTACTTCGAGTCGTCGGTGGACACGTCCGGCGAAGCCTCGATCACCGCCACCTTCAAGCCGGGCACCAACCCGGAGCTGGCGCAGGTGGACGTGCAGAACCGGATCAAGGCGATCGAGCCGCGCCTGCCGCGCAGCGTGCGCCAGAACGGCCTGTTCGTGGAGGCCGCCGATTCCGGCTTCCTGATGCTGGTCGGCCTGCGTTCGCCGGATGCCAGCGTCAGCGAGGCCGCACTGGGCGACTTCATGGCGCGCAACATCATCGAGGAGCTGCGCCGCATCGATGGCGTCGGCCGCGTGCAGCTGTTCGGTGCCGAGCAGGCGATGCGCGTGTGGCTGGACCCGACCCGGCTGACCGGCTATGGGCTGACCATGGGTGACGTGGCCGCTGCCATCGAGCAGCAGAACCTGGAGATCTCGCCGGGGCGCATCGGCGATTCTCCGGGTGTTCCGGGCCAGCGCATCACCGTGCCGCTGAGTGCCGATGGCCAGCTGTCCACGCCGGAGCAGTTCGCTGCCATCGTGCTGCGCGCCGGGGCCGACGGCTCGCGGGTGGTGCTGGGCGATGTCGCCCGCGTCGAGCTGGGCGCGCAGAGCTATGCCTGGGGCACCCGCGAGGATGGCCATCCGGCCACCGCCGCCGGCGTGCAGCTGCGTCCTGGCGCGAACGCGGTTCGCACCGCGTCGGCGGTGCGCGAGCGCATGGCCGAGCTGGCGCCGCTGCTGCCGCGCGGCGTGGAATCGAGCATTCCGTTCGACACCGCACCGTTCGTCAAGATCTCGATCCAGAAGGTGGTGCAGACGCTGCTGGAGGCGATGCTGCTGGTGTTCGCAGTGATGTACCTGTTTCTGCAGAACTGGCGCTACACGCTGATTCCGGCACTGGTCGCACCGATCGCGCTGCTGGGCACCTTCGCGGTGATGCTGGCGCTGGGCTTCTCGATCAACGTGCTGACCATGTTCGGCATGGTGCTGGCAATCGGCATCATCGTCGACGACGCCATCGTGGTGGTCGAGGGCGTGGAACGGATCATGGCCGAGGAAGGCCTGCCGCCGCGCGAGGCCACCATCAAGGCGATGCGCGAACTGACCGGTGCGGTGATCGGCATCACCCTGGTGCTGACCGCGGTGTTCATCCCGATGGCGCTGGCCAGCGGCTCGGTGGGTGCGATCTACCGACAGTTCACCGTGGCGATGGCGGTGTCGATCCTGTTCTCGGCGCTGCTGGCATTGAGCCTGACGCCGGCGCTGTGCGCGACGCTGCTGCGTCCGAACACCCATGGCCATCATGGTCGTGGTGGGCTGTTCGGCGCATTCAACCGCGGCTTCGAGCGGATGACCGGGCGTTACCAGCGTGGTGTGGCGTCGGTGCTGCAGCGGAGCGGGCGGGTGATGGGCGTGTTCGCCGCGCTGGTGGCGGCGCTGCTGCTGGGCCTGCACTGGCTGCCGGGCGCCTTCCTGCCGGAAGAGGACCAGGGCTACTTCATGACCTCGATCCAGCTGCCGGCCGAAGCCACCGCCGAACGCACGCTGGCCGTGGTCGAAGCCTACGAACGGCATGTGGCGTCACGCCCGGGCATCGGCTCCAACCAGTCGATCCTCGGCTACAGCTTCTCCGGTTCCGGCCCGAGCGCGGCGCTGACCTACACGATGCTGAAGGATTGGGGCGAGCGTGCAGGGGCTACCGCGGCCGGCGAAGTGGAGGCCGCGCAGAAGGCGATGGCGACGATTGCCGAGGGCGAGGTGATGAGCGTGATGCCGCCGGCGATCGACAGCCTGGGCCGTTCGTCCGGCTTCTCGCTCGCCCTGCAGGCGCGTACCGGGCAGAGCCAGGCAGAGCTGCGTGCCGCCCTGCAGCAGCTGCTGAAGCTGGCCGAGGCCAGCCCGCTGCTGTCGGAGGTGCATGCCGATGGCCTGCCAGCAGGTACCAGCGTGCGGCTGGACATCGACCGCGCCAAGGCCGAGGCGATGGGCGTGGGGTTCGAGCAGATCAGCAGCACGCTGTCGGCGGCGATGGGCTCGCAGTACGTCAACGACTTCCCCAACAAGGGGCGGCTGCAGCAGGTGATCCTGCAGGCCGATGCACCCCACCGGATGGAGCTGGAGGATGTGCTGAAGCTGTACGTGCGCAACAGCGAAGGCGGCATGGTGGCGTTGTCGGAACTGGTGACGCCGCACTGGACCGAGGCGCCGCTGCAGCTGCAGCGCTATCTCGGCTTCCCGGCGCTGAACCTGTCCGGCGCACCGGCCTCCGGCGTGTCGACCGGCCAGGCCATGGCGGAGATGGAGCGGTTGGCGGAGAAGCTGCCGTCCGGTTTTGCCCTGCAGTGGACCAGCCAGTCGCTGCAGGAGCGGGAGTCCGGTGCGCAGGCGCCGTGGTTGCTGCTGTTGTCGATGCTGGTGGTGTTCCTGGTGCTGGCGGCGCTGTACGAGAGCTGGTCGATCCCGCTGGCGGTGATGCTGGTGGTGCCGCTGGGCCTGCTCGGTGCGGTTGCTGCGGTGCTGTTGCGGGGCATGCCCAACGACGTGTTCTTCAAGGTCGGCATGATCACCGTGATCGGGCTGTCGGCGAAGAACGCGATCCTCATCGTCGAGTTCGCGCGCCAGCTGCAGCAGCAGGGTCGCGGCCTGGTTGAAGCGGCGCTGGAGGCGGCGCGGCTGCGCCTGCGGCCGATCGTGATGACCTCGTTGGCATTCGCGCTGGGCGTGGTGCCGCTGATGCTGGCGCAGGGCGCGTCGAAGGAAACCCAGCAGGCGATTGGAACCGGTGTGTTCGGCGGCATGGTCAGTGCGACGGTGCTGGCGGTGTTCTTCGTGCCGGTCTTCTATGTAGTGGTGCAGGGCGCGCGGCAGTGGATCGCGCAACGCCTGCGCAGGCGCCGGCCGATGCCGGAAGGATCCGTGGATGGAACGGGACATCGTTGAAGACCTGCATGAGCGGCAGTTGGCAGCGCTGGAACAGCGCCTGCGGCAGGCATTGCTGGATGACGACCACGATGCGCTGACCGCGCTGGTATCGCCGGCATTGTTCATGATGGACGGGCAGGGCGGACGCTTGCTCGACCTGCCGTGGCTGGGCGACTGGCTGGCCGGAAACCTGCACGTGCGCAGCCTGCAGTCGTACGCGGTGGAAACGCTGCTGTGCGGACGCCTGGCATTGTTGTCCAGCGACGTGCGCTTGTCGGTGCGCGGGCAGGGCCAGGAGCGCGAGCTGAAACTGCGCCTGCTGCGGGTGTGGACCTGCAGTTCCGGCGAAAGCGGCGCGCAGCTGTTGTCGATGGCGGTACTGGCCGCATGAGTGCGGTCAGGCCGCTTTCAGGCCCCGCTCACCGACAGGTGGTAGGGTCGAGCCTCTCTGTAGTGTCGACAAGGAGTCGAGCCATGCGTGTAGTTCCCAGTCTGTTGGCAGCCTCCCTCGGGTTGGTGCTGGCCGCGTGCCAGCCGGCCCAGCCGCCCGCTGCGAGCGGCAATGATGCCGCGCCTGCCGCGCCGCAGCCGAGCGCCAGCACCGAAGGTGGCAGCGAGACCACCTACCAGTGTGGTGATCTGAGCGTGCGCGCGACCTTCAATGGCGAGGATGCGGCCACGGTGGTGATCGGCGAACGCACCTTCGCCATGAGCTCCGAGCGTGCGGCGTCGGGTGCCAAGTACGGCGATGGCAAGGGCAACAGCTTCTGGACCAAGGGCAGCGATGACGGCCTGTTGAGCCTGAAGGGCGAAGCCGATCGCGAGTGCCATGCAGTCGAAGCCACTGAAGGCGATGGCAGCGCCGGCAATGCCGCGTTCCGTGCCACCGGCAATGAGCCGGGCTGGCTGGCGGTTGTCGACGGCGACACGCCGGGCCTGCAGGTGGAAGTAGATTACGGTGAGCGTCGTTTCGATGTCGCCAAGCCCACCGCAGGTGCTGACGGCTGGAGTGGCAAGGCGTCTGATGGCACCGACGTCAAGCTCAGCTTCCAGCGCACGATCTGCCAGGACGACATGAGTGGCGAGGCGTTCGAGGCCAAGGTGAACCTGACCATCGGCACCCGCCAGTACCACGGCTGCGGCAATTTCGGCGCGAAGCAGCCGTAAGCTACCTGTAGAGCCGAGCCACGCTCGGCTGCAGTCCCTGTCCAACGCACAGCAGCCGTGCGTGGGCTCGTTGCTACACGACTGCAACATCCGATGGCCTGCCTGCGGCGAACACGCCGCAGGCAGGGACAGGCAGCCGATCAGCGCGAGGCGCTTAGTCGGCACGGCCCGCGAATTCGCCGGTGGCGGTGTTCACCAGCACGCGTTCGCCGTTGACGATGTACTCCGGCACCATGATCTCGATGCCGGTGTTGAGCTTGGCCGGCTTCGGGCGCTTGGTGGCGGTGCCACCCTTCAGTTCCGGCGGCGTCTCGATCACTTCCAGCACCACCGAGGCCGGCAGCTGGATCGCCACCGGCTGCTCGTCGATGACCTGCACGTAGATGCCGGTCAGGCCGTCGGTGATGTAGCCGGCGTCGTCGCCGATCACGTCCGCATCCAGGGTGTAGGGGGTGTAGTCCTCGTCATCGAGGAAGACGAAGGCGTCGCCGTCCTTGTACGAATAGGTGGACTGGCGGCGCAGCAGTTCGACCTCGACCAGGTTGTCGTCGGCATCGAAGCTGGCGTCGAGCTTGTTGCCGCCCGGCACGCTGTACATGATGAAGCGGAAGCGGACGTTGCCGCCGCGACCCTGCGGCGAGCTGCGCTCGATGTCGCGGATCTGGTACACGCCGTTGTTGTACTCGACGACGTTGCCCTTCTTGATGTCGTTGGCTTTCATGGTGATCTAGGTCGTTGGGGGAGGGCGCCGTCCCGGCGCCCGGGGGGGAATCACTTCGGAGCGAGGCGGGTAGCGCCGTCCAGGCGGATGGTCTCGCCGTTGAGGTAGGTGTTGCCGAGGATGAAGCCGACCAGGCTGGCGAAGTCTTCCGGCTTGCCCAGGCGCGACGGGAACGGAATCGAGGCGGCCAGCGACTGCTGCACGGCCTCAGGCATGCCGTCGACCATCGGTGTCCAGAACACGCCCGGGGCGATGGTGTTGACGCGGATGCCGAAGCGCGACAGTTCGCGCGCCATCGGCAGCGTCATCGAGACCACGCCGCCCTTGCTGGCGGCATACGCGGCCTGGCCGATCTGGCCTTCATAGGCGGCGATGCTGGCGGTGTTGATGATCACGCCGCGCTCGCCGTCGGTGCCGGCCTCGTTGTGCTGCATGCGGTTGGCAGCGGCCTTGGCCACGTTGAAGCTGCCGACCAGGTTCACCATCACCGTGCCCTGGAAGCCGGCCAGCGGCATCGGGCCTTCCTTGCCCAGCACGCGGCCGGCGCCCAGGATGCCGGCGCAGTTCATCGCCACGTTCAGGCCGCCGAGGAAATCGTGGGCCTGGTCGATGGCCGCGGTCACCGCCGCCTCATCGCTGACGTTGACGTTGAAATAGCGGGCCTTGTCGGCACCCAGCCCAGCAATGGCGGCAGCGCCCTTGTCGTCGTTGAGGTCGAACAGGGCCACCTTGCCGCCCTGGGCGACGAGGTGCTGGGCCACGGCCAGGCCGAGGCCGGAGACGCCGCCAGTGATCACGGCACGTACGGAAGACAGCTGCATTGAACGGTCCTGCAGGTTCGAGAACCGCCGATTCTAACGGAAGCCGCGACCGCCGCTGTTGTGCACTGCGCCGCCTTTGCGGGGCGGCGCAGTGCGGCGGTCAACCGGCGGCGGCCAGCGCTTGCCCGGTGCGGCTGGCGGTGGCGCGGCCGAGCAGGCCGGCCAGCCAGCGGCCGGTCTCGGCCAGTGCCGGCAGGTCCACGCCGCTGTCCAGGCCGAGGCCCTGCAGCAGGTAGACCACGTCTTCGCTGGCGACGTTGCCGCTGGCGCCCTTGGCATACGGGCAGCCGCCGGCACCCGACACCGCACTGTCGACCACGCGCACGCCTGCTTCCAGGCAGGTGGCGATGTTGGCGATGGCCTGGCCGTAGGTGTCGTGGAAGTGCACGGCCAGTGCTTCCATCGGAATCTCGGCAGCGACCGCCTTCAGCATCGCCCGTGCCTTGCGTGGGGTGCCGACGCCGATGGTGTCGCCCAGCGAGATTTCGTAACAGCCCATCTGGTGCAGGGCGCGTGCAACGCGCACCACATCAGCCAGCGGCACTTCGCCCTGGTAGGGGCAGCCGAGCACGGTGGAGACGTAGCCGCGCACGCGCACGCCATCGGCGGAAGCACGGCGCAGGATCGGTTCAAAGCGGGCCAGCGACTCGTCGATGCCGGCATTGGTATTGGTGCGGTTGAACGCCTCGGAGGCGGCGGTGAACACCGCCACTTCCTCCACGCCCACCGCACGGGCGCGGTCGTAGCCTTGTTCGTTCGGCACCAGTACCGGGTAGTGGATGCCGGGCCGGCGCTGGATGCCGGCGTAGACCTCGGCGGCATCGGCCAGCTGCGGGATCCACTTCGGGCTGACGAAGCTGGTCGCCTCGATGCTGCGCAGGCCGGTGGCCGACAGGCGGTTGATCAGTTCGATCTTGTCGCCGGTGGAGACCGACTGCTTTTCGTTCTGCAGGCCGTCACGCGGCCCGACCTCGACGATGCGGACGTAGTCGCTCATGCGGTTGCCCCATTGGCAGGGCGGTGGCAGACCGCCTCGATGTTGTTGCCATCCGGGTCCAGCACGAAGGCGCCGTAGTAGTCCGGGTGATACCACGGGCGCAGGCCCGGGGCGCCGTTGTCGCGGCCACCGGCGGCGAGGGCGGCGGCATGGAAGGCGTCCACCTGGTCGCGGCTGGCGCAGGCGAAGGCCACATGCACGCCATGGCTGGCGGTGCCGCCATTGCCAAGCCAGAAGAACGGCTTGCCGTCGCTGCCGAAGCCGATGTGGTCGTGCGCGCCGGTCTGTTCGGCGGTCACTTCCATCACCACGCCGATCTGCAGTGGCGCCAGTGCCTGCAGGAAGAAGGCCTTGCTGCGCGCCAGGTCGGCGCTGGTCAAACCAAGATGATCGAGCATGTTCAGGCTTCCGTGACCCAATGGGGGGCGCGCTTGTCGAGGAAGGCGCCCAGGCCTTCCTGGCCCTCTGCCGACACCCGCAGGCGCGCGATCAGGGCGGCATTATCGCGATCCAGGGTGTCGCGGTCATGGCTGTCGCGGACCTGGCGGACCAGTTGCTTGGCGGTGGACGAGGCGATCGGGCCGGCCTTGTCGAGCAGGGCCAGCTGGCGTTGCACGGCCTCGTCCAGGCGTTCGGGCTCGACCAGCTGGTGGACCAGGCCGATGCGCAGCGCGGTGTCGGCGTCGAAATGCTCGCCGGTGGCGAACCAGCGACGGGCCTGGCGCGGGCCGATGGCTTCGATCACATAGGGCGAGATCACCGCCGGCAGCAGGCCCAGGCGGCTTTCGGTCAGGCCGAAACGGGCCGAGGTGCTGGCGATGGCGATGTCGCAGCAGGCGACCAGGCCGACGCCGCCACCGAAGGCCGCGCCGTGGACCCGGGCCAGGGTCGGCTTGGGAAGCTCGTCCAGGGTGCGCATCAGCCGGGCCAGGGCCAGCGAGTCCTCGCGGTTATCGGCTTCGCTGGCTGCCGCCATGCCGCGCATCCACTGCATGTCGGCACCGGCCGAGAAGGAGGCGCCGTGGCCGGCCAGCACCACCGCGCGCACCGAAGCATCGTGGCCGGCGGCCTCCAGTGCGGCGGTCAGCCGGGCGATCAGCCCGGCGTCAAAGGCGTTGTGCAGCTCCGGCCGGTTCAGCCAGAGGGTGAGGACGGCGCCGCTGCGCTCGATCTGCAAAGCATCGTTCATGGGATTCCAGGGTCACTCCATACCTGTATGGATCATAGCGGGCCATTGGTCATGGGCCATGACGCGACGCGGGAATGTTAGAATCGAGAACCATTTACATCCAGCAGAGAACACGCTAGATGACGCTGTCCGAACTGCCGCTGCACACCTCGGCCGTGGTCGAGTCCGTGCAGGACCTGCATGCCAACGATGCCATCGCCCGTCGCCTGCGCGAGCTGGGTTTCGTGAAGGGCGAGGAAGTGCGCCTGGTGGCCAAGGGTCCGGTTGGGGGAGAGCCGCTGCTGGTGCAGGTCGGGTTCACCCGTTTCGCGCTGCGGATCAGTGAAGCCAAGCGGGTCGTGGTCGACGCCGCCAGCCAGGAACGACGCGCATGACTGCTACTGCCACTACCGCCCCCCTGCGCGTTGCGCTGGTCGGTAACCCCAACAGCGGCAAGACCGCACTGTTCAACCAGCTGACCGGCAGCCGGCAGAAGGTTGCCAACTACACCGGCGTCACCGTCGAGCGCAAGGAAGGCCGTCTGCGTGCGCCGTCCGGCCGCGAGTTCGCGGTACTCGACCTTCCGGGCGCCTACAGCCTGCATCCGGCCAGCCTGGACGAGGCGATCACCCGTGACCTGTGCCGGGGCTTCTACCCGGGCGAAGCCGCGCCGGATGTGCTGCTGTGCGTGATCGACGCCACCAACCTGCGCCTGCACCTGCGCTTCGCGCTGGAACTGCGCGAGCTGGGCAAGCCGATGGTGGTGGCGCTGAACATGGTTGATGCGGCCCAGCGCCGTGGCATCCAGGTGGACGTGGCCGCGCTGGAGCGCGAGCTGGGCGTGCCGGTAGTGGAGACCGTGGCGGTGCGCAAGCAGGGCGCCAGGGCCCTGGTCGAACGCCTGGATGCGATGGTCCCGCACCTGGATGCACCGGTGCCGGGCCCGGAAGGTGGCATCGATTACCACGCCAAGGTGCGCGAGATCCTGTCGGTGGCCGTGCGCATGCCGGCGCGGACCGCGAAGATCGACGACGCGCTGGACCGCTGGCTGCTGCACCCGGTGTTCGGCCTGGTCAGCCTGGCGGTGGTGATGTTCCTGATCTTCCAGGCCGTGTACGCCTGGGCGACGCCGCTGATGGACGCCATCGAGGCCGGTTTCGCCTGGCTCGGCGCCTTCGTCGGCAGCGTGCTGCCGGAAGGCCCGCTGGCCAGCCTGCTGACCGACGGCATCATCGCCGGTGTCGGTGGCGTGGTGGTGTTCCTGCCGCAGATCCTGATCCTGTTCTTCTTCATCCTGGTGCTGGAGGAATCCGGCTACCTGCCGCGTGCGGCGTTCCTGCTCGACCGCATGATGGCCGCTGCCGGCCTGTCCGGTCGCTCGTTCATCCCGCTGCTGTCCAGCTTCGCCTGCGCAGTGCCGGGCATCATGTCCACGCGCAGCATCCAGGACCCGCGTGACCGCCTGGCCACGATCCTGGTGGCGCCGCTGATGACCTGTTCCGCACGCCTGCCGGTGTACGCGCTGCTGATCGGTGCGTTCATTCCGCAGAAGACGGTATGGGGCGTGTTCAACCAGCAGGGCCTGGTGCTGTTCGGCCTGTACGCGGCCGGCATCCTCAGCGCGCTGGCGATGTCGTGGATCATGAAGAAGTGGCGCCGCGACAAGAGCGAGCATCCGCTGATGCTGGAATTGCCGTCGTACCGCCTGCCGCACGTGCGTGACCTGGCGGTCGGCCTGTACGAGCGCGGCATGATCTTCCTCAAGCGCGTTGGCGGCATCATCCTGGCGCTGACCATCCTGCTCTGGGTGCTGTTGTCGTTCCCGGCAGCGCCGGCGGGGGCCACCATGCCCGCGATCGATTACAGCTACGCCGGCCAGATCGGCCATGCGATGGCGGCATTCTTCGCGCCGCTGGGCTTCAACTGGCAGATCTGCATCGCGCTGATCCCGGGCCTGGCCGCGCGTGAAGTGGCGGTGTCTTCACTGGCCACCGTGTATGCGCTGTCGGCAGCCGATGACGATGCCGCCAGCCAAGCACTGACCCCGCTGATCAGCGATGGCTGGTCGCTGGCCACCGCACTGTCGCTGCTGGTCTGGTACATCTACGCCCCGATGTGCATCTCGACGCTGGCCACCATCAAGCGCGAGACCAACTCGTGGAAGCAGATGGGCTTCGCTGCGTTCTACCTGTTCGCGGCGGCCTACGTGGCCGCCCTGATCACCTACCAGGTGACCAGGGCGCTGGGAGGCGGCTGATGGATGCCGGCCTGCTGATCCAGTACCTGATCATCGCGGTGGCCGTGCTGGTCAGTGCCTGGGTGGTGCTGAAGAAGCAGTTCCCCGGTACCGTGCGCAAGCTGCGCGGTGCGTTGGCGCTGGCCCTGCTGAAGCCGGGCCGTGCTGCCTGGCTGCAGGCGCTGGGGCGGAAGGTCGCGCCGCCGGCGAGCGGGAGTGGTGGCGCCTGTGGCGGTTGCGACAGCTGCGGGCCGACTCCGCCGAAGCGGCACTGACGCTGCTTCTCCTGCGCTGGTGGGTGCGAACCTTGGTTCGCACGCTTCCGGGGTTCAGACCTCTCTGCGGATGATCGCCCGGAAGCGTCCATCCCGATTCAATCGCCGCACCGATTCCCGGTTCCCATGGGTTGCCGCGAAGCCGGCCACGTCGGCAAGGGCATCGAGCAGCAGGCCTTTCAGTCCGTCGCGGTTACCAGCCTGCAGCAGGTCTTCAAGATCCTGCTGGATGAAGGCCCGGCGCAGGCCTGGTGTCTCTTCGATCCGCCAGTCGACGTGGGGCGTGGGAATGCTGGAGCGGTACCTGAAAGCCGTTTCAAGATCGTCAGGTGCGAGGGGATGCTCGAGCAGCTCTGGAAAGTAGAGTCCAGCATTCACATAGAAACCCCGGCTTTCGCTGGCACGCTGGTGATTCACGACAAGCAGGGCGTCATCCAGCAAGCGGTAGCGGGTAGTCGTGGTCCCGGCAAAGCCGGTCTTCCTGGCGCACTTGCTGAAGACAGTCGAGGATTTCATGGGCTTTGCCCGGGCCGGAACAGGGGGGGCACAGCCTTGAGGCGCGGTGCCTGGCGGTCAATTGGCAAACGCGACACGCGGAACACTGGCCACCATTTCATCCACGCATGGCGTGGATCTACCAGGCGCGTGAGCCCAGGTCCGCCGCCAGCGCCAGCCACTTGCTGCGTTGTGCCGCTGTACTGCTGCGTACAGCGCCAAGGCGGCTGACACGCACCGGGCGGATGCCGCAGAACTGCAGGATGGTGGCGCGGATCTGGGCGACGCCCGGGTCGCGGTAGATCCAGCGGTAGTACCAGGGCGGCGTATCCAGCGTGGTGATCACCCGCGCGCTGCGCCCGGCCAGCAGCCGGTCCCACCACACCGAATCGCGCCGGTAGCGGAAGGCGTACCCCGGCAGCAGCACGCGATCGAAGAAGCCCTTCAGCAGTGCCGGCATCGCGCCCCACCAGGTGGGGTAGACCAGCACCAGGTGATCGCAGGCCTCGATCGCTTCCGCGGCGTCCTGCAGGTCGGCTTCCAGCGGCTGGATCTGACGGTAGCCGTGGCGCAGTACCGGGTCGAACTGGAGGTCACCCAGCGCGATCAGGCGTACCTGGTGACCGGCGTTCTCGGCGGCGGTGGCGTAGCGCTGGGCGAGGGCGCCGCACAGGCTGTCGCGGTCGGGATGGCCGAGCAGGATCAGGATGGAACGGGACACGGCAACCTCGGGCAATGGAAAGTGCGCGAGGTTGGGGTCTGCCCCAGGGGCAGAGTCAAACCGGGGTGGTGCAGCCGCTGGGTTCCAGGATGCAGTCGCCGCTGCCGGAGTGCAGCCACTGCTGCAGTTCGTCGCTGACCAGCTGCAGGTCGCGCTCGACCTGTGCCAGCCGCATCCGCTCGTCGGCGATGCGGCCGCGCTGCTGCTCCAGCAAGGCCAGTACCGCTGGCCAGTCGAGCCGTCCATCGCGGCCCTGCAGGCGTGAGATCGCGGCCAGGGTGATGCCCAGCCCCAGTGCCTGACGGATCAGCTGCACCCAGGCCACGTCCTGTTCGCTGTAGTCGCGATAGCGGTTCAGGCGTGGCACCGGCGGCAGTAGTCCGCGCGCCTCGTACAGGCGGATGGCCTTGGCACTGGCGCCGGTCAGGCGGCTGACTTCGGAGATGCGCATCGACTCAGTCCCGCACCAGCCCGCCATCGACCACCAGGTTCTGACCGGTCACCGCGCGCGACCAGGGGCTGGCGAAGAACAGCGCGGCATCGGCGAACTCGGCCGGCGTGGTGACGCTGCGCAGTGGCGTGTTGGCGGCGATGTAGTCGAACACTGCTTCCGGGGTGGCGGCGCTGGCATCGGTGGTGCGCAGCAGGCCGCCCGACAACATGTTCACGGTGATGCCATGCGGGCCGAGGTCGCCGGCCAGGGTACGGGTCAGCGACAGCAGTGCGGCCTTGGCGGCGGTGTAGTCGTGATAGGGCACCACCGGATTCTGGAACAGGTTGGTGCCGATGTTGATCACCCGACCGAAGCGACGGGCCTGCATGCCGGGCAGGGCGGCCTGCACGGTGTTCAGCGCGCCGCGCACGCTGCCCTCGAACTGCGCCTGGAACGCCGGCCAGCCGATGTCGGCGGCGCCGTCGCGGGCATCACCATTGAACGAGAACGCTGCCAGTGCGTTGTTGACTACGGTGGTGACGCCCTGGCCGAAGTGGGCGAGGGCGTGCTGCAGCATTGCATCGACCTCGGCGCGCTCAGTGACATCGGCCGGCAGCGCGATCGCCTGTCCGCCCAGCTCGGCAGCCAGAGCACGTGCAGCGCCTTCGCTTCGGTGGTAGTTGATGATGACGCGCGCGCCCTGCGCGGCGAAGGCGCGGGCGATGTGCTGGCCAAGTCCGCGCCCGGCACCGGTGACCAGCACCAGCTGTTCACTGATCTGCATGAGGGAACTGCCATCCATTGCATGAAAGGGCATGCAGCGTAGCAGCGATGGCGCTTGCCGGAGCGGGCGTGCTGCCGCTAGCCTGCAGGCATGAACCAGACTCCCCTGCGATTGCTCATCCACGGTGCCTCCGGGCGCATGGGCCAGGCCCTGCTGCGGCTGGCCGCCGAACATCCCGAAACCCTGCAGATCGCCGCTGCGGTGACGGGTCGTGCGCCGGCCCAGCGCGTAGTCGATGGCGTACCGTTCTTCGCGGCCAGCGAGCTGCCCGGTGCGCCGGCATTCGACGTGGCGATCGACTTCAGCCTGCCGGAGGGTTTCGACCCGATGCTGGCACTGTGCGTGGAACGTGGTGCGGGGCTGGTCTCGGGCACTACCGGCATCTCCAGCACGCAGCGCCAGGCGCTGGAGGCGGCGGCGGCGAGGATCCCGCTGGTCTGGGCCTCGAACTTCAGCCTGGGCGTGGCGGTGCTGGACGAGCTGGTCGAGCGCGCGGCGCAGGCGCTGGCCGGCTGGGACTGTGACATCGTCGAATCGCACCACACCCAGAAGAAGGACGCGCCGTCGGGCACTGCACTGACCCTGGGCGCGGCCGCGCAGCGGGGCGGGGCAGAGCCGCACTACGCCAGCCTGCGTGCCGGTGACATCGTGGGCGAGCACCTGGTGCAGTTCACCGGTCTGGGCGAGCGCATCGAGCTGGTGCATCGGGCCACCAACCGCGACATTTTCGCCCGCGGCGCCCTGTTCGCCGCCCGCCAGCTGCAGGGCCGCGCCCCGGGCAGCTACCGGGTACGGGACCTGCTGCAGTAAGGCGGTAGTGCCGGTCGCTGGCCGGCAGCTTCCGGGCGCCCGAAGGCGTGGGGATAGCCGGCCAGCGGCCGGCACTACCAGGCGGCGGACCGCGCATACGCCGCCGGATTGAAATGAATGCGCAATCGCCCGTTCATGAAGCGCGATAACCGCTGGCGCGAGCGCCCCGGCAGCGCTACAATTCGCACTCGCCGAATCACGAAAGCCGGACCGGTCCCAGACCGCACGTCCGCGCTTTTTTGCAACCGGATTTCCGTGAAGCGCAGGCGTGACTTCGGCAGCCCCCTCGGTAGCCAAAGTGAGATTCCCGTGACCCAAGCCGCAATCCTCGTCCTCGAAGACGGCACCGTATTCGAGGGCGAATCCGTAGGCGCGCCCGGCCTGTCCGTCGGTGAGGTGGTGTTCAACACCGCCATGACCGGCTACCAGGAAGTGCTGACCGACCCGTCCTACGCCCGGCAGATGGTCACGCTGACCTATCCGCATATCGGCAACACCGGCATGACCGACCAGGACAATGAAGCGTCCAAGGTGTGGTCGGCCGGCCTGATCGTGCGCGATGTTCCGCGTCGCCCCAGCAACTGGCGCAGCCAGGTGTCGCTGCAGGACTGGCTGATCCAGCGTGGCGTGGTTGCCATCGCCGGCATCGACACCCGCAAGCTGACCCGCATCCTGCGCGAGAAGGGCGCGCAGAACGGTGCGCTGATGGCCGGCGACATCGACGTGGAAAAGGCACTGGAAGCCGCCCGCAAGTTCCCGGGGCTGAAGGGCATGGATCTGGCCAAGGTCGTCACTACCGAGAAGACCTACACCTGGACCGAGGGCCAGCTGGACCTGGATGCCAATGCCTTCGTCAGCGTGCCGGCCAAGTACAAGGTCGTGGCCTACGATTTCGGCGTGAAGACCAACATCCTGCGCATGCTGGCCGAGCGCGGCTGCGAAGTGACCGTGGTGCCGGCACAGACCCCGGCCGCCGAAGTGCTGGCGCTGAAGCCGGATGGCGTGTTCCTGTCCAACGGCCCGGGTGACCCGGAACCGTGCGACTACGCCATCGAAGCGATCAAGACCTTCATCGACGTGAAGATCCCGACCTTCGGCATCTGCCTGGGCCACCAGCTGCTGGGCCTGGCCTCGGGCGCGCAGACCATGAAGATGGGCCACGGCCACCACGGTGCCAACCACCCGGTGCAGGACCTGGACAGCGGCCGGGTGATGATCACCTCGCAGAACCACGGCTTCGCGATCGATGAAGCGACCCTGCCGCCGACCCTGCGCGTGACCCACCGCTCGCTGTTCGATGGCACCAACCAGGGTGTCGCCCGCACCGACGTGCCGGCGTTCTCGTTCCAGGGCCATCCGGAAGCGTCGCCGGGCCCGACCGATGTCGGCCCGCTGTTCGACCGCTTCGTGGTGCTGATGGAGCAGGCCAAGGCGTGATCAGTACGCCGCCGGCCCCCCGGTGGCGTCGCGATGGACCGTAAACCCCGCATCGCTGCTGCCCCTGGCGCGGCGCTGCGGTTCAAGATTCCTGATCGACAGCGTGCGATCACTCCCCCTTGTCACGCTGTACTGACTTAGAGAAGAAAATGCCCAAGCGCACTGACCTCAAGACCATCCTCATCATCGGTGCTGGCCCGATCGTCATCGGCCAGGCCTGCGAGTTCGACTACTCCGGCGCCCAGGCCTGCAAGGCCCTGCGTGACGAGGGTTACCGCGTGGTGCTGGTCAACAGCAACCCGGCCACGATCATGACCGACCCGGAGATGGCCGATGCCGTCTACATCGAGCCGATCAACTGGCAGACGGTCGAGAAGATCATCGCCAAGGAAAAGCCCGATGCGCTGCTGCCGACCATGGGTGGCCAGACCGCGCTGAACTGCGCGCTGGACCTGGCCGACAATGGCGTGCTGGAGAAGTACAACGTCGAACTGATCGGCGCCAAGCGCGAAGCGATCCGCATGGCCGAAGACCGCGAGCTGTTCCGCGTGGCCATGGGTGAGATCGGCCTGGAATGCCCGACCGCCGCCGTCGCCCACACCCTGGACGAAGCGCTGGAGATCCAGACCCGCGTCGGCTACCCGACCATCATCCGCCCCAGCTTCACCCTGGGCGGCAGCGGTGGCGGCATCGCCTACAACCGCGAAGAGCTGGTCGAGATCGTCAGCCGTGGCCTGGAACTGTCGCCGACCACCGAAGTGCTGGTGGAAGAGTCGGTGCTGGGCTGGAAGGAGTTCGAGATGGAAGTGGTCCGCGATACCGCGGACAACTGCATCATCGTCTGCTCGATCGAAAACCTCGACCCGATGGGCGTGCACACCGGTGACTCGATCACCGTGGCGCCGGCGCAGACCCTGACCGACAAGGAATACCAGCGCCTGCGCGATGCCTCCATCGCCGTGCTGCGCAAGATCGGCGTCGATACCGGTGGCTCGAACGTGCAGTTCGGCATCAACCCGAAGACCGGCCGCGTGGTCGTCATCGAGATGAATCCGCGCGTGTCGCGTTCCTCGGCGCTGGCGTCCAAGGCCACCGGCTTCCCGATCGCCAAGGTCGCCGCCAAGCTGGCCGTGGGCTACACCCTGGACGAACTGAAGAACGAGATCACCGGCGGCCTGACCCCGGCCTCGTTCGAGCCGTCCATCGATTACGTCGTCACCAAGATCCCGCGCTTCGCCTTCGAGAAGTTCCCGGCCGCCGACGCCCGCCTGACCACCCAGATGAAGTCGGTGGGCGAGGTGATGGCGATGGGCCGTACCTTCCAGGAGTCGGTGCAGAAGGCCCTGCGTGGCCTGGAAACCGGCAAGGTCGGTTTCGACCCGACCGGCCTGGACCTGGGCAACGAAGACGACCTGCAGACCCTGCGCCGCGAACTGAAGGCACCGGGTCCGGAGCGCCTGTTCTTCGTCGCCGATGCATTCCGCGCCGGCATGAGCGTGGACGAGATCTACGCGCTGTCGTTCATCGACCACTGGTTCCTGGACCAGATCGAGGAAATCATTGCTGCCGAAGCTGACGTCGCCGCCGGTGGCATCGACGCACTGGACGCCGCACGCCTGCGCAAGCTGAAGCGCGCCGGCTTCTCCGACGCCCGCCTGGCGCAGCTGACCGGCACCAACGAAGCCGCCATCCGCGCGCTGCGTCGTGCGCACAAGGTGCGCCCGGTCTACAAGCGCGTGGACTCCTGTGCCGGTGAATTCTCCACCGGTACCGCCTACCTCTACTCGACCTACGAGGACGAGTGCGAGGCCGCGCCGAGCAACCGCGACAAGATCATGATCCTGGGCGGTGGCCCGAACCGCATCGGTCAGGGCATCGAGTTCGACTACTGCTGCGTGCATGCGGCACTGGCGCTGCGCGAGGATGGCTATGAAACCATCATGGTCAACTGCAACCCGGAAACCGTGTCGACCGACTACGACACCTCCGACCGCCTGTATTTCGAACCGCTGACCCTGGAAGACGTGCTGGAAATCGTCGAGCTGGAACAGCCGAAGGGCGTGATCGTGCAGTACGGCGGCCAGACCCCGCTGAAGCTGGCGCGCGCGCTGGAAGCCAACGGCGTGCCGGTGATCGGTACCAGCCCGGATTCGATCGACCTGGCCGAGGACCGCGAGCGCTTCCAGCAGCTGGTCGACAAGCTGGGCCTGAAGCAGCCGCCGAACCGCATCGCCCGCAACGACCAGGAAGCGCTGCTGCTGGCCCGCGAGATCGGCTACCCGCTGGTGGTGCGCCCGAGCTACGTGCTGGGCGGCCGTGCGATGGAAATCGTCTACGGCGAAGCCGACCTGGCCCGCTACGTGCGCGACGCGGTGAAGGTGTCCAACGATTCGCCGGTGCTGCTGGACCGCTTCCTCGACAACGCCGTCGAGTGCGACGTCGACATCATCGCCGACAAGGAGGGCAACGTCCTGATCGGTGGCGTGATGGAGCACATCGAAGAAGCCGGCGTGCACTCGGGCGATTCCTCGTGCTCGCTGCCGCCGTACTCGCTGTCGGCTGAAACCCAGGCCGAGCTGCGCCGCCAGGTGGTGGAGCTGGCCAAGGCCCTGAACGTGGTCGGCCTGATGAACACCCAGTTCGCGATCCAGACCAGCGACGAAGGTGCCGACACCATCTACCTGCTGGAAGTGAACCCGCGTGCCTCGCGCACCGTGCCGTTCGTGTCCAAGGCCACCGGCATGCCGCTGGCCAAGATCGCGGCGCGCTGCATGGCCGGCAAGAGCCTGGCCGAGCAGGGCGCGACCAAGGAAATCGTGCCGGACTATTACTCGGTGAAGGAAGCGATCTTCCCGTTCGCCAAGTTCCAGGGCGTCGACCCGATCCTCGGGCCGGAGATGCGCTCCACCGGTGAGGTGATGGGCGTGGGCCGCAGCTTCAACGCCGCCTTCGCGCGTGCGCAGGAAGCCGGTGGCATCAAGGCACCGCCGGTCGGCAAGGCCTTCGTTTCGGTCCGCGATCCGGACAAGAAACGCGTGCTGCCGGTGGCCAAGGCGCTGCTGGCGCGTGGCTACAGCCTGGTCGCGACCCGTGGCACCGCCGCGTGGCTGCAGCAGCACGGCATGGACTGCGAGATCATCAACAAGGTGGTCGAAGGCCGTCCGCACATCGTCGACTCGATCAAGAACGGCGAGATCGTCTACATCGTCAACACGACCGAAGGTCGCTCGGCGATCAACGACTCGTTCTCGATCCGTCGCGAGGCGCTGCAGCATCGCGTCACCTACTCGACCACCATTGCCGGCGCCAAGGCGCTGGTGGATTCACTGGAATTCCGCGGCACCGGCCCCGTCTGGTCGCTGCAGGAGCTGCACAAGGAGTTGAATGCATGAGAGCCCCCATCACGATGAAGGGCGCGCAGAAGCTGCGCGACGAACTGGATCACCTGAAGTCGGTCAAGCGCCCCAAGGTGATCGCCGCCATCGCCGAAGCACGTGAGCATGGCGACCTGAAGGAGAATGCCGAGTACCACGCTGCGCGCGAGGAACAGGGCTTCATCGAAGGCCGCATCAAGCAGCTCGAAGGCGAGCTGTCGCACGCCGAGATCATCGACGTGAGCAAGCTCAATGCCGGCTCCAAGGTGGTGTTCGGCGCCAGCGTGACGCTGGCCGACGTGGAAACCGACGAAGAGAAGAAGTACCAGATCGTCGGTGACCTGGAGGCGGACATCAAGCAGGGCCTGATCGCGATTTCCTCGCCGGTGGCGCGCGCGATGATCGGCAAGCTGGAAGGTGATTCGATCGTGATCGACGCCCCGGCCGGCCAGCGCGAGTACGAGATCGTCAGCGTCAGCTACGTGGACTGACCCGGTGGCAACGGCGACCCTGCTGTTGCCGGCACGCAGCCGCTTTGCCGCGGCTGCGCTGCCGGACGATGTGGCGCGCGCGCTTGGCCGCGCCACGACGGTGCAGGTCGCACCGGGTGAACGCGCGCAGCTGACGCGCCATTTCACGGTCGCCGCGCCGCAATGGCCGGTGGCCGCGTTGACCCGCCAGCGCGACGTCGGCGATGCCGCTGGCGCCAGCTGGCTGCGTGCCGATCCGGCCTGCATGGTGCCGGACATGCATGGCGCGCGGATGATGGCCTACGGCGAAACGCTGCGACCGACCCTGGCCGACTGCCTGGCCCTGCTGCCGGTGCTGCAGCCGTTGTTCGCCGATGCCGGATTCGTGCTCGACGCACCGGACCCTTCGCGCTGGTACCTGCGCCTGCCGATCGACCTGGCCCTGCCGGACTTCGACAGTCCGGACGAGGTGCTGGGCGATGACCTGTTCTCGCACCTGCCGGAAGGCGAGGTCGGCCGCCGTTGGCGGGCGCTGATGACCGAAGCGCAGGTACTGCTGCACAACCATTCCTGGAACCAGCAGCGCGCCGCGCAGGGACAACAGCCGATCAATTCGCTGTGGTTCTGGGGTGGTGGCGTGATGCCGGTATCGGTCAGCACGCCGCATGCGCAGGTGCGCAGCCGCGATGCGCTGCTGCAGGGCCTGGCTCTTGCGGCTGGCGTAGCCGTGGATGGCGAGCAGGCGGTCGATGCACTGGTTGATCTGCGCCAGCTGCGCTCGCTGCAGCAGCTCGGCAACGATGCGATCCGTCCGCTGCTGGCCGCGCTGAAGCGCGGCGAGCTGCAGCGGCTGGTGCTGGATTTCGAGGACGGCCTGCAGTTCCAGCTGGATCGCGGACAGCGCTGGCAGTTCTGGAAGAAGCCGCGCCAGCTTCACGACTGATCGGGGCCTCTGCCGTGCGGGGTCGGATCCGTTTTCCTAGGGAAAACGGCTCTGACCCCATTTTGTCTATCGATATCTGAAAGATGTGTCGACCAAGGTCGACACCTACCAGCAGCGGCGTGAACCTGTCGAAGGTGGGGCGGTGTCGGATTGCGGGGTGTCAGCCGCATGGATGCGGCTGCCAAGCCTACAGGTACGTACTTGCGGCGTCCCCGCAATCCGACACCGCCCCGCCAACCCACGGACTCCCCGCTGTTGCTGTTGCTTCGGATGTTGCTTCGGCAGGTGCAGGGCGCAGCCCTGCAAACAATCACCTCACCGTGCTGACCACGGTCGGCAGCTGCCAATGCCCTCCGGCCACGCCGCGGCACTGCCCGGTGGTGAACTCGCCGCTCTTCACAAATCGCGCGCCATCCCAGGCCCAGTCGTGGCCGGAGAAGCAGTCACCGATGCCGCGTCCACGGAAGCGCCCGCGCAGCGTCGCGTCATCGCGATCAAAGTCCTCCGCGTTGGAGGTCACGAACTTCGCCTGGTACGGCGCCTTGTCCTGCACTACCCAGTAGCCGCTGCTGAAGTTGTAGGCACCCATGAAGCAGCTGGTGCTTGCCAGTACATGCCGGGCGTCCAGTCGCTGGATCTCGATCTCATCTGTCCCGCCCTCGCTCAGGCGGGCGCACTCATCCGGCTTCGGCAGGCTGGCGATCAGTGCTTTGCGCAGGCCCGGTGCGTTCGCCAGTGCCGCGTCCGAGGCGCGCGGTGCCACCAGCGCGCCGCGCATGATCACTGGCACCGGCAACGCCGCAGGCACGCTCGCTTCGGGCTTGTCGCCACGCCGCACCAGCGCACCGGGCGTGCCCAGCCGGCCCTGGGCCTCGTCCATCTTCAGCAGTACGGCCGCTGCACCGCTGTCGGAGATCGGCCACGCCTTGCCCTTGCCGTCGATGATGTCGATGCGTGCGTGGCGTGGCAGCGCGGCGACCAGCGCATCGGTCTGTCCCTGCTGCAGCAGTACTTGATCTCCGTCGCCGGTGTCGCGCACCGGGCCCAGGTCCTTGCCGTTCAGGCGCAGGCGCAGCGCCCCGGTCGGCGTCGCGCTTTCGCCATCCTCGCCATTGCGCAGCCGCGCGAGCACCTTCGTACCCGGGCCGCCCGCGCGTTCCAGCATCAGGCTGAGCAGATTGCCGGATTGTTCCGGACTGTAGCCGGCGGCGCGGCAGGTGCGGGTGTTGTCACAGGCCAGCGACCAGTCGTTGTGCTGGAACTGCACGCCGGCCTTCGGTTCGGGCGTGGCGGCGTGGGTGGCCGGGGCCAGGGCGAGGCCCAGCAGCGCGGGAAGGAGCGTGCGATGCATGCGTTGAAGTCCATTTCCGGGCCGACAAGCATGGAAGATAGGCTGGCAGATTCCAAATGCCGGCGATCGGGGTGGAGCCTCCTGCGGGCAGCGAGATCCGACCCCGCGCTATCATGGGGACGTCTTCCGCAACCCGGCGATGCCGATGTCCCTTGCCGCCGATGCTGCGCAGCCGTCCTCTGATACGCCGATGATCCGCCGCCGCGATGCGGTCGTACCGGGCAGCTGGCCAGACGGCACGCTGCCACTGCTGGCGCGACTCTATGCCAGCCGCGGCGCCGGTACGCCAGAGCTGGCACTGCCGAAGCTGGGCAGCCTCCACGCGCCGGAGCTGCTGACCGGCATCGATGATGCGGTGGGTCTGCTGATCGAGGCCATCGCCAACGACAAGCGCATCCTGGTGGTCGGCGATTTCGATTGCGATGGCGCCACCGCCTGTGCGGTCGGCGTGCGGGGCCTGCGCATGCTCGGCGCGCAACACGTCTTCCACGCGGTGCCGAACCGCATGGTGCACGGCTACGGCCTGTCACCTTCTCTGGTGGAGGAGCTGGCCGCGCTGCAGCCGGACCTGCTGGTTACGGTCGACCACGGCATCGCCTGCCATGCGGGCGTGATCGCGGCGAAAGCGCGGGGCTGGCAGGTGCTGGTCACCGACCATCACCTTCCCGGGCCGCAGCTGCCGCCGGCCGATGTCATCGTCGATCCCAATCTCGACGGTGATGCGTTCCCCAGCAAGTCGCTGGCCGGTGTCGGTGTGATCTTCTACGTGCTGATGGCGCTGCGCCGGCACATGCGCGAGGCCGGCGTCTTCGCCGATGGCAAGGGGCCGGACCTGACCACGCTGCTGGACCTGGTGGCGGTCGGCACCGTCGCCGACCTGGTGGCGCTGGATCCGAACAACCGGGCACTGGTCAGCGCGGGCCTGCGCCGTCTGCGCGCGGGGCAGGGCTGCGTCGGCCTGCGAGCGCTGATCGAAGCCAGCGGCCGTGATGCGGCGCGGCTGACCGCCACCGACATCGGCTTCGCGCTCGGCCCGCGCCTGAATGCCGCGGGCCGGCTGGAAGACATGGCGCTGGGCATCGCGCTGTTGCTGACCGAAGACCCGCGCCAGGCGCGGGAGATCGCGCAGACGCTGGAGCAGATCAACTCGGAACGCCGCGCGGTGCAGCAGGCGATGACCGATGACGCCGAGCAGGCGTTGACCCGCGTGGTGCTGGACATGGCCGGTCAGCGACCGGTGGCGGCCTGCCTGTTCGATGCCGACTGGCATCCAGGCGTGGTCGGCCTGGTCGCATCGAAAATGAAGGATCGCCTGCATCGCCCGGTGATCGCCTTCGCCCCGGCCGAACCCGGCGCCGACACCCTGCGCGGCTCGGCGCGCTCCATTCCCGGCCTGCACATCCGTGACGCGCTGGCGTTGGTCGATGCGCGCCATCCGGGCCTGATCGAGCGCTTCGGTGGGCATGCCATGGCGGCCGGGCTGAGCATGCGGCTGGATCACGTCGATGACTTCAAGGCCGCCTTCGTCGCCGTGGTGCTGGAGATGCTCGATCCGGCCGCATTGCAGCAGCAGGTGCTCAGTGACGGCGAACTGGCGGCGGATGAGCTGGACCATCGCCACGCCGATGCGCTGCGCCTGGCCGGGCCGTGGGGGCAGGGTTTCCCCGAGCCACTGTTCGACGGCCACTTCGAAGTGGCCAACTGGCGAGTACTGAAGGAACGCCACCTCAAGCTGGAACTGCGCCTGCCGGGCGTACCCGGCACGATCAACGCCATTCATTTCGGCGGCTGGCACGGCAACGCGCCATCACGTCACGTCCACCTGGCCTACCGACTGGCCTGCGACGACTACCGTGGCGGCAGCGCCATCCAGCTGATCATCGAACACTGCCTGCCCGCCTAGAAAAAGGGGACGGAGGGGATTAAGCCGCTTTTGCCTTGTTTGCCAATTGCGACTTAATCCCCTCCGTCCCCTTTTTGGGGCCCCGCCAACCCCGTTACGGTTGCTGGTGCGTTCAACGATCCACGATCCCACTGGAGTCCGGTCATGGTCTTCGCCCGTTGCTGCACTGTGTTGTTGCTGGCCCTTGCGGCCTGGCCCGCTGGCGCGCAGTCGCCGCCGATCTCCCGGCCGCAGGCCAGCACGCCGTTGCTGATTGCCCTGGCTGCCGAGCAGGCGGTCCAACTGCGACACGCCCGCATCGAAGGCGAAGTCCAGGCCGGCGTCGCCCAGACCCGGATCTCCCTGGAATTCCACAACCCGAACCGGCGCGTGCTGGAGGGTGAGCTGCAGTTCCCGCTGAGCGATGGTCAGCAGATCAGCGGCTTCGCGCTGGATATCAACGGCGAGATGCGTGACGCGGTGCCGGTGCCCAAGGACCGCGGCCGCCAGGTGTTCGAGGAGATCGCCCGTCGTGGTGTCGATCCGGGCCTGCTGGAACAGACCGCCGGCAACCAGTTCCGCCTGCGCGTCTACCCGCTGCCGGCCGGTGGCAGTCGGCGTGTGCAGCTGGTGATCCGCGAACCGCTGGCCTTCGCCGGCCAAAGCTGGCAGTGGACGCTGCCGCTGCAGTTCGCCGCCGGTGCAGCCTCGGTTGAACTGAAGGTGCATGCTCCCGACGCGGCCACCGCAGGTACTGCGCCATTCCGCATCAGCGCGGGCCAGCTGCAGTGGCAGGGCAAGGGTGCGCAGCTGCCGAAGCAACTCCAGTGGAACCTGCCGGCAGCCCGCCACGCACAGTTGCAGGTGGCGCCCTGGCAGGATGGGCACTACCTGTTGGCACAGCTGCCGGTGGCGGCCAGCAGTACACCCCGCACGTTGCCCAGCGAGATCGGCCTGCTGTGGGACGGCTCCGGTTCGGCGGGGCTGCGCGATCGCACGCGTGAGTTCGCCCTGCTGGATCGCTATTTCGCCGCGCTGGGTGACGGCACCGTGGCCTTGACCGTACTGCGCGATCGCGGCGAGCCGGTGCGTCGATTCCGTATCCGCGCCGGCAACTGGAACGAGCTGCGCGCAGCGTTGCAGGCGGTGCGCCCTGACGGTGCCAGCGCGCTGGCGCAGTGGCAGTCGCAGCCGGGCGTGAAGGAATACCTGCTGGTCAGCGATGGACTGTTGACCTACGGCCCGGAACAGCTGCCGGCGATGGCGCCGGATCAACGCCTGTTTGCGGTCAGCAGCGCCGGTGCGCGCACCGATGCCGTGCGACTGCGTGGTTGGAGCGAAGCGCGTGGCGGCCGCTTCGTTGCGCTGGGCGAGGATGTCGATGCGGCGGCGCGCGAGCTGCTGTCGTCGTCGCTGGATGTGCAGGTCGATGCGGGGCGCGGCGTGCAGGACGTGGTGATCGATCGTCGCAGTGAAGCCCAGGGCTGGCTGTGGCTGCACGCACGACTGGCGGCCGACGGAGTGCCGATGCGGGTGCGCGTGGGTGGCGGCGAATGGCAGGCGCTGCCCGCCACGCAGAAGAGCAACGACGGTGAACTGCTGGCGGGCTTGTGGGCGCAGGCGCGCCTGCAGCAGCTGGCTGCCGACCGCCGTGGCAACCGCGAGGCGATGCAGCGGCTGTCGCAGCAGTTTGGCCTGGTCGGCCCGGACACCTCGCTGATCGTGCTGGAGACGTTGGAGGACTACCTGCGCTATGCGATTCGCCCTTCGGGCACGCTGCGCGCCGGGTACGACGCCAGGTTTGCAGTGCAGGTAAGAGATCGCGCCGCTGCTGATCGCCAGCGCCTGGATGAGGTGGCGGCACGCTGGAAGGAGCGCCAGCAGTGGTGGAGCCGCAGCTGGCCGAAGGGTGTGCCACCGCAGGCGAAGGGCGGGGCACTGGAAGTGGCCTCGGCGGACTACGCGATGGAATCGGCGCCGGTGGCAATGCTCGCCGCGCCGGCCCCTGCGGCACCGCCCGCCCCGGCACCGATGGCCGCCGCCGCCGAGCAGCGCATGGAAGCCAGCAGCGCGCGTGCACGTCGCTCGGCGCCTGCATCGAACAAGGCCCTGGATTCAATTACGGTCACTGGTGGCCGTGTCGCTGCGCCCGCTGCCGCCAACGAGGGCGAGCTCGGCATCCAGCTGGCGGCCTGGCAGTCGGATTCGGCCATCGCCCGGCGCCTGCGCCAGGGCCCGGCGTCGCAACTGTATGACCGCTACCTGGCCGAGCGCGATGCGCATGCCGACAGCAGCGCGTTCTTCCTCGACGTGGCCGACCTGCTGCTGGAGCAGGGTCAGCGCGACCTGGCACTGCGTGTGCTGTCGAACCTGGCCGAGATGGATCTGGACAACCGCCACCTGCTGCGCGTGCTCGGTTACCGGCTGATGCAGGCTGATGCCCCCGCACTGGCGGTGCCGGTGTTCGAGCAGGTCCTGGCGATGGGCCAGGAAGAACCGCAGAGCTTCCGCGACCTGGGCCTGGCACTGGCCGCGGCCGGCAAGCCGCAGCAGGCGCTGGCGCCGCTGTACCAGGTGGTGGTGCGGCCGTGGGACAGCCGTTTCGATGGCATCGCCCTGATCGCACTGGATGAACTGACCAACCTGGTGGCCCGCAGCACGCCCCGGCTGGATACCACCAGCATCGACCCGCGCCTGCTGCAGGCAATGCCGCTGGACCTGCGCGTGGTGCTGTCGTGGGATGCCGACAACAGCGACATGGATCTGTGGGTGACCGACCCGAACGGCGAGCGCGCGTACTACGGCAACCGCCTGACCTACCAGGGTGGGCAGATGTCGCAGGACTTCACCGGCGGCTATGGCCCCGAGCAGTTCTCTCTGCGCAACGCCAAGCCAGGCAAGTACAAGGTGGAAGCGAACTACTTCGGAAGCCGCCAGCAGCTGGTGACCGGCGCGACGACCCTGATGCTGCACCTGACCACCCATTGGGGCACGGCCAAGCAGAAGGACCAGATGGTGACGATGCGCCTGAAGGACCGCGCCGAGACCGTGCTGGTGGGCGAGTTCGAGGTGCGTTGACCGCTCGGACGTCCGCGTAGCGTCGAGCTTGCTCGACTGCTTTGCTGTAGAGCCGGGGCCATGCCCGGCTCACGGCACAGGCAGCCGAGCCTCGGCGCGGCTCTACAACGCCACGGTGCGCGCCTTTGACGCCGCTGGCGGTTCGGCACGCAGGCCGAACAGGGGCCGCAGCCAACGCACGCGACGGATCAGCAACTCATGGATCAGCAGGCAGCCGCCGACGGTGCCGCCCAGCAGCAGGGCCGGTTCCAGCCATGGGCCCAGCTGCAGCGGTCTGAGCCAGAACAACAGCACGATGATCAGGCTCTGGTGCAGCATGTACCACGGATAGATCGCCTCGGTGGAGACAGGGGGACGTGCCCGTGGCCTCTCCCATGTGTTCTGGATGAGAGTGGTTCCTCCTGCCAGTCTCTGCCTTCTGCTGGTTCCTGTCGCCGCGATCTTCATGGTGTACCTCTTCTTCAACTAACTGGCCTTGCCCTACGATTTCAGGATCCGCTCCTGGATATCGATTCCCGGCAAGACGGGATCGAGGGCCTCTTGTTCCACACAGATGGGGCGCAGTGTTTTTGCCAGCTCCGACCAGCCAGCGCGGTCAGCGTGGCGCGTCATGGCACCCAGGGTGGCAGGATCCGCTCGGTGCGTTTCCACGCCGGCAGGAAGCCCAAGCGGGTCCATCAACCAGGGAAGAAAAGGGAGGGATGTGGGCACCACCTCTCGGATCCTGGCGGCGATGCGGAACCCGCCTGCGTCGATGTCACCCCAGTGCAGGACGGGGGTGGCCGGCGAGACCCCGGCCAAGAGCTTGGCGTACGCGGTGGCCCAGGCGGGCGAGGGCATGCCTCCGGTGTACACGATCAACCCCTGGGGCGCTTGCGGCAATTGGCTGCACAAGTGGAAGGTGGTCAGGTTCTCGATGCTCAGTACCCATGCCGGGGTGCCTGAGTAGCCTTCAATGGCCTTGCTGGCCACGCCGAGAAACGGGCGAAGCACAGGGGCGAGCTGGTCTGGGCCAAGCCGCAGGGTGCCTGCGCCGGCGACCAGGAAGGGCTGTGGCTCCTTCACTAACCCCAACTGGTTGAACAACTCTTGAGGGGTCCTCGCAGGGGCCGCGAGACTTTCGTTGGTGAGGACGTCCAGCGGTCGATGCAGCCGTTCGATGCGTTTGGAGTCACCGAACAGCTTGACGCTCAGGCGACGTACGACCTGATCCTCACCGGGCAAGCGGGCCAAGGTGTCCAGGACGGTGAGGGCATCGACGAAGACGCTCGCCGATGCGGCGCCCAATTTGCGGATTTTCTTGCCGCTGTGCCATCTCTCGAGGATTTGCCGAACACGTGGATGCGCTGCCCAAGGCGCGAGCAGCGTGCTGGCCGTGCTGAGCACGTCCGTGCGGGTCGTCGTGCCCAGGAAGGAAGCCAGCGCCGGGACGTTCTTGACGGAGATGAGATCCGCTGTCCGATCCTCTCCTCCCTGCTTGGACCAGGCCACGTGGATGCCGCCCTCGCGTTCCGCCTTGCGCATGCGCTCGTGGAACGCATCACGATCTTTAAGTGACAGGGCCCAGTAGGCGTCGAGCTCGCTGATCTTTTCCTTGGCGGTCCGGCCGCTGGATAAGGCGAGCTTCTCGGCCCGGGCGAGCAGCCCGGCGAGTACGGCATCAGCCAGCATCGGAAGCCCCGCTGACCAATCGCGCCATCTCCGTCTCGAGAAGCTCGGGATAGAGCAAGTAGTTGTCGCTGCGCAGAAGCTCCTTTGCTTCATCCAGGACGATGTTCTTGGTGAGCTGGATCTGGTCAGAGCCGTGCCGCGCCATGTCGTAGTAGATGTCGAGGAAAGAAGACATCTTGGGCTGATCAGCCTCCGGGCCCGCCAGAATCATCTGCAGGCCCAGGGCGTTGAGGTACTCGGCGGTGGCGCGAACGTTCTGGGCGTCCATCTTCTCAAAGGCCTCATCGAGCATGATCAAGCCGCCTGGCGTCTGCGCGGTTTTGGACTTGCCATAGGCGGCAGCCAAGGCTGCTCCGAAGATCACGTACAGCGGCGTGCGGTGTTCGCCACCGGAACCCGGACCAAATCGCTTGCTCAGCAGCCCGATCGAGGTGCCGTTGTGGAAGATCTTGACGTCATAGGAGAAGAAGCGGCGATGGTCGTTCAACGGACTGGTCGCATGGAGAAGCGGGGAGTCGGCATCCCCCTCGACCAGCAAGCGGAACTCCTCAGGAACCTTCTCGGTTTCCTTGAACAGATCGACCCCTTCTTCGCCGTGTTTCTTGACCTGGAGCAGGAAACTGTAGAGCGCTCGATGCTGCTCAACCGGGCTATGCACGAACTGGTAGCGCTCGCCATTGGAAAACTCCGGCGCCGAACGCAGGATGTCGTTCAGTCCGTCAATCTGACTCGAGACGGCGTCAAACCCCTCCAGCAGGTTCTGGGCGACGTCGGTCCGGAACACATCGACGGCGGCTTGATACGCTTGCTCGGCCTCTTCCTTTCGCTGGACCAGCTCAAGACCCTCCAAGCGCTGCTTCTCGTCGACGGCAAAGGCGTGAACCTGCTGCCACTGCTGCTTGGTCAGATCGTGGTTTTGGAGAGCAAAGTCCGCCGCGTACTGACAGAAACTGCTCCAGCCCTCATGGTCGGCTTCAGAGGCGGCACCATTGGATTGGGTGACTCGGGTCCTGCAAGCGGCCTGCTTGGCATCCACGTCCTCGCCCAATCGCGCGTCATACCGTGCGCGGTGACGCTCCACTTCGTTGGCGTCGTAGAGGGGGGCAGCGCGAAGCAGCTTCTCGTTGGCTTGGGCCGACTCGAGCAGGCCCTCAAGTCCGCAGACGGCCTGGGTGGCCTGGTTGAGTTTCTGGGTCAGCCCGCCGACCTCGCTGCTCAAGGCAATCACCTGGCGTCTGGCCAGGTCACGGCGCTCGGAGGCCACCGCCAGTGCCCCTTCCAGCTTGTCCAGTTCCCCGGAGCGCACCGCCGCGAGCCTTTCACGCATCTGCTCGACCACGCTGAGGCTGCCTCGGACGGAGGAGAAGAGGCGGTTCAGATGCCCAAAGGTCTCATCTGCGCTGGCGTAGAGGCCCAGCCGATTGGCTGCTGCACCCAAGGCGGTGGCGTTGGCCTGGGCCAGGCCGTACACGCGCTCGGCCTCTGCCAATTCACGGGAGGCCTCCTCTTGAAGCTGGGCGGAGTCGACGCGGCCGATGATCAACTGTTTGGGGCGCTCTCGCAGTTCGATGCTGCCTCCGGTGCTGACCATGCCCTCCTTGGAGATCGCCCGCGCCGAATCCAGCAGTTCCTCGTTGCTGGAAGCCAAAGTGAGCTGTCCAAGAACACCCTGCAGATAGCGTACGGCCTCGACATCGCCTTCGATGAGGTCGGCGGCGAACCGTCCGGCGCTTCGGGACTGCCAGGGACGACCTCGAGAGGGCATGGCGAGTTTGACGCGCCAGAGACCGAGCCGGGGCCCGTGCTTCCTATATACGTCGATCGCGCGCAGTTCCTGTTCGCGGCCGCCGGCGACCAACAGGGCGTCGGCGTGGCTGGTCAAGAAGGCCTCCAGCGCCGGCTGCCAAGTCGGGTCTTTGATGCTGACCAGGTCGGCCACCGGGGTCGCGGTGATGCCATGCTCGTGAAGCAGGCGACGGAGGTCGGAGACAGGCTCCCTCAGCTTTCTGAGCCCTTGTTGGGCGCGCTCCAGCGTGGATTTGGCCTCCCGGCGTGCATCCAGCGCCGATTTCGCTGCCTGTTCGGCCGTCGTGGCGGCCCGGCGGGCACAGTGGCTCGTCTTCTCCAGCGCCGTCGCCACCGATCTCAACTGCTCGGCCGGAAGCGGGGCGTGCTCATCGTTGACCGGCAGCGCGAGGAGTTGCGCCAGCGCGGCTTCAAAAACCTCTTGGGCATCGCCGAGATCCGGCAGGCGTCCGGCTTGGGCCACCGCGGACGTCGCAGCGGCCACCATGGCGCTCAGCTCCGAGGCCTTCTCGCCGTGGCTGCGCTCCAGATCCGACAGGTGCGCCGCTGTACTGGCCTGCTTGGCATAGTCCGGATCCCGATCTCTTGCCTGCAGCGCGCGGTCTCGGGCAGCCTCGTGAAGCTCAACGGCCAATTCGGCCTCTTTCAACGCATCCTGCTTGGCGGAGAGCTCGCCCGTGAGCTCGTCGACCTTGTCCTGGGTAGCCGAGAGGTTCTCAGCCACCCGTTCGGTCTCATAGACAGCCTCGAGGGCCTGAACGTTCGTGGCGGCCGTACGCTCGCGAAGCACCAAACTGTACTTGGCGGCGATCCCGCTGACGCGCTCGATCCGCTCCTGGACGACGCGTACCAGCTCGCGCAGATCGCGGAACTGAAGAAGGCGGGCCTTGAACAGGGCGACGTCGGTGATGTGCTCCTCGACCAGGTTGTCGCGTAGCACCTCGTTGAGGTCGGCGACGTCCTGGTTGAGCTTCAGCGACCGGGCAAACGAGGTCTGGATGGATTTCGTGTTGGGGCGCTCGCCGGGCGATGCCAGGTTGCCCACAAACACGTGCCGCAGGAAGGTCTGGCGATTCTTGGTGATCTCCGCCGTCGTCCCGACGGCCCGGCACTCGTCGGCGATGATGTGCTGGAACCGGCGCCACGGGATGGTGACTTCCTTTCCATCCTGTACCTCAACGTGCATCTTGCTGGTGAGGGCGACGCCCGGGAGCACATAGAGGCCGTTGAGGGTGGCCTCGGGACTGGTCTCGTCGGCGGAGAACGATGCTCCGATCGTGACCGGATAGTTGGTCTTCTGATCACGGAACACCAGGTTGATGTAGGTGTTCGCCGCATTCCGATAGCGCTTGTCGTCGGTCTGGCCATAGACGCCCAGGCAGTAGTCGCGTAGCGTGCGCGCCCTCCGCTTGCCTTCGCCCGAGGCGTTGTAGTGGGTGCGGTTGCCATCGGCAGCCAGAATCACGATCTGGAAGGCGTCCAGCAGCGCGGTCTTGCCGGTTCCGTTGGGGCCAAGGAAGGCCGTGTTATGGCCGATCTCCAGGTCCGTCCTCTCGTAGAGGAAGTACTGGACCATGCTGATCATGACGAGCTTCTTCATGCGTTCTCTTCCTCCTCGTCAGTGCTCGTCGGAGCATGTGCGGCCAGCTGAAGCAGGGCGGTCTCGCCGAGGACGTCAACGATGCCGGGCCTGACGATGACCGTGAACGGCTGCTCGTCATGAGCGTCTTCCAAGCGAAGCAGGCCGTAGCGCTTCAAGGCCGCCAAGGTCTCTCGCAGCTGCGCGGTGTCCGGAAGCTCTTTCCCCATCAGATCCTTGTAGGCCGTCTCCAGATCATGGATCGTCACGTGCGCCTCGCCGGCGATGATCTCGGTGGCATACATCTTGTCGTTGTAGAGGCTGCGCAGAACCAACGCCAAGCGGGTCTCGGACAATCGCATCTTTTCCGCCACGTATGGGTTGGGGACGGCCACCACATAGGACATGTGGGGATTGTGGATCACCGTCATTCCCAAGCTACCGAGCAGCTCGCGGTAGCTTGCCAGGAACTTGACCAAGATTTCGTAGGTCGTCCGGCTGCGCAAGTCTGATCCGTAGATCACTTGTTCCATGACCAGGCGGTAGCCCGCACGCCGAAGATCATCGGCGACGTACAGCGGGTTCTGCTCAGCCAATCTCTCCCAATTGACCATCA
Source organism: Stenotrophomonas sp. YJH_SMC_19 (assembly GCF_059367915.1). Taxonomy (NCBI): domain Bacteria; kingdom Pseudomonadati; phylum Pseudomonadota; class Gammaproteobacteria; order Lysobacterales; family Lysobacteraceae; genus Stenotrophomonas; species Stenotrophomonas sp. YJH_SMC_19. The sequence goes on from NZ_JCAFRI010000009.1 coordinate 129,586, forward strand.
CGCACGCTCCCTCTGAATCCTGAAGGTTCGATGTTCCATGTAGGCATTGCGGGTGCTGGAGTCCGGGTCGAACCCTACGCGCACGCCTGGAAGTTTCAGCAACGGGTCGTCCCTCCGCATCTCGGGGGGACATTCGCTTCGAGAGGCAATCAACAGCAGGCGCTGATAGCAGCACAGATCGTTGATGGACTCGATGGTCAGTTCTTGGCAGCTGATTTCGCTGCGGCCCTTCAGGTGCCGGGCGATATAGTGGATGAGCTGCATGGGCTTCACCATTCGGACCTCGGCCATCTTGCGACGGAGCGATTCCAACGCCAGCTCCTCCAGGGTAGGGGTCCTGCGACGGACACCCGTGGCGACCTGGGATTTGACGAACAGGCGGGGCTTGGCCAGGCCCCACTCGGAGGCGTGGCGCGCGCCGCTGGCGGCTGGAAGCCCAATGTCGCCTTCGCGCATGTGCTCCACGGCCGAAAGCGAGCGCGCGATGAGTTTGTCGAAGTTGCGCGGGGCTCGCATGCTGTAGGCCATCAGCACGAGTCCCTGCTGATTGGCGATCCGGATCTCTTCATCGACGCGGCGCAGTTGCTCGTGTACCTCGCTCAGCCGCAGCAGTTGAAGGCTGTCGCGCTCGAAGAGCGTTTCAGCTCGGGCGCTGTCTCCCCCCGCACGCTTCTCGGTGTACCACGCAAGCAGCGAAGACCGGCGTTGTTCCTCGTGACGCATCTGGTGGGTGAGGCTGACGATCAGCGTACGGTACTGAAGGGGGTGATCCTTGGTCCTCAGCTCACTGTAATCGGCGATAAAGAGGCCCTGCACGTATTCCTCGAAGAAGCCCTTGACGAACTCCCTGGCCGTTGATCGGCGAAGCAGTTCTTCCATGAGGTCCTGGACTTTGCAGGCCGTGTGGACGATGTGCGCCATGCACTGTTTGGCCTGCCGCGCGGCCTCCACGAATTGCTCACCACCGGCTTCCCCGCTGTAGACGGCTTTCAGATTCAGAAGAATCGACCGGAACTTGCTACCGAGGAACTCAGGCTCCTGCGTCGCGAAGTCGCACAAGACGCTGAAGAACTGGGCGATCACGGGTCGGACGGTCAGCATCTTCACCGCACCACGGCGACGCTCGGACAGCCAAGACGTTTCCACCAGCTTGTTGGCGATCTCGTTTGCCCGAATCGTAATGTTGGTTTCCAGGTCCCCGTCCCAAGGGTCATCAGCGGCCAGGTAGGATTCAATGGCTCGAACCACGGCCGTTTTCTGGACGTCTTCGCCGGGAGAGAGGCCGCCGTCGCCCCACAGTTCAGCCATGAGGCGGCAGATGACCGCCCAATAGCGCTGCCCGTTGGGCATGCCCAGCAGCCGGAACAGGCCGGGGTTCAGGCGGTCGAACAGGGGTACGGCCTCAGAACTCTCCACGCGCGCATCCTTGCTGGTTGGGCATAGCATGGTGCTATTAATAGCGCCGTGCTATTGTCTATGTCAAAGCAGAGCGATCTATGGCCCAGAGAACCATCCAGTCGGAAGAGCGCTTGCGAGCGATCGAACTTTTACTCCTCTGGGAAGGGCGGGTCAGTCGCGCTCGCCTCTTGCAGTTGTTCGACGTCCACGAAACCCTTGCAAGCCGGGACATTGCCGCATTCAGGTTGCGGTACCCGCACGCCTGCGTGCCCGTCCCTAATGCCAAGGCCTATGACCGTGCCCGGCGAATGAGGCCCGACCTCACGGTGGGCCTCTTCAGTGAGTACGAGCGGCTGATTGGCGCAACAGCGGACGCCCACCTCTTGGCGGGGGTTCCCAGTTCGTTGGTGGGCGTCGACGGGACGCGTATCAGCTACTCAGATCATGCGCGAATACACGCAGCCATCCGTAGCGGCGGTGTGGTCGGCATCACCTACCGTTCGATGAGTCAGCCCGCCGCTCACCGGCGAACCATTCGGCCGCACACGCTCATCAAAGCCGGGCCGCGTTGGCATGTGCGTGCTTGGTGCACCAAGGCGAGTCAATTCCGTGATTTCAATCTGGGCCGAATCACCGAGGTCGAAACCGTGGACGTTCAGGACCTACCTGGGAAGGATGAGGACGTCCAGTGGGCCACCAAGGTGGCCGTTCGGCTCATCGCGCATCCGCAGCTCAGTTCCGCTCAGCGGGAGATGGTTCGCGAGGAATACATGCAGGGCACCGCAGGGCTCCGGTTTGAAGTGGAGGTCCCGTTGGTCCCCTACGTGATTCAGGCCTATCGGGCAGGACTGGATCCCCAGCGGCATCCTGCGCCCGATTATCTCCTGATGGTGGATGACCCAGAGTCCCTCCCCAAGGGTGCTAGTTGGCACTGACGGCGAGGTCAGGCGCCGCGTCACGAAGGTGGCGCTTGTTTCAAATTCGAAGGCTCCGCTCAGCCGCGGCTAGGGCGGGATTTCGCGGCCCTGGCATTGGGGCAGAGGTTGCGGCAGCAGTCGCTCTGATAGAGTGGGGCGCAGACGGATGAGGGTCCCACCCGGAGGCCGGAGGTCTGCTTCACAGCGCCCAAGGGGTGTGGGGGTTGTTGTGGGGGAAATGCCTGGCGCGGCCAGGTAACGCTTGCTGGATCAATGGCTTGGCGCTATCCTGAACAGTCATCTTTTGAATGCATAACCGCCGACATGATCGAACTGAATCCTGTCCGCCAGCGCATCACCGATCTGACCGATCGCGTGCTGTCGCTTCGGGGGTATCTTTGACTACGACGCCAAGAAAGAGCGTCTTGAAGAAGTAACGCGGGAGCTGGAAAGCCCCGATGTCTGGAACAACGCCGAGTACGCCCAGAACCTGGGCCGCGAGCGTTCCAGCCTGGAAAAGACCGTGGGCGGCATCGCCTCGGTGCTGGATGGCCTGAACGACGCCACCGAACTGCTCGAACTGGCCGAGTCCGAGCAGGACGAGGACACCGCACTGGCGGTGGTCGCCGACCTGGACAAGCACCAGGCGCACGTGGAGAAGCTGGAGTTCCAGCGCATGTTCTCCGGCGAGATGGACAATGCCGCTGCGTTCGTCGACATCCAGGCCGGTGCCGGTGGCACCGAAGCCCAGGACTGGGCCGAGATCCTGCTGCGCATGTACCTGCGCTGGTGTGAATCGCGCGGCTGGAAGACCGAGCTGATGGAAGTCTCCGGCGGCGACGTCGCTGGCATCAAGTCGGCGACGCTGCGCGTGGAAGGCGACTACGCCTATGGCTGGCTGAAGACCGAGACCGGCGTGCACCGCCTGGTGCGCAAGTCGCCGTTCGACTCGGACAACCGCCGCCACACCAGCTTCACCTCGGTGTTCGTGTCGCCGGAAATCGATGACAACATCGACATCACCATCAATCCGGCCGACCTGCGTACCGACGTGTACCGTTCGTCGGGTGCCGGTGGCCAGCACGTCAACAAGACCGAGTCGGCGGTGCGCATCACCCACATCCCGACCAACATCGTCGTGGCCTGCCAGACCGGCCGCAGCCAGCACCAGAACCGCGACAACGCGATGAAGATGCTGGCCGCCAAGCTGTACGAGCTGGAGATCCAGAAGCGCAACGCCGAAAAGGACGCCGTGGAAGCGACCAAGTCCGACATCGGCTGGGGCAGCCAGATCCGCAATTACGTGCTCGACCAGAGCCGTATCAAGGACCTGCGCACCGGCATCGAGCGTTCGGATACGCAGAAGGTGCTGGACGGCGACCTGGACGAGTTCGTCGAGGCCAGCCTGAAGGCCGGCCTGGCCGTGGGCTCCAAGCGCGTCGATGCCTGATCGGCGCGCCTGCGCGGATATCGTCACCCTCGTGCGCAACGCCGAGGGTGGCTGATCACGCTTCCGGTAGAGCCGAGCCCATGCTCGGCTGCTGTTGGCGCAGTAGCAGATGCGTCGAGCATGGCTCGACGCTACAACGGGTACGGCGGTAGCGATGATGCGCAGCGAAAGTGAACGCAAGGAACTCGGCGGCTTCCTCAAGGCCTGCCGCGCCCGTGTCGACCCCGCCACGCTCGGCCTGCCGGCCGGGCGGCGGCGCACCCCGGGCCTGAAGCGCGAGGAAGTGGCGCTGGCGATCGGGGTCAGCGTGAGCTGGTACACCTGGATCGAGCAGGGCCGCGAAGTGCGTGCCTCGCCCGAAGTGCTCGAGCGCCTGGCACAGGTGCTGCGCATGAGCGACGACGAACGCGCCTATGCATTCGCGCTGTCCGGCTACGGCGTGCCGCTGGAATCACCGGACGAGAGCGTGACCGACGGCCTGCGCCAGCTGGTGGAGGCGATGCAGCCGATCCCGGCGTACGTGCGCAACACCCGCTTCGACATCCTGGCCTGGAACCCGGCCATCGCCGAGCTGTTCGTGGACTACAGCCAGCTGGCACCGCATGAGCGCAACACGCTGCGGCTGATGTTCCTGTACCCGCCGTACCGCACGCTGATCCTCAACTGGGAAGAAATGACCCGCGGCCTGCTGGCAGGCTTCCGCGCGGCGATGGCGCAGGCGCCGGACAAGGCCCCGTTCCTGGCGCTGGTCGAGGACATCTCGGCGCACAGCGAGGAGTTCCGCCAGTGGTGGCCGGAGCACGACGTGCGCCGGTTCGATGAAGGTGCGAAGAAGCTGAACCACCCCACGCGCGGGTTGCTGGACCTGCAGTACGTGGCGCTGGTGCCGGAGAGCCGGCATGACCTTTCCCTGGTGACCTACCTGCCGCGGAAGTAGGGGGTGTTCGGCAGGGCTGCGCCCTGCACCCGCAGAGACCGAAGCGACAGCAACGGCAACAGCAACAGCGGACTATCCGAGGGATGGCGGGGTGGTGTGGGTTGACAGGACACGCCGTAAACCCGTCCATGGGGGCTCGATGGCGCCATCCATGGCGCCAACGGTCCTGCCAACCCACACCGCCCCGCCTCAGACAAATTTCGCGCGGTTGTTGGCAACTGCGGCTTTGTTCCGCGCGGCTGTTGGTAGGTGTCGACCTTGGTCGACACGATTTTTCTCTCAGATATCGAATGAGTCATCCACGCATGGCGTGGGTCTACTGTGTCGACCAAGGTCGACACCCACCAACAGCAACGCACAGCGCCGTCCCGACAGATCGCGGGAAATTGTCGAAGGTGGGATGGGTCCGGTTGCGGGAGTGTCCGCGGCATGGATGCCGCGGCCAAGCCCCCATGGAAGGGTTTACGGCGTCTCCCGCAACCGGACCCACCCCGCCATCCCTCAGGAAACCAGCTTCTGCTGTTGCTGTTGCTGTTGCTCTGGATCGTAGCGGGTGCAGGGCGCAGCCCTGCCGATAACCCCATTCAGGCAGGTAAGTGCAGGTCACAGGATAAGCAGACGCCTTGTTGCCTCCGCCATTCGGGTCCACATTCCTGTGCAGGAGACGGGCCACCGCCCGTTGTCGAGACACCAGGAGCCCTGCATGTCCGCTGCCCCCACCACCGCCATTTCCCGCGATCCGGCCACCGGCCAGCAGATCGCCAGCCATCCCTTCGCCACCGACGCCGAGCTGGAAACAATCCTGGATCGCGGCCAAGTCGGCTTTGCGGCCTGGAGCGTCAAGAGCCTCGAACAGCGCGCAGACGTACTGCGTGCGATGGCCGCGGTGCTACGCCGTGACCGTGAAAAGCTGGCCGCGCTGGCTACCGCCGAAATGGGCAAGGTCCAGGCCGAAGCGCTGGCCGAAATCGAGAAGTGTGCCGTGCTGTGCGACTGGTACGCCGACAACGGTGCGCAGTTCCTGCGCGACGAACCGACCCAGGTGCCCGACGACAAGGCTTACGTGTCCTACCTGCCGCTGGGCGTGGTGCTGGGCATCATGCCGTGGAACTTCCCGTACTGGCAGGTGATGCGCGCGGCGGTGCCGATCCTGATGGGCGGCAACGGCTTCCTGCTGAAGCCGGCCGAGAACATCGTCGGTACCGCGCAGCTGCTCGACGCCGCCTGGCGCGATGCCGGCTTGCCGGAGGGCACCTTCATCGCGGCCAACATCAGCCGCGAGGGCACCAGCCGCGCGATCGCCGATGACCGCATCGCGGCGGTGACCCTGACCGGCAGTGTGGCCGCCGGTCGCAGCATTGCTGCCCAGGCCGGGCAGGCGCTGAAGAAGGTGGTGCTGGAACTGGGCGGTTCCGATCCGTTCATCGTCCTGGCCGATGCCGATCTTGATGCGGCCGTCGATGCGGCGGTGGCCTCGCGCTTCCAGAACACCGGGCAGGTCTGCATCGCCGGCAAGCGCATCATCGTCGAAGACGCAGTCTACGATCGTTTCGTGGCGCAGTTCTGCCAGAAGGTGCAGGCACTGACCATTGGCGACGGCCGTGACCCGGCAAACCGCATCGGCCCGATGGCGCGCCAGGATCTGCTGGAGCAGCTCGACGCGCAGGTACGCGCTTCGGTCGACGCCGGTGCGCAGCTGCTGGTCGGCGGGCACCAGCTGGATCGTCCGGGTGCGTTCTATGCACCCACCGTGCTGGCCGGGGTTGAGCCGGGCATGCAGGCCTTCGATACCGAAACGTTCGGGCCGGTGGCCTCGATCAGCCGCGCCCGCGACGCCGACCATGCGGTGGAACTGGCCAACCAGAGCGAGTTCGGCCTCAGCGGCAACCTGTGGAGCGGCGACCGCGCCCGTGCGATGCAGCTGGCGCGCCGGCTGCAGACCGGCGGTGTATTCGTCAACGGCTTCTCTGCGTCCGATCCGCGCGTGCCGATCGGCGGCGTGAAGAAGAGCGGCTTCGGCCGTGAGCTCTCGCACTTCGGCATCCGCGAATTCGTCAACGCGCAGACGGTGTGGTTCGACAAGCGTTGACGCGCAGCTTCCATCCTCCCTGCAACGATCCACCATCAGTCCAGCGAAAAGGACGGCATTCCAATGTCCAAGGGTTCAGATCTGCTTGTCGCCGCACTTGAGAACGAAGGCGTCGAGCGCATTTTCGGCATTCCCGGCGAAGAAAATCTCGACGTGGTCGAGTCGCTGCGCCATTCCAGCATCGAGCTGGTCATCACCCGTCACGAGCAGGCGGCGGTGTTCATGGCGGCCACCTATGGCCGCCTGACCGGCAAGCCGGGCGTGTGCCTGGCCACGCTCGGCCCCGGCGCGCTGAATTTCACGACCGGCGCCGCGTATGCGCTGCTTGGCGCATGGCCGGTCATCATGATCACCGGGCAGAAGGGCATCGTCGCCAGCAAGCAGGCGCGCTTCCAGATCGTCGACATCGTCAGCACGATGAAGCCGCTGACCAAGCTGGCGCGTCAGATCGTCTCGGCGCGCACCATCCCGACCATCGTCCGCGAGGCGTTCCGTGTCGCCCAGGAAGAGCGCCCGGGCCCGGTGCTGCTGGAGCTGCCCGAAGATATCGCGGCCGATGAGGTCGAGGGCGTGGCGCTGATTCCGCCGCACGCGGTGGATCGTCCCATTGCCAGTCCGGAGGCGCTGGATCGGGCGGCGGAGATCATCCGCAACGCCAAGCGCCCCCTGCTGATGATCGCCTCGGCGGCGTCGCGGCCGCAGTCCAGCGAAGCGCTGTCGGCGTTCGTGTTGCGCGCCGGCATTCCGTTCTTCACCACGCAGATGGGCAAGGGCGCGGTGGCCGGTGGTTCGGGCCTGTACATGGGCACCGCGGCGCTGACCGAGCGCGATTACGTGCACATGGCTATCGACCAGGCCGACGTGATCGTGACCATCGGCCACGAGGTCACCGAGAAGCCGCCGTTCGTGATGCGCCCGGGTGGGCCGACCGTGATCCATATCGGCTACTCGCAGGCGGCCGTGGAGCAGGTGTACTTCCCGCAGGTGGAAGTGATCGGTGACATCGGTCGTTCGCTGACCCAGTTGGCCGATCGTATCGAAGGCGCGGTGCCGGATGCTGACGCGCTGCTGCCGCTGCGCGCGACCATTCTGGAACATCTGGCTGACCGAGCCGAGGAGGCTGGATTCACGCCTCAGCGGCTGGTGCACGACGTGCGCCAGGTGATGCCGCCGGACGGCATCGTGGCGCTGGACAACGGCATGTACAAGATCTGGTTCGCGCGCAATTACCGCACCCAGGTGGCCAATACGCTGCTGCTGGACAATGCGTTGGCGACCATGGGCGCGGGCCTGCCGTCGGCGATCATGGCTTCGATCCTGTACCCGCAGCGGCGGGTGCTGGCGGTGTGCGGCGATGGCGGGTTCATGATGAACAGCCAGGAGCTGGAGACCGCGCGTCGGCTGGGCCTGAACCTGGTGGTGCTGATCCTCAACGACGGCGCCTACGGCATGATCCGCTGGAAGCAGGCGGTAGATGGCTTCACCGACTACGGCATGACCTTCAGCAACCCGGATTTCGTGAAGTACGCGGAAGCCTACGGCTGCAAGGGCCACGAGGTGACCGCCATCGAGCAGTTCATCCCGACGCTGGAGGCGGCCTTCAACGAGGGCGGGGTGCACCTGGTGTCGGTGCCGGTGGACTATTCGGAGAACCAGCGGGTGCTGGTGGACGAGTTGCGGCAGGCGTTCCCTGGGAACGGTTGACGCCGGGACGAGCGCCAACCAAGGTTGGCGACTACCGGGGCATCGGTTCCCCGGAATCCGGTAGGTGTCGACCTTGGTCGACACACGGACCGCCAACCAAGGTTGGCGGCCATCTGGGCGGGCCCGGCCCAAGGCCGGGGCAGGGCGGTTTTGGTATGCTGGGCAACCGGCTGTGCCGGGTGCAACATCCCCCCTCACTACACGATTCCCGCAGATCCATGAGCGAAGCTACCGATACCCCCCCCGTTGACGAAAACAAGTTGATCGCCGAGCGCCGCGAGAAACTCAAAACGCTGCGTGGGCAGGGCATCGCGTACCCGAACGACTTCCGTCGCGAGGACTTCGCCGGCCGCCTGCAGGAAGAATTCGCCGATGCCGAGGCCTGGACCGCCGAGGCGCTGGAAGGCAACGGCCGCCAGGTGAAGATGGCCGGCCGCCTGATGGCCAAGCGCATCATGGGCAAGGCCAGCTTCGCGCAGATCCAGGACGAGTCCGGCCGCATCCAGCTGTTCCTGCAGGGCGCGGTGCTGGGCGATGCCTACACGGCCTTCAAGGGCTGGGACGTGGGCGACATCATCGCCGTCGAAGGCGGCCTGACCCGTACCAAGACCGGCGAACTGTCGGTCAAGGCCGAGTCGATCCGCCTGCTGACCAAGTCGCTGCGCCCGCTGCCGGACAAGTGGCACGGCCTGGCCGACGTCGAGCAGCGCTACCGCCAGCGTTACGTCGACCTGATCGTGACCCCGGAATCGCGCGCAGTGTTCATCAAGCGCTCGAAGATCATCCGCGCCATGCGCGCGTGGCTGGACAACCGCGACTTCCTGGAAGTCGAGACGCCGATGATGCATTACATCCCCGGCGGCGCGGCGGCCAAGCCGTTCACCACCCATCACAACGCGCTGGACCTGGACCTGTACCTGCGCGTGGCGCCGGAGCTGTACCTCAAGCGCCTGACCGTGGGTGGCCTGGAGCGTGTGTACGAGATCAACCGCAACTTCCGCAATGAAGGCGTCAGCACCCGCCACAATCCGGAATTCACCATGATGGAACTGTACGAGGCCTATGCCACGTACAACGAAATCATGGACCTGACCGAGGGTGTGATCCGTGATGTGGCCAAGGCCGTGAACGGTGGCACCGAAGTGGAATGGGACGGCGCGAAGATCGACCTGGGCCCGGCGTTCCGCCGCTGGCGCATGGATGAGGCAGTGCGCCACCACAACCCGGAAATCTCGGCCGCTGATTGCACTGACCGCGATGCGCTGCTGCGCCATTGCGAGCGCTTGAACATCCGCGTCAAGCCGTCCTACGGCTGGGGCAAGCTGTTGCTGGAGATCTTCGAGGCCACGGTCGAGCACACCCTGATCCAGCCGACCTTCATCACCGACCATCCGGTCGAGGTCTCGCCGCTGGCCCGTGCCAATGACAACGACCCGGGCTACACGGATCGCTTCGAGCTGTTCGTCAACGGCAAGGAGCTGGCCAACGGCTTCTCCGAACTGAACGACCCGGAAGACCAGGCCCAGCGTTTCCAGGCCCAGGTGGCCGCGAAGGAAGGCGGCGACGACGAGGCGATGCATTACGACGCCGACTACATCCGTGCGCTGGAGTACGGCATGGCCCCGACCGGCGGCCTCGGCATCGGCGTTGATCGCCTGGTGATGCTGCTGACCGGCAGCAGCTCGATCCGTGACGTGCTGCTGTTCCCGTACATGCGTCCGGAGCAGTAAGTCGTCTTTTTGACTCCCGTTTGTGCGCGCCGTCGCGAAATGAGACGGCGCGATTGACGCCTCCCGCGCTCGGCGTATCGTTAATGCACTACCTTGACGTCTGTTATGGCTTGATCGGCGCCAGGGGGAGTGCGCATTGTGGAGAGTCCGCTTCACAATGTGATGACGATCATGAACCGGGACGCATGACACGGGAGTCGGGCCGATGCAGGGTGCGAGCGTTCGCAGCAGCAGGGTATCCTCGCCTGCTGATGATCCAGCATGGTCGAGAAACCAGGCGGAGTACGCGTTGAACATCGTCATTGTTGACGACCAGACGTCCGCGCGGACGATGCTGCGTCACGTCATCGAAGACATCGCGCCGGAACTGAGCGTGTATGACTTCGGTGATCCGCTGACCGCATTGGCCTGGTGCGAGGCGCACCCGGTCGACCTGCTGCTGCTCGATTACCGCATGCCGGAGATGGACGGGCTGGAGTTCGCCCGTCGATTCCGGCGCCTGCCCAAGCACCGCGATATCCCGGTGATCCTGATCACCGTGGTCGGCGACGAGCCGATCCGCCAGGCGGCGCTGGAAGCGGGGGTCATCGACTTCCTGGTCAAGCCGATCCGCCCGCGCGAACTGCGCGCGCGCTGCTACAACCTGCTGCAACTGCGCCAGCAGACCGAGAACGTGAAGCAACGTGCGTTGTCGCTGGAGCAGCGCCTGCTGGCCAGCATGCACGAGGTCGAGGAACGCGAACGCGAGACCCTGTCGCGATTGGCGCGGGCGATCGAGTTCCGTGATGCCGGCACCAGTGCCTATCTCGAACGCATGGCGCGGGTTGCGGGGCTGATCGCCGAGCAGCTTGGCCTGCCCGAAGACGACGTGCGCCTGATCGAGATGGCGGCGCCGCTGCATGACATGGGCAAGATCGCCATTCCCGACGCGGTGCTGCTCAAGCAGGGCAAGCTCAATGACGAGGAGCTGGCGATCATGCGCCGGCACCCACGCATCGGCCACGAGTTGCTCAGTGGCAGCCAGAACCGTTTCATCCAGGTGGGCGCGCTCATCGCGCTGCGCCATCACGAACGTTACGACGGCAGCGGCTATCCCGACGGCCTGGTCGGCGAAGCGATTCCGCTGGAAGCGCGGATCGTTGCTGTCGCCGACGTCTTCGATGCGCTGATCTCGCCCCGTCCGTACAAGGAAGCATGGACCATGGAAGCCACTCTGGCTTATCTGTACGCCCAGCGTGGGCGACTGTTCGATCCGCGTTGCGTGGATGCGCTGATGCGCGGCCACCAGCAGTTGATGGATATCTGCGCCCAGCACTCGACGGCATCGACGCGACCGGGTGGGTGACATGCAGGACCTGTTCGCACGCGTGAGGCGTCGGCTGGCGCAGCGTCCGGATTCGGAACATGGCCAGGCGATCGTGCGGGTGGTGCTGATCTCGCTGATCCTGGTCTATGTTCTGTTGTCCGGCGCCCGCCTGCACCGGCTGGATCGGTACCAGGGCGCGCTGGCAACGGCGTTGACCGGGCTGGGCCTGTCGCTGCTGTTGTTCGGCTGGTTGCTGTGGAAGCCGCAGCGCTCGGACCCGCGGCGGGTGGCCGGGATGCTGGCCGATTACGGCCTGATCGCGATCGGCATGATCCAGATGGGTGAGCCGCTGGCGTGGGTGTATGCGGTGGTGATGTGGGTCACGGTGGGCAACGGCCTGCGTTTCGGGCCGCGTTACCTGACCGCTGCCATTGTGCTGGCGATGGTCAGTTTCGGCACTACCGTGCTGTTGACTCCCTATTGGCAGGCCAACCTGGGGCTGGCCATTTCCCTGTGGTTGGGGTTGCTGGCAGTACCGTTGTGCTGCTCCTCCCTGCTGCGCCGAAGGATGCGACATCCGACCATGGATACGACGCCCGCCGCTGGATCCGACAAGCGCTCGCTGTTGGCCCGCTTCAAGCAGCGCCTGTCCGGGCGCGAGGACAGCGAGCACGCGCAGAACCTGATCCGCATCATCATCACGGCACTGTTCATCAGCTATCTCGGCTGGCGCTCGCTGAGCGGCGGCGGTGAGGCGCTGACGGCGACGTGGCTGATCCTCGCCTTCGAGCTGACCATTTCCGCCGGCCTGCTGACCGCGATCCTGGTCAATCCGGGCGTGTCGCATGTGCGCCGCGTGATCGGCATGCTGACCGATTACACCTGCATGGCCTGGATCATGACCATCCAGGGCGAGCCGGCCGCACCGCTGTATGCGGTGATGCTGTGGGTGACGATCGGCAACGGCATGCGCTACGGCAGCACCTACCTGCGCGTGGCCACGGCCATGGGCTGCCTGGCCTTCCTGTGCACGGTGATGCTGTCGCCGTACTGGCGCGGCCACGATTATCTGGGCTGGGGCCTGCTGCTGGGCCTGGGCGCGATTCCGCTGTACTTCGATTCGCTGCTGCATGCCTTGACCCGGGCGGTGGCCGAGGCGCGCCAGGCCAACGAAGCCAAGAGCCGCTTCCTGGCCAACATGAGCCATGAGTTCCGCACGCCGTTGAACGGGCTGGCCGGCATGACCGAAGTGCTGGCCACCACCCGCCTGGACGACGAACAGCGCGAGTGCCTGAACACCATCCAGGCCTCGACCCGCAGCCTGCTGGCGCTGGTGGAAGAGGTGCTGGACATCTCCGCGATCGAAGCTGGCAAGGTGCGCGTGGAGTGGCACGAGTTCGCGCTGGCCGACGTGCTGCAGGCGATCAACCTGATCCTGACCCCGCAGACCCGCTCCAAATCGCTGGATTATCGCGTGCAGGTGGACGACAACGTGCCGCCGCGCCTGCTCGGGGATGCCGGGCATCTGCAGCAGATCCTGCTGAACCTGATGGGCAACGCGGTCAAGTTCACCGACAGTGGCTACGTGCATCTGCGCGTGTCCAGCCCCGATGCGCTGGGCAGCGAGCGGATGCGCCTGCGGTTCGAGATCGTCGATACCGGCATCGGCGTGCCGGTGGCGTTGCGCGGACGCCTGTTCAATGCGTTCGAGCAGGGCGATGTCGGCCTGGCCCGTCGCCATGAAGGCACCGGACTGGGCACCGCCATTGCCAAGGGCCTGGTCGAGTCGATGGGCGGGCAGGTCGGCTATGCGCCGAACAGCCCGCGCGGCAGCGTGTTCTGGGTCGAGATCACGCTGGACGTCGCAGACACCTCATCAGCCCCGGCGGTTCCGTCCGAGGTGGCTGAAGCCGGCAATGTCATCGCGTTTTCCAATCCCTTCCTGCGCCATCGCGCACGGGTGCGGAGCCTGCGGGTTCTGGTCGCCGACGACCACGAGGCCAACCGCATGGTGCTGCAGCGGCTGCTGGAGAAGGCCGGCCACAAGGTCACCTGCGTCAACGGCGGCGCCGAAGTGCTCGATGCGCTGGAGCAGGCCAGTTACGACGCAGCGATCGTCGACCTGCACATGCCCGGCATGAGCGGACTGGATCTGCTCAAGCAGTTGCGGGTGATGCAGGCCAGCGGCATGCCTTACGTTCCGGTCATGGTGCTGAGCGCAGACGTCACCCCCGAGTCCATCCTGCGTTGCGAGCAGGCCGGCGCCCGCGCCTTCCTTGCCAAGCCCGTGGTGGCCACCCGCCTGCTGGAAGTGCTGGCCGATGTCGCCGCCAACACCCGCTCAGAACCCGGCATCCAGTCGGTGCCTGCATTGCCGGTCGGCGATGGCGTGCTCGATACCGCGGTCCTGGACGAGTTGGCGTCGCTGGGCATGGGCGATGGCTTCGAACGCAAGTTCATCGACCAGTGCCTGGCGGACGTCGACGCGAGCATGGGCCAGCTCCAAGGCTGCGGCGAGCGCCAGGCCTGGGAGGATCTCCGCGAGCACGCCCACGCGCTGCGCGGCGTGGCAAGCAACCTGGGGCTTGTCCAGGTTGCCGCCTCCAGTGGCGAAATCATGCGCATGGCGGACTGGCAGCTGAAGGGTGAATGGAGCTCCCGCCTCAGCAACCTGGCGACCGCTCTGCGCAATGGCAGGAATGCGTTGGCTGCCCGTAGTGCGGGGGCACCGCACCGCGACGACAGCGAGCGCAGCCCGTCCTGACCCGCCAGACGATCAGGCCGGGTCGCCATTGCGTCGGGCCTGCGCCCGTACCAGCCGATCCATGGTGCGCAGGGACTTCTCGCCGAGCTGCATCGCAGTGTCTACCCAGATCTCGGTGATCCGCATCATTTCATGCAGCGGCACCATGGTGGCGATCTCGTTGACCTCACGCATCGCCGCCCAGGCGTGCGGGATGCGTCGGCTTTCCTTGATCACCTGTTCGACTGCGGCAACACCTTCGCCCACCGGCACCACGATGTCGACCAGGCCCATTTCCTTCAGCTGGCTGGCGGTGTAGAGGTTGCCTTCCAGCATGATCTTCTCCGCCAGCCGCGGACTGATCCGCTGGCACAGGAAGGAGTAGGCGCCCATGCCGGGGAACAGGTCGAACAGCACCTCCGGCAGGCCCATCAACACGCCTTCCTCGGCGACGATGGTGTGGCAGCTCAGTGCGGCCTCGAAGCCGCCCCCCAGTGCATTGCCCTGGACCAGGGCGATGCTGTGGGCACGGGTGCCCAGGCCGGCATGGAAGGCATGCACGCCGCGCACGCAGCGCTGGGCATAGTCGAGCAGGCGGGCGCGGTCGCCCTCGCGGATCAGGCGGCAGAACAGTTCGAGATCGCCGCCCAGGTTGAACACGTCGCTGTCCGAGGCAAGTACGACATGGGGTGACAGAGTGTGCGAGGCGCTGAGGCGATCGCCCAGTTCGCGCTGGTAGTCGACGATGTCATCGACCAGGCGTGAGGCGAAGCACGGCCGGCCTGGCTGGTTGACCAGGTTGGCGTGCATATGGATCCAGTAAACATCCCGCTCGGGTTCTTCGGTGATACGCAGGGTAGGGTGCTGCGAGGGACGGGTAATGATGGGGCGTACTGCAGACATGGGAGTTCTCCGTGTGACCGTCCGGCCAACCGCAGAGCGGACGGAGAGGAGTGAGGGGGCGAGCTGAACATGCGGCGGCGACTGATTCTATGCACCCGTCGTGAACCGCCCGCAAGCGCCGGGCCGGCCATGTTCCGGCAATAAAAAGACCCCGCCGTCTCCGGCGGGGTCCCCTGTACTGTCGTGCCGCCCGGAAACCCTTACTGGGCGGGCGTATCACGCAGCTCGCGACGGAGAATCTTGCCGACGTTGGTCTTCGGCAGCTCCTTTCGGAATTCTACGATTCTGGGGTGCTTGTAACCGGTCAGGTTGGCCCGGGCATGTTCCTTGACCATTTCCGCGGTCAGGTTCGGGTCCTTCTTCACGATCACGACCTTCACGACCTCGCCGGACTTCTCGTCCGGGACACCGACCGCAGCCACTTCCAACACGCCGGGCATCATCGCGATGACGTCCTCGACCTCGTTCGGGTACACGTTGAAGCCGGACACCAGGATCATGTCCTTCTTGCGGTCGACGATATAGAAGAAGCCCTGCTCGTCCATCTTCGCCATGTCGCCGGTGTGCAGCCAGCCGTCGGCGTCGATGGCGGTGGCGGTTTCCTCCGGGCGCTGCCAGTAGCCCTTCATCACCTGCGGGCCCTTGATGCACAGCTCGCCCACTTCGCCCAGCGCCAGGATGTTGCCGTTGTCGTCCTTGATGCACGCATCGGTGGACGGGATCGGCAGCCCGATGGCGCCGTTGTACTCGGGCAGGGTGAGCGGGTTGATGCAGGCCGCCGGCGAGGTCTCGGTCAGGCCATAGGCTTCGACCAGGGTCACCCCGGTGACCTTCTTCCAGCGTTCGGCCACGGCACGTTGTACCGCCATGCCGCCGCCGAGGGTGAACTTGACCGAAGAGAAGTCGATCTCGTCGAAGCCGGGCGTGTTGAGCAGGCCGTTGAACAGCGTGTTGACGCCGGTGATGGCGGTGAAGCGGGTGCCCTTGAGCTCCTTGACGAAGCCCTTCATGTCGCGCGGGTTGGTGATCAGGTGGTTGCAGCCACCGAACTTCATGAAGACCAGGCCGTTCGCGGTCAACGCGAAGATGTGGTACAGCGGCAGGGCAGTGATGATCACTTCCTTGCCCGGCTCGATGCCCGAGGTGGACAGCCACGCCGACGCCTGCTGCATGTTGGCGATCAGGTTGCGGTTGGTCAGCATCGCGCCCTTGGCCACGCCGGTGGTACCGCCGGTGTACTGCAGGAAAGCGATGTCGTCGTGGTCGATCTCGACCTTCGGAAGCGCGTGGCGGCTGCCCAGCTTGAGCGCCTGCCTGAAGCGGACGGCGCCCTTGATGTGGTAGTTGGGCACCATCTTCTTGACGTACTTCAGCACGAAGTTGACGATCGCGCCCTTGGCGCCGAGCAGGTCGCCCAGGCCGGTGGTGACCACGTGCTTGACCGGCGTATCGGCGATGACCTGTTCGACGGTGTCGCCGAAGTTGTCGACCACCACCAGCGCACTGACGCCCGCGTCGACCAGCTGGTGCTTGAGTTCGCGCGCGGTGTACAGCGGGTTGACGTTGACCACGGTCAGTCCGGCGCGCAGCACGCCGAAGGTGGCCACCGGGTACTGCAGGCAGTTGGGCATCATCAGGGCGACGCGGTCACCCTTCTTGAGCTTGAGCTCACCCAGCAGGTAGGCGGCGAACTGGGTGACCAGCGCATCGGTCTCACCGTAGGTGAGCACTTTGCCGAAGCTGGAGTAGGCCGGACGGTCGCGGAATTTCGCGACGGAAGCGTCGAAGACCGAAGCTACCGAATGGAACTCGTTGACGTCGATTTCGGCGGGAACGCCTTTCGGATAGCTCTGCAGCCAGGGACGATCCAGACTCATATTCCCCCTCCAGGAATCGTGATGTATTAGGTTCCGGCCCTGAGCGTAGCGACAATGGCCGTTCATTGCAGCATACCCCGCCGTAGGGAAAACGCGAAGAGGCCCCGAAGGGCCTCTTTGCTTGGTCGTGCCGGCCGCTGGCCGGCGTCTGCGCTCGATCGGGATTCCGGTGGATGCCGGCCAGCGGCCGGCACGACCGTGTCGCCAAGCCGGGCGCTTGCGTCAGTCCTGCTTGCGCACCGGTGCACCGTTGGCCTTGTAGTACGGCGCGGTGCTGCGGGCCAGCGGGGTGCGGCCGCGGATCACGTCGGCCAGCTTCTCGGCCATCATGATGGTCGGCGCGTTGAGGTTGCCGGTCACCACCTGCGGCATGATCGAGGCATCGACGATGCGCAGGCCTTCCAGCCCGTGCACGCGGCCCTGGCCGTCGACCACCGCCATCGGGTCATCGGCGTGGCCCATCTTGTTCGAGCACGACGGGTGGTAGGCGGTCTCGGCATGTTCGCGGACGAACGCATCGATCTGCGCATCGGTCTGCAGCGCGCTGCCCGGGGAAATCTCGCGGCCGCTGTACGGTGCCAGCGCCGGCTGCGCGAAGATCTCGCGGGTGATGCGGATCGCCGCGCGGAACTCGCGCCAGTCCTGCTCATGCGACATGTAGTTGAAGAGGATGCTCGGATGTTCGCGCGGATCCTTCGAACGCACGTGGATGCGGCCGCGGCTGGGCGAGCGCATCGAACCGACGTGCATCTGGAAGCTGTGCGCCTTGATCGGGTTGGAGCCGTTGTAATTGATCGCCACCGGCAGGAAGTGGTACTGCAGGTTCGGCCAGTCGAATTCGGCGTCGCTGCGGATGAAGCCGCCGGCCTCGAACTGGTTGCTGGCGCCGATGCCGGTGCCCAGGAACAGCCACTCGGCGCCGATGGCCGGCTGGTTGTACAGCTTCAGTGCCGGTGCCAGCGAGACCGGCTTCTTGCACTCGTACTGCAGGTACATCTCCAGGTGGTCCTGCAGGTTGGCGCCGACGCCCGGCAGGTGGTGCACCAGGTCGATGTCCAGGCTGCGCAGCAGGTCGGCCGGGCCGACGCCCGAACGCTGCAGGATCTGCGGCGAGGCGATGGCGCCGCCACACAGCAGTACTTCGCGGCGCGCGGTGGCACGCTGCGGCTGGTCGTTGCGCAGCCACTGCACGCCCACCGCACGCTTGCCCGAGAACAGGATGCGGTCGGTAAGCGCGTGGGTGACGATGGTCAGGTTCGGGCGCGGCTTGGCCAGGTCCAGGTAACCACGGGCGGTGCTGGAGCGACGGCCCTTCGGGGTCACCGTGCGGTCCATCGGGCCGAAGCCTTCCTGCTGGTAGCCGTTGAGGTCGTCGGTGCGCGGGTAGCCGGCCTGTACGCCGGCTTCGACCATCGCAGCGAACAGCTCGTTGTTACCGGCCTTCGGCGTGGTCACGCGCAGCGGGCCGTCGCCACCGTGGTAGTCATTGGGGCCGATGTCACGGGTTTCCGCCTTGCGGAAGTATGGCAGGCAGTCCAGGTAGGTCCAGTCTTCCAGGCCCGGCATGCTGGCCCAGTTGTCGTAATCCATCGCGTTGCCGCGGATGTAGCACATGCCGTTGATCAGCGACGAGCCGCCCAGGCCCTTGCCGCGGCCGCAGTCCATGCGGCGGTTGTTCATGAAGGGCTCGGGATCGGTCTTGTACGCCCAGTTGTAGCGCTTGCCCTGCAGCGGGAAGGCCAGTGCCGCCGGCATCTGGGTACGGAAGTCGAGCCGGTAGTCCGGGCCACCGGCTTCCAGCAGCAGCACGCTGACATCGGCATCTTCGGTGAGGCGGGTAGCCAGCACGTTGCCGGCCGAACCGGCGCCGATGATGATGTAGTCGTACTCGTTGTGGGTGCTCATGGGTGTCTCCTGCAGGCCGGGGCGCGCTGCGTGCAGGCGTCCCGGCGGAATGTCGGATCGGCGCGGTGGCCGGACGAGGGTGCGCGCTCGGGGCGCGCCGGTCAGAACACGCTGGCGTAGTCGCCCAGTTCCACCTGCACCGACTTGATGCGGGTGTAGTGGCCGAGGGTGGAAATGCCGTTCTCGCGGCCGACGCCGGATTCCTTGTAGCCACCGACCGGCATTTCGGCCGGAGACTCACCCCACGTATTGATCCAGCAGATGCCGGCTTCCAGGCGGTGGATGATGCGGTGGGCGCGGCTGATGTCCTTGCTGACCACGCCGGCGGCCAGACCGAAGGTGGTGTCGTTGGCGCGACGCACCACTTCGTCTTCGTCGTCGTAGGCGAGGATGCTCATGACCGGCCCGAAGATCTCTTCCTTGACGATGGTCATGTCATCGCGGCAGTCGGAGAACACGGTCGGCAGAACGTAGGCGCCATTGGCCAGCGCGCCTTCGGTGGCACGGCCACCGCCGGTCAGCAGGCGGGCGCCTTCGGCCTTGCCGCTTTCGATGTAGCGCAGCACGTTTTCCATGTGCGGGAAGCTGGTCAGCGGGCCGAAGTTGGTTTCGGCGGCCATCGGGTCGCCGATGCGGATGCGCTTGACGCGCTCGACAACGGCGGCCTCGAACGCGGCGAGCATGCTGCGCGGCACGAACACGCGGGTGCCGTTGGTGCAGACCTGGCCGGAGCTGAAGAAGTTGGCCATCACCGCGATGTCGGCGGCGCGGTCCAGGTCGGCGTCATCGCAGATCACCAGCGGCGACTTGCCGCCCAGCTCCATGGTCACTTCCTTCAGTGAGGAGGACGCGGCGCTGGCCATGACCTTCTTGCCGGTGGCGACGCCGCCGGTGAAGGAAATCTTCTCGATCACCGGGTGCTCGGTCAGCCACTGGCCGATCTCGCGGCCCGGGCCCTGCACGACGTTGAACACGCCAGCCGGCACGCCGGCTTCGGTGTAGATCTCGGCCAGCCGGATCGCGGTCAGCGGGGTCACTTCGGAGGGCTTGAACACCATCGCGTTGCCGGCAGCCAGCGCCGGGGCCGACTTCCACATGGCGATCTGGATCGGGTAGTTCCAGGCGCCGATGCCGGCGACCACGCCCAGCGGCTCGCGACGGGTGTAGAAGAAGCTCGATTCGCGCAGCGGCAGCTGGATGCCTTCGATGGCGGTGGCCAGGCCGGCGTAGTACTCGACCACGTCGGCGCCGGTGACGATGTCCACGGTGGTGGTTTCGGCCAGCGCCTTGCCGGTGTCCAGGGTTTCCAGGTGGGCCAGCTCGTCGTTGCGCTCACGCAGGATCTCAACGGCGCGGCGCAGGATGCGCGAGCGCTCCATCGCGGTCATCGCGGCCCACACCTTCTGGCCTTCGGACGCGCTCTGCACGGCACGCTCGACGTCGGCCTGGCTGGCAACCTGCACTTCGGCGATCACCTCACCGGTGGCCGGATTGACGGTCTTGAAGGTCTTGCCGCTGGTGGCATCGACGCGCTGGCCGTGGATGTAGAGCTGTTGGACGGGCAGGGTGGTCATGGGGCGTACTCCTTGGAAGGGGGCGGGTGCTGGAGCGCTTATAGCGCGACAGCCTGCAACTGGAAGTCGATGTAGCCGTAAGCGATGCGCCGGGACTTCTCGGCGTTGAACTGGCCGCCGACCAGGCTGCCGCGCAGCCACAGGCCATCGATCATCGCGGCCAGCCCGCGGGCGGCCAGGCGGGCCTGCGGGTGGGGCAGCAGGCGGTTGAACTGGTGGCACAGGTTGGAGAACAGGCGCTGGTCGTTGGCGCGCTGCAGCCGGGCCAGTTCCGGCTGGTGCATGCTCGCGGCCCAGAAGGTGAGCCAGACGCGCATCGCGGTGCCGTTGATCTGGCTGTCGTCGAAGTTGCCGTCGACGATGGCGCGCAGCTGCTCGCGTGGGTCGTCGCTGGCGTCGGCGCGGTAGCGGGCGACCGCGTCCTTCAGCTCGCGCAGGATCTGCCGCATTGCAGCATTGAGCAGGCCGTCCTTGTCGCCGAAGTAGTGGGCGACGATGCCGCTGGACAGCCCTGCCTTCTTCGCGATGGTGGCGACGGTCGCATCGGCCATGCCGATCTCGTCGATGGTCTGGAAAGTGGCCCGGATCAGCTGTTCGCGCCGTACCGGTTCCACGCCTTTCTTCGGCATTGTCTCTCCACGGATTGCGACCCGAAGGATCGGGCTGCCCGCCATTATGCTTTTTATTGATTGAACGTTCAATCAATAAACCCTAGGATGCGCTCGCGCCCCACGCCATGGGCCCGGTTTACCGGTCCGGCCCGCCCATGTGCTCCCTCGGACTTGATGAGACGACCCCATGTCTTCCCTGGCTCATCCCAAGCGTTCGCCCCTGCGCTTGAACCGTTTTGTCTTCTTCAGCTCCTCGGTGTCGATCGGCATCCTCGGGCTGCTCACCGTTCTCTATCCCGAAGGCAGCGAGCACTGGCTGCAATGGGCGCAGGCCGAGGTGTCGGCCGCGTTCGGCTGGTGGTACATGCTGCTGATCGTGCTGTGCCTGGGCTTCGTGCTGTGGCTGGCGTTCTCGCCGTATGGCCGCATCCGCCTGGGTCACAACGAGGAATCGCCGGCCTTCGGCTACGTCGCCTGGGTCTCGATGCTGTTCTCGGCCGGCATCGGCATCGCGCTGCTGTACTACGGCGCCTACGAGCCGCTGGACCACTTCCTGCATCCGCCCGGGCAACCCGGCGGCACCGTGGCCGCCGGCCGCGAGGCGATGGTGCTGACCTTCCTGCACTGGGGCCTGCACGGCTGGGCGCTGTATGCGCTGGTCGGCGTGGCACTGGGCTATTTCGCCTACCGCCGTGACCTGCCGCTGGCGCTGCGCTCGGCGCTGTACCCGATCTTCGGAGAGCGCATCCATGGCCGCATCGGCGACATGGTCGATGGCTTCGGCATCCTCGCCACGCTGATCTCGATGGTCACCAACCTCGGCATCGGCGCGCTGGTGGTGCAGTCCGGTCTGGTCTACCTGTTCCACATCCCGGATACGCCGCAGGTGCTGGTGGCGATCGTGCTGGTGATGATGGTGGTGGCCACCATCGGCGTGGTCGCCGGTGTGGAGAAGGGCATTGCCTGGTTGTCCAACCTCAACGTGCGCCTGCTGTGCGGCCTGCTGCTGTTCGTGCTGGTCACCGGCCCGACCCTGCACCTGTTCGATGGCCTGATCCAGAACACCGGCGATTACCTCGGTGCGTTCGTGCGCAAGAGTTTCGACATGTACCTCAACGACCCGAAGGGCCGTGAGTGGATGGGCTCGTGGACGCTGTTCTACTGGGCCTGGTGGATCGCCTGGGCGCCGTTCGTCGGCCTTTTCGTGGCACGCATCTCGCGTGGCCGCACCATCCGCGAAGTGATCATGGGCGTGCTGCTGATCCCGCTCGGCTTCACCCTGGCGTGGCTGTCGATCTTCGGCAACACCGCCATCGACCTGGTGCTCAACCATGGCCAGGCGATCCTGGGTGACGTGGCCCAGCACGATGCGGCGATGACGCTGTTCAAGCTGCTGGAATACCTGCCCGCCGCGCCGTACGTGGCCGGTGCCGCGGTGGTGATCGGCTTCGTGCTGTTCCTGACCCCGGTCGATTCGGGCACGCTGATGATCGCCAACCTGTGTACCCGTCGCGTTGACGATGGCGTGGAAGACGGTCATGACGCGCCGATCTGGCTGCGCGTGTTCTGGGCCGTCGGCATCACCGTGGCCAGCGTCGGGCTGCTGCTGGCCGGCAATTTCAGCGCAATGCAGACGGCGGTGGTGCTGTGCGGCCTGCCATTCTCGTTCACCCTGGCGTTCTACATGTGGGGCCTGCTGAAGGCGCTGCGCACCGACCCGGACGCGCCGCGCCGCTGAGCGCGCACCTGGCGCCCATCCCGGTGCCGCCGGAGATGCGGTAGAGCCAGGCCATGCCTGTCTGCAGAGAAACAGGAAGGGCCGGATCCGCGAGGATCCGGCCCTTTTGTTGGGTAGTCGACCAGCAGTCGACTCTACCGAGAGCGGAACGTTACTTGCTGGCCAACTGGCGCAGCACGTACTGCAGCAGGCCACCATGACGGAAGTACTCGACTTCCTTCGGGGTCAGCAGCATCACCGACACCTCGAAGGTCTTCTTCGTGCCGTCGGTCTTGGTCGCGGTGACCGTGGCGCGCTTGCTGGCACCGTCCTGCAGGCCGGTGATGTCGATCACTTCCGAGCCGTCCAGGCCCAGGCTCTGCGCGTTCTCGCCGTTGCGGAACTGCAGCGGCAGCACGCCCATGCCGACCAGGTTGGAGCGGTGGATGCGCTCGAAGCTTTCGGCGATGACCGCCTTCACCCCCAGCAGCAGGGTGCCCTTGGCAGCCCAGTCACGCGACGAACCGGTGCCGTATTCCTTGCCGGCCAGCACCACCAGCGGCACCTTGTCGGCCTTGTACTTCATGGCCGCATCGTAGATCGCCAGCTTTTCCGGCTGGCCGCCACCGGCCGGGTAGTACAGGGTGTTGCCGCCTTCCTCGCCACCGAACATCAGGTTCTTGATGCGGATGTTGGCGAAGGTGCCGCGGACCATCACGTCATCGTTGCCGCGGCGGCTGCCGTAGCTGTTGAAGTCGGCCGGCTGCACGCCGCGCTCCTGCAGGAAGCGGCCTGCCGGCGAGTCCTTCTTGATGTTGCCGGCCGGGGAGATGTGGTCGGTGGTGATCGAATCGCCGAACAGGCCCATCACGCGTGCGCCGTGCACGTCGTCGATGCTGCCGGTCTGCATGGTCATGCCATCGAAGTACGGCGGGTTCTTGATGTAGGTGGACGCATCGCTCCACGCGTACAGGTTGCCGTCCGGTGAGGCGATGGTGTTCCAGCGGGTGTCACCCTTGAACACATCCGCGTAGTTCTGCTTGAACATCTCCGGGCCGATGGTGGCGGCGATGACGTCACCGATTTCCTTGTTGCTCGGCCAGATGTCGCGCAGGAACACTGGCTGGCCATCGCTGCCGGTACCCAGCGGCTGGGTGGTCAGGTCGATGTCGGTGGTGCCGGCGATGGCGTAGGCCACCACCAGCGGCGGGCTGGCCAGGTAGTTCATCTTCACTTCGGGGTGCACGCGGCCCTCGAAGTTGCGATTGCCCGACAGCACCGAGGTGACCACCAAGTCGCCGGTGGCGATGCCGGCGCTGACTTCGGTCGGCAGCGGGCCGGAGTTGCCGATGCAGGTGGTGCAGCCGTAGCCGACCACGTAGAAGCCGATCTTTTCCAGCTCCTTCAGTACGCCGGCCTTTTCCAGGTAATCGGTGACCACCCGCGAGCCCGGCCCGAGCGAGGTCTTCACCCACGGCTGGCGGTTCAGGCCCTTGGCGGCCGCATTGCGGGCCAGCAGGCCGGCGCCGATCATCACCGCCGGGTTGGAGGTATTGGTGCACGAAGTAATGGCAGCGATGACCACCGCGCCGTCCTTCAGGCGGACCTTGCGGCCTTCGATCTCGATGTCGGCGAAGCCCTTGGCCAGCTGCTCGTTGCCGACCGCGGCGCCGCCGCCTTCGTTGACGAACGAGGAGACGTCGTCGCTGCGCTTGTCACGGTTGGCGGTCATGCCGACCAGGGCTTCACGGTAGTTCTTCTGCACGTCTTCCAGCAGCACGCGGTCCTGCGGGCGCTTCGGGCCGGCCAGCGACGGCTTCACCGTGCCCATGTCCAGTTCCAGCGTGGTGCTGTACTGGGCGTGCGGGCTGCCCGGCTCGTGCCACAGGCCCTGCGCCTTGGCGTAGGCCTCGACCAGGTTGATCTGCTCTTCGCTGCGGCCGGACAGGCGCAGGTAGTTCAGCGACTCGGCGTCGATCGGGAAGATGCCACAGGTGGCGCCGTATTCCGGGGCCATGTTGCCGATGGTGGCGCGGTCGGCCAGCGGCAGGTGCTGCAGGCCGTCACCGTAGAACTCGACGAACTTGCCGACCACGCCCAGCTTGCGCAGCATCTGGGTGACGGTCAGCACCAGGTCGGTGGCGGTGGCACCCTCGGGCAGCTTGCCGGTCAGCTTGAAGCCGACCACCTGCGGGATCAGCATGGACGATGGCTGGCCGAGCATGGCGGCCTCCGCTTCGATGCCGCCCACGCCCCAGCCCAGCACGCCGATGCCGTTGATCATCGTGGTGTGGCTGTCGGTACCGAACACGGTATCGGGGTAGGCCACGGCCTTGCCATCCTTGTCCGCGGTCATCACCACGCGGGCGAGGTTTTCCAGGTTCACCTGGTGGACGATGCCGGTGTTCGGCGGCACCACCTTGAAGTTGTCGAAGGCCTTCTGGCCCCAGCGCAGGAAGCCGTAGCGTTCCTGGTTGCGCTGGAATTCGATCTTGCCGTTGAGGTCCAGTGCGTCCGGCTTGCCGAACACATCGACCTGCACCGAGTGGTCGATGACCAGCTCGGAAGGAATCTGCGGGTTGATCTGCTCCGGCGAGCCGCCGAGCTTGACCACCGCATCGCGCATCGCGGCCAGGTCGACCACGCAGGGTACGCCGGTGAAGTCCTGCAGGACCACGCGCGCCGGCATGAAGGCGATCTCGGTGTCCGGTTCTGCCGCCGGATTCCAGCGGGCCACGGCTTCGATGTGGTCCTTGCCGACGGTGATGCCGCCGTCCTCGTGCCGGAGCAGGTTCTCCAGCAGGATCTTCATCGAGTAGGGCAGGTGGGAGATATCGAAGCGCTGGCCCAGCGTGGGCAGGCTGAAGTAGTCGTAGGTCTTGCCGCCGACGTTCAGCTGGCTGCGGGTGGAGAACGAATCGCTCATGCGGGGTAACTCCTTCTTGCGGATGGCTTGCTCTGGCCCGTGCGTGCAGGGGCCTGCTTGCGGTCGCCGGTGGCATTCCGGCCCCGGATCCTGCCCAGTATCGGCGATCCAGCGCCCGGCAATGACCCGGCTGGCTTGGAACGCAAGGTTACAGCGGTGTGTGTAGCCTTCGTGTCAGCGCGTGCGGTCGTCGCCCGCTGGCCCGAACGCAGACGGGACGCCCATGGGCGTCCCGTCCGGAAGTGCGTGTCGAGCAGGACTTACTTGCCGTTGGCGGCATCCAGCAGCGGATTGCCGGTCTTGCCAACAGCATTGCTCTTGGACTTGGCCGTCAGCACACCCTGCTTGTTGAATTCCAGGACGGTCGCTTCCTGGATGTTCTTGCCGAAGGTCTTGATCTTCACGTAGTCGTAGTACCAGACCTGGGTGTCGCCCAGCTGTTCGCGGCGGCCGGGTGCGCCGAACTTCTCACGGACCTGGTCCTGGCTGGTCTTGCCGACTTCCAGGGTGTCCATCTGCTGTTGGGTGATCTCGACGCCGGTGGTGTAGGCGCCGAACGGATTGGCGTGGGCTGCGGTCGTCGAAAGGGCCAGCGGGGCAGCCAGCATCAGGGCAAGGGTCAAGGCGCGCATGGAACATCCTTTTATGGCGGGTAGGTGCGGGCGGCACGCGGTGCGTCCAGCCCGGGGCCGCAGCAGGTCGCTGCGGAGCCAGTCTAACCCCCGGATGCGACCAGCGCAGGATCGCGGTCACGGATTGGCCGGGTTTGTTCCAGATACTGCAAGTATGTATAATTCATGCATACTTTTTGAGGCGTACCCCCATGGAAGCCACCGTTGCTGAACGCGGACAGATCACCCTGCCCAAGGCGGTGCGTGATGCCCTCGGCCTGACCAAGGGCACGCTGCTGAAGGTCGAGCTGGACGGCAGCCGCATCATCCTGCGCAAGAGTGTTGACGATGCCATTTCACGGGCGCGCGGCAAGTTCGCGCTGGACGGCTTCGAATCGTCCGACGCGGCGGTGCGCGCGGTGCGTGACGAGGAGTAAGCCGTGATGATCGCCGTCGATTCACCGGTGCTGGTCGAGCTGCTCAGCAATGGTCCGCAGGCCGATGCCGTGGAAGCCATCCTCAGGCAGAGCCTGGTCGGTGGCCGCGTGGTGGTCTGTGGCGCGACGTTGGCCGAAGTCTGCGCATCGCTGCGCGGCGGTGCCGAAGTGCTCGAAGCGCTGGAAGAGATGGGTGTGCATTTCAATCCGATGGAAGCCAAGTCGGCACTGCGCGCCGGCGAGATGCACCGCCGTCATCGCCAGCGCGGCGGCAGCCGCCGCAGCCTGGACGAATTCATGGTCGGCGCCCACGCACTGCTGCAGTGCGACGGCCTGATCACCTGGAACGACACGTTTTACCGCGACTACTTCAAGGGCCTGAAGCTGATCGTGCCGCAAGCCTGAGCCCACTTTGTTATTTCAACCTACGCATTACCCGGGAGTTGTCATGTTGGAAGCCTACCGCCACCACGTCGCCGAGCGCGCTGCGCTTGGCATCCCGCCGCTGCCGCTGAGCGCGCAGCAGACGGCCGATGTCATTGAACTGCTGAAGAACCCGCCGCAGGGCGAGGCCGAGTTCCTGCTCGACCTGCTGACCCACCGCGTGCCGGCCGGCGTCGATGACGCAGCCAAGGTCAAGGCCTCGTACCTGGCCGCGATCGCGCTGGGCAGCGAGCAGAACCCGCTGATCAGCCGCGAGCGCGCCACCGAACTTCTGGGCACCATGCTCGGCGGTTACAACGTTGCGCCGTTGGTGCAGCTGCTTGACGACACCAGCGTCGGCACCATTGCTGCCAATGGCCTGAAGAAGACCCTGCTGGTGTTCGACGCGTTCCACGACGTGCAGGAAAAGGCCAAGGCCGGCAACGCCAACGCCCAGGCCGTGCTGCAGAGCTGGGCCGATGCCGAGTGGTTCACCAGCAACCCGGAAGTGCCGCAGAGCCTGACCGTCACCGTGTTCAAGGTGCCTGGCGAGACCAACACCGACGACCTGTCGCCGGCACCGGATGCGACCACCCGCCCGGACATCCCGATGCACGCCCTGGCGATGCTGAAGAACAAGCGCGACGACGCGCCGTTCACCCCGGAAGAAGACGGCAAGCGCGGCCCGATCCAGCAGATCCTCGACCTGAAGGACAAGGGCCACCTGGT
Organism: Stenotrophomonas sp. YJH_SMC_19; assembly: GCF_059367915.1. Classification (NCBI taxonomy): domain Bacteria; kingdom Pseudomonadati; phylum Pseudomonadota; class Gammaproteobacteria; order Lysobacterales; family Lysobacteraceae; genus Stenotrophomonas; species Stenotrophomonas sp. YJH_SMC_19. Next base: position 157,573 of record NZ_JCAFRI010000009.1, read on the forward strand.
TGCCTATGTCGGCGACGTGGTCGGTACCGGCTCCTCGCGCAAGTCGGCCACCAACAGCGTGCTGTGGTGGACCGGTGATGACATTCCGTTCATCCCGAACAAGCGCGCCGGTGGCGTCTGCCTGGGTTCGAAGATCGCCCCGATCTTCTACAACACCATGGAGGATGCCGGCGCACTGCCGATCGAGCTGGACGTGTCGAAGATGGAGCACGGCGATGTGGTCGAGCTGCGTCCGTACGAAGGCAAGGCGCTGAAGAACGGTGAAGTGATCGCCGAGTTCCAGGTCAAGTCCGAAGTGCTGTTCGACGAAGTGCGTGCCGGTGGCCGCATTCCGCTGATCATCGGCCGTGGCCTGACCGGCAAGGCGCGCGAAGCGCTGGGCCTGGCCCCGACCAACCTGTTCCGCCTGCCGGTGCAGCCGGCCGACACCGGCAAGGGCTTCTCGCTGGCACAGAAGATGGTCGGCCGCGCCTGTGGCCTGCCGGAAGGCCAGGGCATGCGCCCGGGCACCTACTGCGAACCGAAGATGACCTCGGTCGGCTCTCAGGACACCACCGGCCCGATGACCCGTGACGAGCTGAAGGACCTGGCTTGCCTGGGCTTCTCGGCCGATCTGGTGATGCAGTCGTTCTGCCACACCGCCGCCTACCCGAAGCCGGTGGACGTGAAGACCCACCACACCCTGCCGGAGTTCATCTCCACCCGTGGCGGCGTTTCGCTGCGCCCGGGCGACGGCGTGATCCATAGCTGGCTCAACCGCATGCTGCTGCCTGACACCGTGGGTACCGGTGGTGACTCGCACACCCGCTTCCCGGTGGGCATTTCGTTCCCGGCCGGTTCGGGCCTGGTCGCCTTCGCTGCGGCCACCGGCGTGATGCCGCTGGACATGCCGGAGTCGGTGCTGGTGCGCTTCAAGGGCAAGATGCAGCCGGGCGTGACCCTGCGTGACCTGGTCAACGCGATCCCGCTGTACGCGATCAAGTCGGGCCTGCTGACCGTGGCCAAGGCTGGCAAGAAGAACATCTTCTCCGGCCGCATCCTGGAAATCGAAGGCCTGCCGGAGCTGAAGGTCGAACAGGCGTTCGAACTGTCCGACGCCTCGGCCGAGCGTTCGGCGGCCGGTTGCTCGGTGCGCCTGAACAAGGAACCGATCATCGAGTACCTGACCAGCAACATCACGCTGCTGAAGTGGATGATTGCCGAGGGCTACCAGGATCCGCGTTCGCTGCAGCGTCGCATCGAGAAGATGGAGGCGTGGCTGGCCAACCCGCAGCTGCTGGAGCCGGATGCCGACGCCGAGTACGCCGCCGTCATCGAGATCGACCTGGCCGACATCCACGAGCCGATCGTGGCCTGCCCGAACGATCCGGACGACGTGAAGACCCTGTCCGAAGTCGCTGGCGCCAAGATCGACGAAGTGTTCATCGGTTCGTGCATGACCAACATCGGTCACTTCCGTGCCGCTGCCAAGCTGCTGGAAGGCAAGCGTGACCTGCCGACCCGTCTGTGGGTGGCTCCGCCGACCAAGATGGATGCTTCGGAGCTGACCAAGGAAGGCGTGTACGGCACCTTCGGCGCCACCGGCGCCCGCATGGAAATGCCGGGCTGCTCGCTGTGCATGGGCAACCAGGCGCAGATCCGCGAAGGCTCCACCGCGATGTCGACCTCGACCCGCAACTTCCCGAACCGCCTGGGCCGCAACACCAACGTGTACCTGGGTTCGGCCGAACTGGCCGCGATCTGCTCGCGTCTGGGCCGCATCCCGACCAAGGAGGAGTACATGGCGGACATCGGCGTGATCAACGCCAATGGTGCGGAGATCTACCGCTACATGAACTTCGACCAGATCGAGGAATACCAGGACGTGGCCAACACGGTCGCTGCCTGATGCGGTAGTGCCGGCCACTGGCCGGCACGCCGTTGAAACGAAGAACCCCCGGTGAGAGCCGGGGGTTCTTCGTTTGGGGGCGTACCCAGGTTCAGGCCTGGGTAACGGCCGCCGCTTCCTCGGTCACGGCCGGCGTTTCCGCCGGAAGCTCGGCTTCCACCGCAGGCTGCGGCAGAGCGCCATGGTCGGGGAACAGGCGGGGCAGCTCAGCCACGAAACGCGCGATGCAGGCCTCGGCGAACTCACGCGACGCCGCCTTGGCCTTCGCGTAGTCGTCTGCCTGCCATTCCTGCAGCGGGGCAACCCGTGCTTCGTCCCGGCAGTGCACGCCCTGGCCGCCACTGGCGCTGCGGAACAGCTTGCGCACCACCGGGAAGCCGATGGTTACATCGTGGCGCAGCTCGTAGGGGGTCTCTGCATCGCTGAGCTTCTGGTACACCAGCGACCACTGGCCGGCACTGGCTTCCACGGTGCGCTCGTCGCTGGGAATGGCGCCGGGGTGGGCCGCGAAATAGAGTGCCAGCTGCTCGCGGATCATGCCGGGCAATGCGCCGAAGGCCGGGCTGGGCACAGAGTTGATGTCCTCGCCACGGACGTTGTTCTTGCTGAAGCTGTTGCTGGTACCGATGTCACCCACGCCAGTGACGAACGCCAGAGCAGACAGGCCGACCTTGGCCGCGGTGACGGCAGCGGTGTCGGCACGCATCACCAGTCGCAGCACGTGATCGCCCACGCGATTGCCGTTGGGGCCTGCACCCAGTCCGGAGGTGACCTTGATGTGCTGCAGGCTGCTGTAGTCGACAGGAGGTGCCACGGCGGCTGTGACATTCCCGATGGCCGGATCGGCCGCGGTGGGGGCGTGCGCCGCGTCTGGCGCGGTCGCCGCACCCGTTGCTGGATCGAGCGTTGACCCGCTGGTGACCGCGGAATCCACGGCAGGCGTAGGTGTGGGTGCTTCGTCGTTGGCGTAGGCCGACGGCGCCAGCAGCAGGGTGGCCGCGATCGCGGCGGTGAGGCAGGTTGGGCGTAATGCCACGGTAGTACTCCTTGGGGAAACGAAGATGAGGCGCTGTGTGCGCTCTGGTGGTTGATGCCCGGCGAAGGCCGAAGGTAGGGGAGCGATTGCTCAGTGCGGCGCGAATTCCCTGATCGGGAACGCATTGCAATGGACGATCGCAGCGGCGATGTCGACCGGAGCATCGGCGGCGGCACTGCGGCGCCTGTTCACCGTGGCCGCCTCTTCCCACAGGCTGGGCAATACCTGCGGTGCGTCCAGTACGCGTTCGCGCACGGCATCGTGAAGGGCGCTGCTGTAATCGGTAGCCGGTACCACCACGCACAGGCGTGTGCCGGGATTGCTGCTGGCCTGCTGCAGCATCTTCCGCAGTGCCTCGGTGCTGCCCGCGTCGTCGGTCAACCGTTCCGGTGCGCTGCCCTGGCGGGCATCCTGGATCTGCAGCTGGCCTGGGCTGAACAGCAGGACCTGCATGTCCTGCCGCGGTTCAACGCGCACCGGCGCACGCGTGCCCTCACAGATGCTGGGGGTCTTGCGCGCAACCTGTGGCGTCGTTCTGCCATCGGCGTGTACCTGGCGCAGATGCAGGCGGCACATCTTGTCGGCCACTTCCATTTCCACTTCGTAGTCCTGTCCGGGCCTGGCCACGAACTGACCCGACAACTGCCCGTCGCAGTACATGCGGCTTGATGCGTCGAAGCGCGCTTCGACGATCAGCGGCTTGCCGCCGGCGACTTCGTACTCCTGGTAGCTGAGCATGGAGAACCGCTCGTTCTCCTTGCTGCGCAGGGTTTCCGTGGCGGGGATGCCGAGCACGCCCTTGTCACCGGCGTTGTTGTACTTGACGTCGATCCTGTCGCGGTAGTCCTCGCGGCAGGCGGCGTCGGTGTACAGGGTGGTGGTCCGCCCCAGGCTGGCATAGATGCGCACCCGTGCCGGCGGCACGGCACCGCCTGCGTAGGCCGTGAGATCTTCAGCAGCAAGCGGGCGAGGGTACATCGCCGGTATTCGCTTGATGAGCTGCTCTGTGCACTTCATCGTGATCACCTGGGCGGCAATCTTGAGCCTGGCGTAGTCATTGGCCTGCCACTCGCCCAGGGTCGCCCGGTCGTCGCTGTCACTGCATCTGATGATTTCAGCCAGGGTGCCATCGGCACGGCGTTGCTCGATGGTGCTGACGTGGTTGAGGCGGTAAAGGGGATCCTTCCGCGTGTTGCCCTGGTGCACCAGCGCCCAGGTGTCTGCACTGAAACGCAGGGTGCTGCTCTGGTTGGGCAGCGCGTCAGGCGCATAGCTGAAGTAGCCACCCACCAGCGCCCTGGCTACGTTGGGCATCAGCGTGGTGGCGGGGCTGGCCTGGCTCTCGACGATGCTGCCGGGCAGGGTGTTGCGCCGGAAGTAGTCCGGCTCATTGCCGCTGAAGAGCAGTGCGAGGCCCTTTGGCGTGAGCGACTCGCTGTCATCGGGGGTGACGATGCGCAACGCCACGTCGGGTGCGTGGAGGCGCTTCGATGCGGTATCCGGACCACTCTGGATGTGGACGCGATCGGTCCAGGCGGTGCCCTTCGCGACGGGGGCGGGGGGAAGGCCCGGGGTGGCCTGCGGCGGTGCCGGCACGCCGGCAGCGGTAGCTGCCAGCGGAGCCAGCAGAGCGGCCGCCAGCAGTGACGGTTGGTAACGGAAGAGACGCAGGGCCATGGTCAAACTCCTTGGAAAACACGACAGCCGTGCCGGCCCTTCCGGGGCCGGCATCTGAAAGAGGAAATCAGGCGGTGCGATGCCGCGGACGATCAGCCGCGGGCGAGCGCCAAGAGTCGTTCGGCGATCCGTTCCAATGGCACCTGTTCTTCGGCCGCTCCCAGTTTGAAGGCAGCGCCGGGCATGCCCCAGACCACGCTGGTGGCTTCATCCTGGACCAGCGTCGGTGCGCCGGCCTGGCGCATTTCCAGCAGGCCGCGCGCGCCATCGTCACCCATGCCGGTGAGGATGGCGCCGATGGCGTTGCCGCCCGCGCTTTGCGCGACCGAACGGAACAGCACGTCCACCGCGGGCTTGTGACGGTTCACTGCAGGGCCATCATCGACGCGGCAGCGCCAGCGCGCACCGTCGCGGATGATCCGCAGGTGCTTGCCGCCCGGTGGCAGGTAAGCATGGCCAGGCAGCACTGCCTCGCCGTCGCTGGCCTCACGCACGGCCATCGCGGAATGCCGGTCCAGGCGTTCGGCGAAGGCGCTGCTGAAGCTGGCAGGCAGGTGCTGGGTCATCACCACGGCAGGCGCATCGGCCGGCATGCCTTCCAGCACCACGCGCAGCGCCTCGGTGCCGCCGGCCGAAGAACCAATCGCGATCAGGCGGTCGGTGGTGCGGAACTGCGGTGCAGCCGGGCGCATTGCAGGAGCTGCTTCCAGCAGGAGTTTCGGAGCGGCAGCACGCACCAGCGGGCGCACCCGCGAGCGCGCCGCCATCTTCACCTTGGCGATGATCTCGTCGGCGTAGCCCTGCAGGCCGCGTGCGACGTCCAGCTTGGGCTTGGAGACGAAGTCCACGGCGCCCAGTGCCAGTGCCTGCAGCGTGGTATCGGCGCCGCGCTCGGTCAACGAGGAAATCATCACCACAGGCAGTGGATGCAGCCGCATCAGGTTTTCCAGGAAGGCGAGGCCGTCCATGCGTGGCATTTCCACGTCCAGCGTGATCACGTCCGGGGCCAGGCGCTTGATCTTCTCGCGCGCCAGCAGCGGGTCGGCAGCGGTGCCGACCACGTCGATGGCCGGATCGCTGGACAGGATTTCCGTGAGCATCTGGCGCACGACGGCGGAGTCGTCGACGATCAGGACCCGGCAGGGGGCGTTGCCGGTCAGGGTCATTCGAACAACTCCACGCCGCCGGTGACCGGGGCCTTGGACAGGCGTGCACGTACCGCCGATTCGGTGGCGGCGACTTCGGCTTCGTGAGCGTGCGGCAGGCGCTGCACCACCACGCGGCCGGTATCGGCGAAGAACCAGATCTTGCGCGGATGGATGCCGCAGAGGTCCTCGGCGATGATCGGAATGTGCTCGGCCTGCAGGTACTGGCGCACGAACTCGGCGTTGCGGGTGCCGACCGGATTGCTGGTGAAGCCCTTCAGCACGTTGGCGCCGCCGAACACCTTGGCCTCGATGCGCTTGCGGTGCGCGCCGCGCTTGAGCATGTCGTTGATCAGCAGTTCCATCGCGTAGCTGCCGTAGCGCGCGGGCGCGCCGTCGCCGGCGTTGCCCTCAGGCAGCAGGAAGTGGTTCATGCCGCCGATCTTCAGCACCGGGTCACGCAGGCAGGCGGCCACGCACGAACCCAGGGTGGTGGTCAGCGCCGTGGTGTCATCGACCACCAGGTACTGGGTGGGCAGCAGCTTGGCGGCAAGGGTCTGAAAGCGTGCATCCTGGTAGCGCATCACGTCGTCGGTACGCAGTGAGGCGTTCATGCGCCGGCCTTTGCCGCGCGGCGGTACAGGGTGCGCCCGCAGGGCTGGATCAGGTCGGCGGCGTGCAGGTAGTTCTCCGAGTGTCCGGTGTAGAGCAGGCCATCGTCGGCCAGGTGATGCACCAGGCGGCCGAGGATGGCGCGCTGGGTCGGCTTGTCGAAGTAGATCATCACATTGCGGCAGAACAGCGCGTCGAACGGGCCGCCGACGTCGTAGCGCGGGGCGAGCAGGTTCAGCGGACGGAACTCGATCAGCTCGCGCAGCGCCGGCAGCACGCGGCACTGCCCCTCGTTGGGACCGCTGCCACGCTGGAAGTAGCGGCGGCGCAGGTCCGGGTCGAGATTGGCGACACGGTCGATGTTGTAGACGCCGCGGCCGGCGGTGGCCAGTACCTGGGTATCGACGTCGGTAGCGATGATGCGCACCGGCGGCTTCAGCGTACCGAAGGCCTCGCAGGCGGTGATCGCCATCGAATAGGGTTCCTCACCGGTGGACGCCGCGCACGACCACAGCAGCAGCGGCGAACGGCTGGAACGCTGCTGCAGTTCTTCGCGCAGCTTGTCGAAGTGGTGCGGCTCGCGGAAGAACGAGGTCAGGTTGGTGGTCAGCGCGTTGGTGAACGCCTGCCACTCGTCACCGTCTTCCTGCTCAAGATGGTCCAGGTACTGCTGGAAGCTGCGCATGCCCAGCGTGCGCAGGCGGCGCGACAGGCGGCCATAGACCATGTCGCGCTTGGCCGGTGCGAGGGCGATGCCCACGCGCTGGTAGATCAGGTCGCAGACGCGGCGGAAATCACGGTCGGCGAACTCGAATTCGCGCGGGCCGGTGACGATGGGAGTAGGACTTTGCACGGGGGACGTGTCCATCGGCAGAGGCGGCGGCCGAAGCCGCCGCGGGTGGGTCTCAGAATTCCTGCCAGTCGCTATCGCTGGCGACGAAGGTGCTGGCGTTGCTGCTGCGACGTACCGGCGTGGGCGCGCTGGTCGGCTGCGGACGTGCCACGGTGGTGATGCGCGCCGGTTCCACGCGTTCGGCGACAGCCTTCACTGCGGCGGAGACCTGGTTGTCGAGGCGGAAGATCGCCACGGCGTCGGCCAGCTGCGCGGCCTGGTCTTCCATCGCACGTGCGGCGGCGGTGGCTTCTTCCACCAGTGCTGCATTCTGCTGGGTGGTCTCGTCCATCTGCACCACGGTCTGGTTGACCTGCTCGATGCCGGCCGACTGTTCCTGTGAGGCGGCGGAGATCTCGGCCATGATGTCGGTCACGCGCTGCACCGAGGCGACGATCTCGCCCATGGTGGTGCCGGCCTGGTGGACCAGGCTGGAGCCTTCGGCGACCTTGCCGACCGAATCATCGATCAGGCCCTTGATCTCCTTGGCCGCCGCAGCCGAACGCTGGGCGAGGGTACGCACTTCGCTGGCGACCACGGCGAAGCCGCGGCCCTGCTCACCGGCACGCGCGGCTTCCACTGCGGCGTTCAGCGCCAGGATGTTGGTCTGGAACGCGATGCCGTCGATGACGCTGATGATCTCGGCGATCTTCTTCGACGAGGCTTCGATGGCCGACATGGTGGTGACCACCTGGCCGACCACCTCGCCGCCCTGC
>NZ_JCAFRI010000010.1:0-140829 GCF_059367915.1 Stenotrophomonas sp. YJH_SMC_19
CAGCCCGGCTACACTCGGCGCTGGGCTACCACTCGCCTAACAACTACGCCCGGCAGCTCCGGGCTGCCGCCTGAAACGGCTTCATGGCGTCCGTTTTCAGGGGGCCAGATCAATCCGCGCCATGGATGGCGCGGCTAAGCCCCCAGGGGTGAGGGCGCTTTGCTTGCGAAGCATTGCTTCGCAAGCGCCCGAACGCACAGCCGCCAGCGGCTGGGCCGGACCGCGGAGCGGGGTTCACGGCGTCCCCCGCGAACCCATCGCACACGACCCAGCTCATGAAACCAACTGCGCGAACCACCACGAGGGGCTCCGCCGTTGGCCGCAATCTCCGGCACAATCGCAGATCTGATTCTCCAGAAAGCGGTGAACGTGCAATGCGCATCCTGATCCTCGGCGCCGGCGGTACCGGCGGTTACTTCGGTGGTCGCCTGGCCCAGGCCGGCGTGGACGTGACCTTCCTCGTGCGCCCCGCGCGCGCCGCACAGCTGGACCGCGATGGCCTGGTCATCCGCAGCCCGCTCGGCGATGCCAGCTTCCCGGTGCAGCACGTCACCGCCGATGCGCTGCCCGCATTGGCCGCGCAGAAGCCGTTCGATCTGGTCATCCTCAGCTGCAAGGCCTACGACCTCGACAGCTCGATCGACGCCATTGCTCCAGCCGTGGGCGCGAACACCACCGTGCTGCCGATCCTCAACGGCCTGCACCACTACAACGCGCTGGACCTGCGCTTCGGCCGCGACGCCGTGCTCGGCGGCCTGTGCTTCATCAGCGCCACCAAGGCCCCCGACGGTGCGGTGCTGCACCTGGGCAAGCCGGCCAAGCTCACCTTCGGCGAGCGCGATGACGGCGCGGCGTCCGCACGCGTGCGTGCCTTCGCCGCTGCCTGCGCGCAGGCCCATCTTGATCACCTGGCGAGCGAACACATCGGCCAGGAACAGTGGATCAAGTACACCTTCCTGACCGCGCTGGCCGCTGCTACCTGCCTGCTTCGCGCGGATATCGGCACCATCGTCGCCACCGATGATGGCGAGGCGATCGTGCGCGGCCTGTACGACGAATGCCTGGCCGTGGCCGAAGCTGCCGGTGAGCCGATTCCCGATGCCGCGCAGGACACCGCGCGCGGCACCCTCACCCAGGCCGGCTCTGCATTGAAGGCATCGATGTTGCGGGACCTGGAGGCTGGCCAGCAGGTCGAGGCCGAGCAGATCGTCGGCGACATGCTGGCGCGTGCACGCAAGGCCGATCAGGAAGCCCTGTTGCTGCAGGTCGCCTACAGCAGCCTGCAGGCCTACCAGGCACTGCGGGTCGCGTGAGTTCCGCCTTGCAGGCCAGCCCATTGCCCGCGCGGGTACTGATTCTCGGGCTGGGCTGGAGCGGACGCGTGCTGGCCGCGCAGCTGCAGGCGCACGGCGTAGGCGTGGCCGGCACGGTGCGCGATCCCTCGTTCGCGCCGGACGATGGCCTGCCACGGCATCAGCTGCACGCCGACACGCCACCGTCGCCTGCCCTGCTCGATGAGATCGCGCAGGCCGATGCCGTGCTGTGCAGCGTGCCGCCCGACGCGGAGGGCGACCCGGCACTGCGCCTGCTGCTGCCCGCGCTGCAGGCCAGCCCGGCACTGCGCTGGGTCGGCTATCTGTCGTCGACCTCGGTGTATGCCGACCGCGCCGGCGGTTGGATCGACGAGCGCAGCGCGGCCGACGCCACTGAAGCGGCTGGTGTGCAGCGCCTGCTCGCGGAAGCACAGTGGCGTGCACTGGCCGGACAACGCAGCATCGCCTCGGCGGTGTTCCGCCTGCCCGGCCTGTACGGGCCGGGTCGCAATGCGCTGGTGCAGTTGGCGCAGGGGCGTGCGCGCCACGTGGTTCGCCCGGGCCAGGTGTTCAACCGACTGCACGTGGATGACCTGGCAACCGTCATCATCGCCGCAATGCGGCGACCGGCCCGGCAGGGTCTCTACCTGCCCAGCGACGACGAGCCTGCACCGCCGCAGGATGTGCTGGCCTTCGCCGCGAAGCTGGGCGGGTTTGCGCTGCCGCCCGCCGTGGCCTGGGATGACCCGGCACTGAGCCCGACGCTGCGGCGCTTCTACGAGAGCAACAAGCGCATCGACAGCCGTGGCACGCGTGAAGCGCTGGCGTGGCAGCCGCGCTTCCCCAGCTACCGTGAGGGCCTGCGCGACCTGCTCCGGTAGTGCCGGCCAGCGGCCGGCACTACCGTCAACCCGCGTCGGGCAGGCGGAAGAACGCGCGGGCGGCCGCCGTGGCATTGGCCGCGGTCACCGCAACGTCCTCGCCACGGTCACGTGCCAGCTCTTCCACGATGTGCGACAGGAACATCGGCTCGTTGCGCCGGTCCTTCGGCATCGGCTTCAACGTGCGCGGCAGCAGGTACGGCGCGTCGGTCTCGATCATCAGGCGGTTGGCCGGGATGCTCTTCACCAGTTCGCGCAGGTGCGCGCCACGGCGTTCGTCGCACAGCCAACCGGTGATGCCGATGTACCAGTCCTGGTCCAGGTAATCGAACAGCTCATCGCGTTCGCCGGTGAAGCAATGCACCACCGCCGGGCCGATGCGGCCTTCGAAGTTCTTCATCTGTGCCATGAAGTCGGCATGCGCATCACGCTGGTGCAGGAACAGTGGCTTGCCATTGTCCGCAGCCAGCTGCAGCTGGCGCTCGAACGCACGGTGCTGCGCCGGGCGCGGCGAGAAGTCACGGAAGTAGTCCAGCCCGCACTCCCCCACCGCCACCACTTCCGGATGCGCGTGCAGCGCGCGCATCTCGGCATCGCATTCCTCGGTGTATTCCACCGCGTGGTGCGGGTGCACGCCGGCGGTGGCGTACAGGAAGCCGGGGTGCTGCTGGGCCAGCTGCAACGCCAACGGCGAGTGCTCGCGGCTGGCGCCGGTGATGACCATCTGCACCACGCCGGCCTGGCGCGCGCGGTCCAGCACGGCATCGCGGTCGCGGTCGAAGGAGTCGTGGGTCAGGTTGGCGCCGATATCGATCAGGAGCATGGTCATCGCGGGGGAAAAGTGCCCGCGCATTGTACCTGCGCCCGCCGTGCCCCCTTATCCTTTGCACATGAACGCCCCGCTCTTCCCGATTTCCCCGCTGCTGCCGCAGATCCAGCAACACCTGGCCGCGCAGCAGCGACTTGTGCTGGAGGCCCCGCCCGGTGCCGGCAAGACCACCCAGGTGCCACTGGCCCTGCTCGAAGCACCATGGCTGCAAGGCCGGAAAATCATCCTGCTGGAGCCGCGCCGGGTCGCCGCACGCAGCGCCGCGCTGTTCATGGCACGGCAGCTGGGCGAGGAGGTCGGTGGCACGGTCGGCTACCGCATCCGCTTCGAAAACAAGGTTTCGGCGCGCACGCGCATCGAGGTCGTCACCGAAGGCATCCTGACCCGCATGCTGCAGGACGACCCGATGCTGGAAGAGGTCGGTGCGATCCTGTTCGACGAATTCCACGAGCGCCATCTCAGCGGTGACCTCGGCCTGGCGCTGGCGCTGGACGTGCAGGCGCAGCTGCGCGATGACCTGCGACTGGTAGTGATGTCGGCCACGCTGGATGGCGAGCGCCTGGCACGCTTCCTCGATGCGCCGCGGCTGAGCAGCGAGGGCCGCAGCTACCCGGTGACGGTCAGCCATTTCCCGGCGCGCCGCGATGAGACGCTGGAGCTGCAGGTGCGCCGCGCGGTGCAGCAGGCCCTGGCCGATCACCCCGGTGACCTGCTGGTGTTCCTGCCCGGCCAGCGCGAGATCGCGCGGGTGCAGGCTGGCCTGCAGGAATCGCTGGATGCCGGCGTCGAAGTACTGGCCCTGCATGGTGAGCTGCCGGTGGAACAGCAGGCGCGCGTGCTGCAGGCCGCCAGCGATGGCCGCCGCCGCGTGGTGCTGGCCACCAACGTGGCCGAGTCGTCGGTGACCCTGCCCGGCGTGCGCGTGGTGATCGACAGCGGCCAGGCACGCGAACCGCGCTACGACCCCAACAGCGGCTTCACCCGGCTGGACGTGGTGTCCATCGCCCAGGCGTCGGCCGACCAGCGCGCCGGTCGCGCCGGTCGCGTGGCCGAAGGCGTGGCCTGGCGGCTGTGGCCGCAGTCGCAGCGATTGGAGCCGCAGCGCCGCGCCGAGATCGACCAGGTGGAACTGGCCGGACTGGCACTGGAACTGGCCGCCTGGGGCAGCAGCGACCTGCGCTTCCTCGATGCGCCACCTGCCGGCCCGATGGGCGCCGCCCGCGAACTGCTGCAGCGGTTGGGCGCATTGTCCAGCAGTGGTCCGATCACCGCACTCGGCCGCCGCATACTGGCGCTGGGTACGCACCCACGGATGGCGGCGATGCTGCTGGCCGCGCCCGATGCACGTTCGCAGGCGCTGGCCGCCGATCTGGCCGCGCTGCTGGAAGCGCGCGATCCGCTGCGCCAGGGCGGTGACGCGCTGGCGAGCCGCTGGCGCGCACTGGCCGCGTTCCGCAATGGCCGCACACCGGGCGATGCCAACCGCAGCGGGCTGGCCGCCATCGATGCCGCCGCCAAGCAGTGGCGTCGCCGCCTGCGCTGCGAAGCCACGCCGCCGGCCAGCATCGAGGCCCATGAGCTGGGCGACCTGCTCGCTCACGCCTTCCCTGATCGGATCGGCTTCCAGCATCCCAGCGATCCACTGCGTTACCTGCTGGCCAATGGGCGCAGCGCGCGCCTGCACGAGCTGAGCGACCTGCGTGGCGAACCGTGGCTGGTGGCCAGCGAGCTTCGCTTTGAGGCACGCGATGCGCTGCTGCTGCGTGCCGCACCGGTGGACGAAGGCCAGCTGCGCAGGGCGTGGCCGGAGCGCTTCGTCACCGAAGACGTGGTGCGCTGGGACAGCGAGCGCCGCGCCCTGGTGGCCCTGCGCGAGACCCGTTTCGACCGGATCGTGTTGGACAGCCGCTCGGCCGGCCGGGTCGATCCGCAGCACGCCGCGCAGGCGCTGACCGATGCGGTGGCCGAGCTCGGCCTGCAGGCGCTGCCGTGGACCGAAGGCCTGCGCCAGTGGCAGGCACGGGTGGAATCGCTGCGCCGCTGGATGCCCGAGCTCGGCCTGCCCGACTGCAGCGACGACGCCCTGCTGGCCAACCGTGCGCAGTGGCTGCAGCCCGCGTTCGCCGGCAAGACGCGACTGGATGCGCTGGACGAATCCAGCTTTGGCGAAGCGCTGAAATCGCCACTGGAGTGGTCACAACGGCAGCTGGTCGAGCGTCATGCGCCGACCCGCATTACCGTGCCGTCCGGACTGGAGCGGCCGATCACCTATGCGCTGGACAGCGAGAGCGGCGATCCGCTGCCGCCGGTGCTGGCGGTGAAGCTGCAGGAACTGTTCGGCCTGGCCGACACGCCGCGCATCGCCGATGGCCGCGTGCCGCTGACCCTGCACCTGCTCTCCCCCGGTGGCCGCCCGCTGCAGGTCACCCAGGACCTGCGCAACTTCTGGGAAAGCACCTACGCCGAAGTGAAAAAGGAGATGAAGGGCCGTTACCCGCGCCACCCATGGCCGGATGATCCGTGGACGGCGACGGCCACGCACCGGGCCAAGCCGCGCGGAACCTGACGGGCGGGGTCGGATCCCATTGCATCGCGATGGGCTCTGAACCCAGGCGTGGCGCTGGGGTCAGAGCCGTTTCCCAACGGAAAGGTATCCGACCCACCCTGCCTGATCCTGAATGGCTACGCTAAAGTCACACCGCCTGCGTCCCCGACTGACATACCGTTTACGGGCAACACGCGACACTGGACTTCGACCCGAGGCAAAGGACCCCCGCATGAGCAAGCTGACTGTAATCACCGACCGCGCTCTGGAGCGCGCCCTGGAGCTGGCCCACACCGCCGGCGATGGCCTGAAGAGCGCCGGTGGCAGCCTGCGCAACGCGGACTGGATCAAGACCGGCGCCGCCCTCGGCGCAGTGAAGACCGGCGGCAAGGTCGCCACCAAGTTCGCCCGCCGCAACCCGGCCGTGACCATTGCCGCGGCTGCCGTCGGCGTCGGCCTGCTCGGCTATGCGCTGTACCGCAAGCAGCAGAAGAAGAAGGCTGCCAATGGCCACGTGGTGAATGGGCAGGCGCAGCGCATCAACGCACGCGACCGCCGCAACGACACCGTGGTGGACGAGCACAGCGATATCGGCAGCGACGCCTGAGTGTGACCGACCGGGTCAGAGCCCTTCCTGCGGAAGGGATCTGACCCCGAGCCAGGGCCGGATGCCGCGAGGTATCCGGCCTTTCTGTTTCAACCGATCTGCCGCCACTGCCCCGGCTGCAGGTCGTCCAGCCGGTAGGGCCCCATCGCCACCCGCACCAGCCGCAGCGTTGGCAGGTTCACTGCCGCGGTCATGCGCCGCACCTGGCGGTTGCGGCCCTCGCGGATCGTGATCGCCAGCCAGGCATCGGGCACGGTCTTGCGGAAGCGCACCGGCGGATCGCGTGTCCACAGCGACGGCGCCGGATCGAGGCGCTCGATCTTCGCCGGCAAGGTCGGTCCGTCGTTCAGCTCGACGCCGTCGCGCAGCTGTTGCAGCTGCTCATCGCTGGGCGTGCCTTCCACCTGCACCCAGTAGGTCTTGTCGGCCTTGTGCCTGGGATCGGTGAGCTTGTGCGCCAGCGTGCCGTTATCCGTCAGCAGCAGCAGGCCCTCGCTGTCATGGTCCAGGCGGCCCGCGGCATACACGCGCGGCGGCAGGCCGAACCCGGCCAGGGTCGGCCGCGCCGGCACGCTGCGGTCGGTGAACTGGCAGAGCACGTTGAAGGGCTTGTTGAAGGCGATCAGCATTGCGGGCACGGCAGTCGGCGGGTGGGGCATTGTCCCATTCCCGCATCGCCGCCGCGATCACCACTCAGCCGAAGACCTTCCTTTCCATCAACAGCGCAACGAGCACCACCACGGCGCCGCACGTGGCGGCAGCGTTGGCGCGATACCGTAGCCGCGCTACCGGTGGGCAGGCCCTGCGCGCACGTTCGTCCCACAGGCAGCCCACGAGCAGCACCGCAAAACCTGCCGCCGCCACGAGATCATGCACGTGACCCGCATGGAACACGAAGTCGTACAACCGCGGCAGCGCCATCAATGCGAAGGCGAAGTACAGCACTTTCTTCAACAGCACACTCCATTGGTGGCAGCGCCGGGCATTGCCCGGCCGCTACCCATTCCGCCCAACACCGCGCTGCGCGCTCACCAGGCACGGCCCGGCGCCCCGCTTTACGGCTTGATGAAGCGCAGGGTCATGCGGTCGCTTTCGCCGATCGCCTGGTACTTCGCATCGTCGGCCTTGTCGTGCTGGTTGGTCGGCGGCAGCGTCCACACGCCGTTCGGGTGGTCCTTGGTGTCGCGCGCGTTGGCGTTGACCTCGCTGCGCGCGTCCAACCTGAAGCCGGCGGCCTCGGCCATCGCGATCACCTGCTGCTGGCCGACATAGCCGGTGTCATCGTCGTCGGCCACGTCGGCCTTGGCGCGGTGCTCGACCACGCCCAGCACGCCGCCCGGCTTGAGCACGTTGAAGAAGCCCTGGAACATGCCCTGCGCCTGGCCGGCCTTGCGCCAGTTGTGCACGTTGCGGAAGGTCAGCACCACATCGGCTGAACCGGCCGGGCCGAACACCGGCTTGGCCGGATCGTAGGCCACCACGGCAGTCTTGCCGAACTGTGCCGGTGCAGCGGCGTACTTCTTTTCCAGGCTGTCGCGGCTGCGCTGCTGGTAGTCGCGTCCACGGCCTTCGGGCACCGCCATCGGATCGACAACGGCGGCAACGTAGTGGCCCTTGTCGTGCAGCAGCGGCGCCAGGATCTCCGAGTACCAGCCGTTGCCGGGGGTGATCTCGATGACGGTCTTTTCCGGCGTCACCTTGAAGAACGACAGCGTCTGCGCCGGGTGGCGGAAGCCGTCGCGCTTGACGTTGTTGGCATCACGGGTGGGTGCCTTCACCGCCGTGTCGATGGCCGGCGACACCTGGATCTTCGCCGGCGCCACCGTGGCCGGTGCGGCGAACGCGGGAACAGCGGCAAACAGGGCCGAAGCAAGCAGCAGGCGGCAACCACGCAGGGACGAAGCAGGCATCATCGGAGCGACTCCAGCGGAAGATGCGGCGAGACTAGCAGCCGCGGCGTCCCAGGTGTTCACAAAACGTTAGCTGCGTGCGTATCGCGGAACACTGTTTTGTGGTCGCCGCCGCAGCACGGTCACACTACGCGTTTTATTCTGGAGCACTTCCCTCAAGGAGTCCGTGCCCATGACGGCAACCCGCGAACTGGGCCGTTCCGGCCTGCATGTACGTCCGCTCGCCTTCGGTGGCAATGTGTTCGGCTGGAGCGCCGATGAGAAGGCCAGCTTCGCCCTGCTCGATGCCTTCGTCGACGCCGGCTTCAACCTGGTCGACACCGCCGATGTGTATTCGGCCTGGGTGCCGGGCAATGCCGGCGGCGAATCGGAGACGCTGATCGGCAAGTGGTTTGCCCGCAGCGGCAAGCGCGACAAGGTGGTGCTGGCGACCAAGGTGGCCAAGTGGGCCGAACGCCCCGGCCTGACCCCGGACAACATCAATGCGGCGGTCGAGGATTCGCTGCGCCGCCTGCAGACCGACGTGATCGATCTGTACCAGGCCCACGAGGATGACGAGTCGACGCCGCTGGAAGCGACCCTGGCTGCTTTCGGCCGGTTGATCGAAGCTGGCAAGGTGCGTGCGATCGGTGCTTCCAACTACAGCGCCACGCGCCTGGCCGATGCGCTGAAGGTGTCCACCGACTACAAGCTGCCGCGTTACGAAACCCTGCAGCCGGAGTACAACCTGTATGACCGCGCCGGCTACGAAAAGGAACTGGAACCGCTGGTGCAGCGCGAACAGATCGGCGTGATCGGCTACTACGCGCTGGCCAGTGGCTTCCTCAGCGGCAAGTACCGCACGCCGGCCGATGCGGCCAAGAGCCCGGCGCGTGGCGAGAACGTGGTGAAGCGCTATCTGAATCCGCGTGGCCTGCGCATCCTGCAGGCACTGGATGACGTGGCCAGCAAGCACAACGCCAGTGCCGCGCAGATCGCACTGGCGTGGCAGATCGCACGGCCGTCGATCACCGCGCCGATCGTCAGCGCCACCAGCGTCGAGCAGCTGCACGATCTGCTGGCGGCGGCCAACGTGTCGCTGAGCGTGCAGGATGTCGCGCAGCTGGATGCCGCCAGCGCCGAAGCGTGAGGGCCGGTAGTGCCGGCCGCTGGCCGGCATTGCACGCATACCCAAGAAAATAATTGCACAAAATGGTTGCGCACGACTAAATCGTGGTTTATCGTGCGCACCTCGTTTCAACAACCACTGGAAACTTCCCTTGAACGCGCATTCCGTCGCCATCGCCAAACTGCTGCCATGCCTGCGCATGGACGGGCCGGCGCGCGCGTTCGGCAAGGAAGACCAGCTGACAACGGCCTGATACCCGCCCTGCGGAGATCGGCCACCCCGATCTCCGAGGCCTGACGACGCCCTCGGAACGCAAGTCCCGGGGGCGTTTTCGTTTGCGTCGACACAAGGACCCGCGATGCCAGAACTGCACCCCGCGCGGCGACCCGCCGCTCACTGACCCAGGCTTTTCCCGCCCCGCCAAAGGATTTACTTCGCGCGACTGGCAGCGCCTGGACATTATCTGCATCGCATCAGAACATTATCGCTCGCCGATAATGTCGGTGGCCTGCACCCTCGATTATCCAACGGTCCCGTTTCAACCACGGGCTGGTGCGCGCGGCGTTGCCGTGGCGTATGCCGGAGGTCGCGGACATGCCATCGCCTGGATCGCCTGCTGGAGGCAGGCACCGGTTCGCCGGTACGCGGTTCGATTCCGCGCGGTCCCCAACTGGATAGCTCAGCTTGGTCAGAGC
Source organism: Stenotrophomonas sp. YJH_SMC_19 (assembly GCF_059367915.1). Lineage (NCBI taxonomy): Bacteria > Pseudomonadati > Pseudomonadota > Gammaproteobacteria > Lysobacterales > Lysobacteraceae > Stenotrophomonas > Stenotrophomonas sp. YJH_SMC_19. The sequence goes on from NZ_JCAFRI010000010.1 coordinate 9,889, forward strand.
AACGGATCCGTAATCCGTCTGTCGTGGGTTCGATTCCCACTCCAAACCACATGACCTGTCACGTCATGACTTGAAGCAACACCCGGGGCGCAAGCCCCAGCGGCCATCGTCGCCGTCCACCGACATCGCCTTCGGGCAGGAACGTGGAAGGCAACGGACCTCACGCCGGGCCCCGGCCCGCCGCCACTGCCAGCCACGTTCCGCACCGGTGCTGCCTGCCGGGAACGACGATGGCAGCACTGCCGGCGCATCGAAGGCTCCGCGCGCGGACCGTCCGCCGATGGCCGCCCTCTTCCGCTGCCTGCACGTGATGTGCAGGCAGCCTCGCCACGACCGGATCGACCCGGGTCATGGCGATTCATCCGCAACGGGTCGAACCACCAGAGCCATACAAGGAGAGACTCCCATGTTCTGGACCATCAAGGTCGTGATCGGCGACGGCGAGCGCGGCCTGGTGTATCGCAACCGTCGTTTCCAGCAGATCCTGCTGCCGGGCGTGCACCGCCTGTCGCCGTTCGGCGGCCGGCCGCACGTGGACATCCACACTGCATCGAAGGGCGCGGCCTACACTGGCAGCGACCAGGACAGCCTGATCGAAGCGCTGGGCGCACAGCTGGACACGCACTTCGTGCTGGCCAACGTCGGCGCCAGCGAGGTCGGCCTGTTGCTGCGCAACGGCCGCATCGATGAAGTGCTGCCGCCGGGCAGCCGCCGTCTGTACTGGCGCGGCTCGGTCGATACCCAGGTGCAGGTAATGGCGTTGGGTGACGAGCCGCGCATTCCGGCCGACGTGCAGCAGCGGCTGGGTCAATTGGGCGTGCTGCCGCGTGTGGCGGTGATCAGCACGGTGCCGAGCGAGTCGGTCGGCCTGCTGTTCATCGATGGCACGCTGCGGCAGACGCTGGACGCCGGCCTGCACGCGTTCTGGAACTTCAACGGCAACGTGTCGGTGGAGCGTGTGGAACTGCGTGCACGTTCACTGGACGTGTCCGGCCAGGAACTGCTCAGCCGCGACAAGGTGACCCTGCGGGTGAACCTGGCCGCGACCGTGCAGGTGGTCGACCCGGTGCGTGCGCACCGCACGCTCAGCAATGCCGATGAGTTCGTCTACCGGCAGCTGCAGTTCGGCCTGCGCCAGGCAATTGCCGCGCGCAGCCTGGACGAGCTGCTGGGTGACAAGGCGGCACTGGACGGCGAGATCGCTGCGCATGTGCAGGCGGCGATCGAAGGCCACGGCGTGCGCTTGCTCGGCGTCGGCATCAAGGACGTGATCCTGCCGGGCGAGATGAAGGAGATCCTCAACGGCGTGGTGCTGGCCGAAAAGCAGGCCCAGGCCAGCGTGATCCGTCGCCGCGAGGAGGCCAACGCCACGCGTTCGCAGCTCAACACCGCAAAGCTGATCGAGGACAACCCGGTGCTGATGCGCTTGAAGGAGCTGGAGGCACTGGAGAAGGTCACCGAGAAGATCGACACGCTCACCGTGTTCGGCGGCCTGGATGGCGTGCTTAAGCAGCTGGTGACGATCAGGTAGGGGGTAGCGGTGGCGCAGGGACGCGCCGCCGGCCCATCAAGGACATTAAAGAAGACATGGACACTCAACAGAACTATCAATGGCTGCATGCCGAGGGCACCACGCCGATCAAGGGCTGGGTCAACGGTGTGCCGCTGGAAGCGCAGGCGCATGAGCAGCTGCGCAACATCGCTGCGATCCCGTTCGTCGGGCCGTGGGTGGCCGTGATGCCGGACGTGCACCTGGGCAAGGGCGCGACCGTAGGCTCGGTGATCCCGACCCGCGGGGCGATCATCCCGGCCGCGGTCGGCGTCGACATCGGCTGCGGCATGGCGGCGGTGCGTACCACGCTGCGCGCCGATGACCTGCCCGATGACCTGCGGCAGCTGCGCAACAGCATCGAGCGCAGCATTCCGGTGGGCAACGGGCGCGGCGGCGAGCATCACCGCATGCCCGACAGCATCCACACCCGGCTGGTGCAGTCCGGGCTGGCCGCCGGCCTGGAGAAGATCAAGGATAAGCACCGCCGCATCCGCACCGACAAGCTGGACCGCCAGCTGGGTACGCTGGGCGGCGGCAATCACTTCATCGAACTGTGCCTGGACGAGACGGACACGGTGTGGGTGATGCTGCACAGCGGCTCACGCGGTACCGGCAACCTGATCGGCACCTACTTCATCGAGAAGGCGCGCGAGGAACTGGCCCGGCGCGTGCTGGGCTTCCACCTGCCGGACAAGGACCTGGCGTTCTTCATGGAAGGCGAGCCGCTGTTCGATGACTACGTCGAAGCGGTGTCGTGGGCGCAGGACTACGCCCGGCAGAACCGCGAGGCGATGATGTCGCGCGTGCTGGCCGAGATGCGCCACCGGCTGCCGAAGTTCCAGCTGGCAGCGATGGCGGTGAACTGCCACCACAACTACGTGCAGAAGGAGATGCACAACGGCCAGGAACTGCTGGTGACGCGCAAGGGCGCGGTCAGCGCGCGTGAGGGCGAGCTGGGCATCATTCCCGGCAGCATGGGCACGCGCAGCTATATCGTGCGCGGCAAGGGCAACGCGGACAGCTTCCACAGCTGCAGCCACGGCGCCGGCCGGGTGATGAGCCGTGGCACGGCGCGCCAGCAGATCACGCTGGCCCAGCACCGCGAGGCCACCGCGCACGTGGAATGCCGCAAGGACAGTGGCGTGCTGGACGAGTCACCGGCCGCGTACAAGTCGATCGACGATGTGATGGCCGCGCAGCTGGACCTGGTCGACGTGGTGCACACGCTGCGGCAGGTGCTGTGCGTGAAGGGGTAATGGAGCGGTGCCGACCAAGGCCGGCCTCTACCAGAGCAACACGTCGCGTCGGGGGTCAGATCCCTTTCTGCGAAAGGGATCTGACCCCGGCACATTCAGCGCGGCACGCTGTCTTCGGCCACCAGCGCATGGTGCACGCCGATGCCCGCGCGCACGCCTTCGGCCATGGCCAGGGTGATGTTGCCCACCGTGGTCGCATCGCCTGCGGCATACACGTTCGGCACCGAGGTGTGCTTCATCGCATCGACCTCGATCAGCACGCCCAGCGGGCTCTCGACCAACGTGCAGCCCAGCTGCTGCACCAATGGCGTGGCCATCGCCTGGGTGGCCGGCACGAACAACGCACGCTGGGCGATTCGGCGGCCGTCGGCCAGCTCCACTTCCAGCCAGGTCGGCTGGTCGCCCTGCACGCCCAGCACGGGTGACGTCTCGATCTGCACGCCGCGCTGCTGCATGGCAGCGCGTTCCTCATCCGTGATGTCCAGTCCCATGCTGAAGAACGTGACATTGCCCCAGTCCGCGAACAGCGGCGCCTTGCTGGCGGACATCGGATGACCGCCAAGCAGGCCAATGGCACCACCACCCACTTCATAGCCATGACAGTACGGGCAGTGCAGCACGGTGCTGCCCCAGCGCTCGGCGAGGCCCGGCAACGCCGGCAACTGGTCGGCGATGCCGCTGGCGAGCAGCAGCTTGCGCGCGGCCAGCACCTGGCCATCGGCGGTACGCACTTCCACGCCTTCGGCGCTGGCGGTGGCCTGAACGGCTTCGGCATGCACCCAACGCACCGTGGGGTAGTCCAGCAGCTGCTGGCGCGCCGTCTTCAGCAGCTCGGCGCCACTGATGCCATCCAGCCCGAGCACCCCGTGCGAATGACTGGCGAAACGGTTGCGCGGCGAACCGGCGTCGATGACGGTGACCGGGCGACGGGCACGGGCCAGGATCAGGCCGGCGGCAATGCCGGCATAGCTGCCGCCGACGATGAGCACATCAGGATTCATGGTGACCTTCCAGGGAACGGTGATGGGCAAGATGGCGGGCGAAGTCGGCGCCGAGCTGGTCCAGCGTGGTCGCCTGCAGCCGCGCTTCGAGCAGGCGCTGCGCTTCGCGCGCCCCTTCGAGCAGGGCGCTGTTGACCAGCTGCTGGATCGGGCAGCCACCGCCGGAGTCGCGTGCGCCGACCTGGACCAGCGGTGGTGCGCCCACCGCCAGGTAGATGTCATGCAGGGTGATCGCCGCGGCATCGCGTGCCAGCAGGCTGCCGCCGCCGTGGCCGCGGGTGCTGCGCACCAGGCCGGCCTTGTGCAGCTGCGCCAGCAGGCGACGGATCACCACCGGATGCGTCGGCAGGCAGGACGCCAGCTGCTCGGACGTGCGCGGGGCGGCATGGCCGACCAGGTGCGCCATCACATGCAGGGCGTCGGACAGTGGATTTGCGGATTTCATGTAACAAAGATAGTTACATTTAAATTCTCTGTCGAGAGTCTTCTTTCGTTCCATATGGACACATTTGTCCTATGAAACATCCCCTTCACATCACTAAACGAAACGGTAATGTGATGAGCGTCGCACTTCAGACGCGTGGGGACAGGTCGATACCGCATTGCCCCTTCCCGAGAGTCCCTTCCATGAAAGCGTCTGTCCGTGCTCCGCGCCTGCAGTCCAAGCTGCTCGGCGCGGTTTCCGTTGGTCTGGCCGTGGTCCTGCTGTGCGCATTGGCGGGCCTGGCCTCCGCCTGGTTGAAGTTGTCCACCGAGGTTCCACCCGAAGTCGCGCACAGCCGCGACGCCGAACGCCTGCAGCGCGAGTTCCGCGGCCAGGTGCAGGAATGGAAGAACGTGCTGCTGCGCGGCCACGACGACGCGCTGCGCCAGCGCCATCTGGACGCCTTCGACAGCGAGGGCCGCCTGGTCGAGCAGCTGGCCAGGGGCCTCATAGCCAGCCCGGACATACGCACGCGCGAACTGGCACAGTCCTTCATCGGCCTGCACACGCAGCTGCAGAAGGACTACCACGCCGCCCTGCAAGCGTTTGCGGAAGCCGGCTACGATCCCGCCGCCGGCGACAATCTGGTGCGTGGCAAGGACCGCCCGGTGGCGACCGCACTGGATGCGCTGAGCACGCATGCCACGCAGGTGGCCGAAGCAACCGTAGCGGCGCGGTCGCAGCAGGCGCGGCAGACCCTGCTGCTGTGCGCGGCGCTGACCGTGCTGGCCGCCGTGTTGCTGCTGATGGGCCTGGCCTGGTGGCTGCGGCGCGCGGTGGTGCAGCCGGTGCTGGCGGTGGAAGCCGCTGCGCGTGCCGTGGCCGCCGGTGATCTGCAGCACGTGGTGCAGGTGCGCAGCCGCGACGAGATCGGTCGCCTCGCGCAGGCGATGCAGGCGGTGCAGTCCACGCTGCGCGGCGTACTGGACGCACAGGCGTCGATGGCGCAGGCGCATGACGCCGGCACCATCAGCCATCGCATGGATGCCAGTGCGTTCCCGGGCGCGTTCGGCACCATGGTGGCCGACTGCAACACGCTGGTTGACGCGCACATCCAGGTGAAGATGCGCGCGATCTCGATCATGGGCCGCTATGCCGTCGGTGACCTCAGCCAGGACATGGAACGCCTGCCCGGCGAAAAGGCCGTGATCACCAACGCATTGGATACGGCCAAGGCCAATCTCGGCATGATCAACGGCGAGATCCGCCGCCTGGCCGAAGCCGCCGCCGCCGGTGACTTCAGCCAGCGCGGCGACAGCGCACGCTTCGAGCATGATTTCCGCGCAATGGTCGACGGCTTGAACCGATTGATGCAGACCACCGAACTGAACCTCGGCGAGGTCTCCAGCATGCTGCGCGCGATTGCCGATGGCCGCCTCGGCGCGCGCATGCACGGTGATTTCCAGGGCGTGTTCGCGCGTATCGCCGGCGACGCGAACACCACCGCTACGCAGCTGGCAACCATCGTCACCGACATCAAGCACGCCTCCGGCAACATCCACACGGCGGCGGCGGAGATCGCCGCCGGCAACAACGATCTGTCGCGCCGTACCGAACAACAGGCCGCCAACCTGGAAGAGACGGCGGCATCGATGGAGGAACTGACCTCCACCGTGCGCCAGAACGCCGAGCATGCGCGCCAGGCCAACCAGCTGGCGATCGGCGCGCACACCGTTGCCTCTCACGGCGGCAGCGTGGTCGGCCAGGTGGTGAGGACGATGGGCGCGATCGAAACCTCGTCGCGGCAGATCGCCGAGATCATCAGCGTGATCGACGGCATCGCCTTCCAGACCAACATCCTGGCGCTGAACGCCGCGGTGGAAGCGGCACGCGCCGGCGAGCAGGGCCGCGGCTTCGCGGTGGTTGCCAGCGAAGTGCGCACCCTGGCACAGCGTTCGGCGGCAGCCGCGAAGGAGATCAAGGCGTTGATCGAAGCGTCGGTGGAACAGGTCGGCCACGGTGCACGGCGCGTGCGCGAGGCCGGTGACACCATGGCCGAGATCGTGGCGTCGGTGCAGCGTGTCACCGACATCATGGCCGAGATCTCCGCCGCCTCGCAGGAGCAGAGCGCGGGCATCGAACAGGTCAGCCAGACGGTGATCCAGATGGACGGCACCACCCAGCAGAATGCCGCGCTGGTGGAGGAAGCCAGCGCCGCCGCGCGCAGCCTGGAGCAGCAGGCGAACCGGTTGATCGACGCGGTGGATGTGTTCGATCTGTCGACCACCGCCGCAGCGAAGGACGCGCTGGCGCGCGCGGCCTGATTGATCCGGTTGCCGGCCAGCGGCTGGCAACCCCGCCACCACATGGGTAGCGCCCGACCGTTGGTCGGGCGATGGCAGGGGCCGTGCGGACCAACGGTCCGCACCCACCGTAACCTGCGGTAGTGCCGGCCGCTGGCCGGCAACCCCATCACCACATGGGTAGCGCCCGACCGTTGGTCGGGCGATGGCAGGGGCCGTGCGGACCAACGGTCCGCACCCACCGTAACCTGCGGTGGTGCCGACCGCTGGCCGGCAACCCCACCACCACATGGGTAGCGCCCGACCGTTGGTCGGGCGATGGCAGGGGCCGTGCGGACCAACGGTCCGCACCCACCGTAACCTGCGGTAGTGCCGGCCGCTGGCCGGCGACCCCACCACCACATGGGTAGCGCCCGACCGTTGGTCGGGCGATGGCAGGGGCCGTGCGGACCAACGGTCCGCACCCGCCGTAACCTGCGGTAGTGCCGGCCGCTGGCCGGCAACCCCGCCACGACCTCAGCGCAGGTAATCGCTCCGCGCCATCGCTTCACCCAGGTAATCCAGGAACGAGCTGATCCGCGCCGACACCGCCGTGTTGCGGTAATACACCGCGTGGATCGGCTGGTACACATCCAGCGTCTGCGTCGCCAGCACCGGCACCAGAGTGCCGGCGGCGCGGTCGCGGTCGGTCACGAAGTCGGACAGGCAGGTGATGCCCACGCCTTCCACCGCCAGTCGGCGTAGTGTTTCGCCGCTGGACACCGCGATATCCGGACGCACCCGCAGCAGGCCATCGGCATCGCCCGGCAACGGCCAGTGATTCAACGATTCCGGTTCGTTGAAGCTGAGCAGGGTGTGCTGGCCCAGCGCGGCGACGCTGGCCGGTTCGCCGTGTGCCGCCAGGTAGGCCGGACTGGCCACCAGCCGCAGCTGGCAGCGACCCAACGGCCGCGCATGCAGGGTGGAGTCGGCCAGCGGCCCGATCCGGATCGCCAGATCGGTGCGCCGTTCCAGCAGGTCGATGTAGCGCTCGGAGCTGTTCAACTCCAGCTGCACCTCCGGGTAGCGCGCGCGGTACCCGGCCACCAGCGGCGCGATCACGTGCAGCACGAACGGCATCGCCGCATCCACGCGCAGGCGTCCGGCCGGGCGCTCGCGGCGGGCGGCCATCTGTTCCTCGGCGGACTCCACCGCATCGATGATCGCCCGTGCATGGCGCAGGTAGGCCTCGCCCTCTGCGGTCAGGTGCAGGCGGCGGGTGGTACGGGTCAACAGGGTGGTGCCGAGCTTGTCTTCCAGCCGCCCCAGCGCCCGGCTCACGCCCGACGGCGTCTGCCCCAGCTGTTCGGCGGCAGCACTGATCGACCCGCTGTCGATCACCGCGAGGAAGGCCTGCATTTCATCGAGAGTGGTCTTCATGCCTCCATTATTGACTGGGCGGCAATAGTGATTGGCGTGAAGACCGGTTTTTCGGCAAAGGTGCGCCGCGCACACTGCGCGCCTTCCTTCCCTCCGGAGCCGGCCATGATCCGTGGCATTCCCCTCGCCCTGCTGGCGCTGACCCTCGGTGCCTTCGCCATCGGTACCACCGAGTTCGTCATCGTCGGCCTGATTCCCACCATTGCCGCCGACCTGCAGGTCAGCCTGCCCTCGGCCGGCCTGCTGGTCTCTCTGTATGCCCTCGGCGTGGCCATCGGTGCGCCGGTGCTGACCGCGCTCACCGGCCGCGTACCGCGCAAGTCGCTGCTGGTGGCGCTGATGGTGCTGTTCACCCTCGGCAACGTCATCGCCTTCCTGGCGCCGGGCTACACCTCGCTGATCGTCGCCCGAATCCTCACCGGCCTCGCCCACGGTGTGTTCTTCTCGATCGGTTCGATCATCGCCACCGCGGTGGTGCCGAAGGAGAAGGCCGCCAGCGCGATCGCCATCATGTTCACCGGCCTCACCGTGGCGCTGGTGACCGGGGTGCCGCTGGGCACCTTCATCGGCCAGCACCTGGGCTGGCGCGCCACCTTCCTGGCGGTGGCCGCTCTGGGCGTGATCGCCCTGCTCGGCGCGCTGCTGTTCGTGCCGCGCAGCGTGCCGCAGAGTGCGCCGGCCAGCTTCCGCCAGCAGCTGGCCGTACTCGCCCAACCCCGCCTGCTGCTGGTCTATGCGATGACCGCGCTGGGCTACGGCGGCACCTTCCTGGCCTTCACCTATCTGGCGCCGATCCTGCAGGACGTCACCGGTTTCTCCGCCAATGCGGTCAGCCTGGTGCTGCTGGTGTACGGCGTGTCGGTGGCAATCGGCAACCTGTGGGGCGGGCGCATGGCCGACCGCATGGGTCCGGTGCCCGCACTGAAGCGCATCTTCGCCCTGCTGGCCATCGTGCTGTTCGTGCTCACCTTCACCGCCTACAACACCTGGCTGATGCTGCTCACGGTGCTGGCACTGGGTGCGGTGGCGTTCGGCAACGTGCCCGGCCTGCAGGTCTACGTGGTCAAGCAGGCGCAGCGCTATGCGCCGCAGGCCACCGACGTGGCCTCGGGGCTGAACATCGCCGCCTTCAACATCGGCATCGCGCTGGGCGCCTCGCTCGGCGGGCTGGTGGTGGAGAACATCGGCCTGATGCACACGCCGTGGCTGGGCGCGCTGGTGGTGGTGGGCGCGTATGCATTGACCGTGCTCAGCGGCCGCCTGGACCGCCGCGACGGCATCGATGACCGCGCCGATGGCATCGCCGTGGCCGCGCATTGAGATAAGTCATGCCGTGCCGGCGCCCTGCCGGTACGGTGGTGCAATGCACCGTTGCCGGCACGCATGCGGCCACTGGCCTACCCTTTGCCGGATATTCGCATCCCTCCCCTTTGCTGGAGCTCCCCATGACTGTCCCCGCCTTCGGTCTCGGCACCTTCCGCCTCAAAGACCAGACCGTGATCGATTCCGTGCGCAATGCGCTGGATGTCGGCTACCGCGCCATCGATACCGCGCAGATCTACGGCAATGAAGCCGAGGTCGGCCAGGCCATCGCCGATTCCGGCGTGCCGCGCGAAGAGATCTACCTGACCACCAAGGTCTGGATCACCGAGTTCAAGCGCGAAGCGCTGCTGGCCAGCCTGCGTACCAGTCTGGAAAAGCTGCGTACCGATCATGTGGACCTGACGCTGATCCACTGGCCGTCGCCGAACGACAAGGTCGACGTGCCGATGGAGGAGTACCTGACCGCACTGGCCGAGGCCAAGGCACAGGGCCTGACGAAGCAGATAGGCATCTCCAACTTCACCATCGCACAGACCCGCAAGGCGATCGGCATCCTCGGTGCAGGCGCCATCGCCACCAACCAGATCGAGATCCATCCGTACCTGCAGAACCGCCTGCTGGTGAAGTTCCTGCAGGACAACGGCATCCACATCACCGCCTACATGAGCCTGGCCTATGGCGAGGTGATCAAGGACCCGGTGATCCAGGCCATTGCCGGCCGCCACCAGGCCACTCCGGCGCAGATCGCGCTGGCCTGGGCGCTGCAGCAGGGCTTCTCGGTGATCCCGTCGTCGACCAAGCGCGAAAACCTGTCGGGCAACCTGGAAGCAGCAGCGATCCGCCTGACCGACGAAGACATGGCGCAGATCGCCAAGCTGGACCGCGGCCATCGCCTGGCCAACCCGGAAGGTATCGCCCCGGCCTGGGATTGATCCCGCTGCGGTTACGGATCGGAATCGGTAGGTGCCGCCCTTGGTCGGCACCTACCGGACGGTCAGCGCTCGGCAACACCGCGCAACATATCCAGGACGCTCTCGATGTCCAGTGGCTTGCACAGAAACCCAGCCGCGCCCAGCGCCTGCGCCCTGTCAATCACCTCTACCCGGGTGTCTGCGCTCATCACCAGAACGGGAGGCGCCGCAGGGTCCCTGACCAGCGCCTCCAGTACGTCCCATCCACTGCAACCTGGCATGTGCAGATCCAGCAGAACTACGTCGGGCGCCAGCGCCTTGATGACGGCCTGAGCATCGTGACCATCTTTCCGGAAGCTGAGGCGATGGCCTGCACACTGCAGCAGGTGCTGCACCACCTCGCGGTTGGTCTCCACGTCTTCGAACAGCAGGCAGTGCAGCGGACGAACCACCGCCGCGTGCAACTGGAAAAGCTCACCCAAGGAAGGAAGCGGCTCAGCCTCATCGGCCACGGCAGCAGCGAAGCACCACACGAATGAGGCGCCGCCGACATCGCTGCGGCCGACGCTGATCGTTCCGCCCATGGCATCGGAAATCAGCCGAACGATGTACAGCCCGAGCCCGACGCCCTGTTCGCAACGTGCTTCGCCCTGACTGACCTGCACGAAAGGCGAGAAAATCATGTCTCTCTGCGCTTCGTCGATGCCCGTCCCGGAGTCGCAGACCGAGATCCGCACCTGCCAGTCATCCACCGCTCGAACGGCGCCAACCGAGACCCTCGCCTCGCCCGCCATGGGACTGAACTTGATGGCATTGCAGAGAAGATTGGTCACCACCTGTTCGATGCGACCGCCATCTGCCAACAGCCATACGTCTGCTCTCCCCACATCCACCTGCAGTACCACGCCTTTGTCTGCAGCCGCAGGCATGCAGCTCGCCTGCGCCGCCTCGATGATGGAACGCAGCGAACAAGGATGTGGCCGCAGTTTCAGCTTGCCACCATCAATGCTGGCAACATCAAGTACATCATCAATGCGACGTCGGAGCGCCTGGGCCTGCCCTGCAACGGTGGCCAGTGCGTGTCGCTGGGCAGCACTTGCCGTATTGACCTCCAGAAGCTGGATGCCGCTGATGATGGCATTGAGCGGCGTGCGAAGCTCATGACTCATGGTGCCGACGAATCGCCCCTGCGCCTCACGCGACGCAATGGCACGCAACGCGATTTCGCGCATCGCTGCCACCAGTGACGCCACGACCAGCGGCAACAGGATGGTCAGCGCCAGCGCATAGGCCAGATAGGCGGGCCGCGAGAACCAGTAGCCTTCGGGGGCTGCCCAAAGCAGCGCCACGGCCGTTACCGCGATTGCCGGCGCCATGGCCTTGCGTCCGTAAGCCACCGTCGCGGCGATGACGAGGAACGGCAGGATTGCATTGAGTGCCATCAACAGGATGAAGGCCGCGTGCACCTGGATGGCCACCATCGCCAGACTGAGCAGAAGACCCGCCGCGTCGTACCACGTGTCGTGACGCGCCCTGCGAAGGTTTACAAAGAGTGCCCACGCTACAGATACCGCCAGAAGTACAACGGCGGCCGGCAGCACCCGCGCTGCCTCATCGGCCAGAACAGGCTGAGGGCCATCGATCCAGAGCCAGCACCACAGCACCGCAAGCGCCTGCAGCAGCACCCGGAACCCACTGGCGCGCGGCTCCTGGAAGCATGACAGCAGTAGAGCCAGACGATGCATTTCCAGCACGCGCGCAGCATGCAGCAGCGCTGCCGGGGACGACATTGGAGAGGGCGTGTACGGATCATGCATGTCAGCGCCCCCCGGTCAGTGATTGACCTGTCGTGCGTCCCAGAAGGCGCTTTGCCGAGATTGCCAGCGCGCAGCCGCGCAGCCGCACGCTGCCGATGGCTTCGCCGGAGCGGAGAGCATCAGCCAGATTTTCGCAGGCATCGGCAATCCTGCAGCTGCCCAAGGCCGAGGTCACACTTTTCAAGGCATGCATGCGCGAAAGCTCCTGTTCCAGGCAACCCGGGGATTCATTCTCCGCAGCGCTCATCCAGCGCGAAATCGCCTCGTCCAGGTCAACGACAAACGATGAGAACTGGTCTGGCGCGGTCGCTGCAATCAGGTTGAGCATCGATCGCTCCCCGAGCTCAGGTCCGTCTGCAGGATGTCGCCGCGGCTCTACGCCTTGCGTTGAGTTCAAGCGTCGCATTGCTTTCCTCTGCTTGTCGCATTCAACACCTGAAGAGATGCGTTTCCGCGTTCCGCGACGCCCAAACAGAGGCCTGAAGCGACAACGTGCGGAGCGTACGGACTACTGCATCCGTTGATGGATCTGCAGGAACAGCTGCGGAAACATGCTACCCAGCAGATGCCCGCCTGCAACCGCGAGCAGGATGGCGCCCACGATGGCAACACATCTGACCGGGAGTGACATTCGCTTCAGATCCATGGCATCCAGCATGGAAGCAACGATCGCGTAACGCCATCGGATTCCTTTCAAATTTTCCTGAGGTTCGACATGCTCGCCCTGACACTCTTTCTGCTGCTCTCGTGTGCGGTTCTGGTTCGAAAGCGACACGTGCGTAGCGGCGCCCTGCTCGCCGTAGCGCCACTGGCCATCCTGGCCAGCGCGAGCGCGCCCATCACGCAACTGCTGCTGGACCTGGCACAGGACGCGCCGCCAAGCACTGCAACAGCGCACCATCCACGCACGGCGATTGTCGTGCTGGGCGCTGGCATCGATCAGGACGCTCACGGCTCCAGGCCCGGCCTGGCTGGCTATAGCCGGTTGATGGCCGCAACGCAGCGCTACCTCGCCTGCGAACGCACCGGTGCATCCTGCGTGGTGCTGGTCAGCGGTGGCGCTACTGCGCCAGACAATGCCGCAGAAGCCAACGTCTACGCGCGTGAACTGATTGCGCTGGGCGTGCCTGCGGAACACATCATCCGCGAGCACGCCAGCGTGAACACCTGGCAGAACGCCAGCAACAGCAGCCGAATGATCCAGCGCGACAGTGTCCGGGTAGTGCTGGTGACCTCTGGCCTGCACCTAAGGCGAAGTCTGATCTACTTCCGGCACTTCGGTGTCGTGGCCGAGGGCTTGCCCAGTGATCGCCTCCGCGCCTCGCCGGGGTGGCTTCCCTCTGCGTACAACCTGCTGCTGATCGAAGTGATGCTGCACGAGTACATCGGCGTCCTGCGCTACCACGTTTACAACGGCATGGGTTGGAACGAGGAATCCATCAAGCTGGACAGTGTCACGCCTGCAGCAACCACCCACGCATCGCCGCACTGACCTCGTCCGGCTTCTCCATCGGGGCCAGGTGCCCGCAATCGGGCACCACCACCAGCTGCGAGTGCGGCACCATCGCGTGCATTTCCTCGCTCATTGCGAGTGGCGTAATGCGGTCGTTGACGCCACATACGATCAGCAGCGGGTCGCGGTAACCAGCCAGCACATCGTGGCCATCGCGGCGTTCCAGCGCGCTCTGGCGCAGGAACACTTCCGCGCCCAGGCGGGCGGTCATGTCACGCACACGTTGCACCAGCACGTAATCATCCAGCCGCGAGGCGTCGATGTAGCTGCGCATCAGGGCATCGCCGAAGCCGTGGAACTTCCCCGGCAGGCGCACGCTGGCGCGCTGGCTGCGGCGTTGTTCGGCACGTTCCGGTGAATCGGCGTGGATCGAGGTATCGATCAGCGCCAGCTGCAGCACACGCTCCGGCGCGATGCGCAGGATCTGCTGGGCGACGAAACCACCCAGCGAGAACCCGGCCAGCGCAAAGCGCTCCGGCGCCTGCGCCAGCACGTCCTCGGCCACCGCCTGCAGGGTCTCGCCGCGGGTCTGGTCGCCTACGGTGCAATCGGCAATGTCGGCCAGATCGGCCAACTGCGCGCGCCACAGTTCGGCATCGTTGAGCAGGCCGGGCAGCAGCAACAGGGGGATACGGTCGGTCATGGGGGTATTGTCGCGCCGGTGCGGTGGCGGCGCCATGCCAGCGACCGCGCCAAGCGCGGCGACGTGCCGCCGGATGAGCCAGGCGCGCCGGACCCGCGCCCGCTTCTGGATACCCTGTGGGACGCGAGTCAGACCGATGCCGCGACGCATTCCTCGGCGTCGGAAGCAGGCGCCGTCGACGCCCCACGCTGGGGCCGCACCTCCTGGACGATCCGCCCCTGCTCCATCACGAGCACGCGGTCGGCGCTGTTTATGGTCTCCGGCCTATGGGCCACGATCACCTTGGTCAGCTCCATACGCTGCACGGCTTCGTTGACCAAGCGCTCGCGCATGACATCAAGATGGCTGGTGGCCTCATCCAGAAACAGAATCCGTGGCCGGCGGTAGAGGGCGCGGGCCAGAATCACTCGCTGCTTCTGACCGCCTGAAAGCGAGTTGCCCATGTCTCCGATAAGACCGTGATAACCCATCGCCAGCCCCGCGATATCGTCGTGCACGGCTGCCATCCGAGCAGCTTCCTCGATGCGCTGTTCATCGAAGCCGCTATCGAAGCCGCTGATGTTGTCGGCAATGCTCCCGGCAAACAACTGGTCATCCGGGATCGCATCAAGCTCGCTGACCCGGGCGAACAGCCGCATCGAAGCGATCTCGTGCAGCGCTTACTACATGCCCGGATCGCTCCAACGCATATCACTGCTGCAGCAGGTGGGTGCGCACCATCGTCTCCATCGCATACTGCGACTGACCCACGCGACCCGAACGCGGGTAATGTGGCTCGATCCGAGCCAGCAGTGCCTTCCATGGCACTACCTAGTCCACCTTGTAAAGGAGAATCTCGCGCCGAGTCTGCTTGCGCTTGCCCAGACCCTGCGTATCGCCAAATGTCAGCTGCATGGATGGCTTCTCAACGTGTGCCTCTATTGTCTCTCAGGCCGCCGGCCAGCGGACAGCACTACCGAAGTAGTTGTTCAGAGCATCCGTAGATGCAGGTCATGAGGACGACAAATCTCGCTCAGCCATCAGCGACCAATGGACTAAGAATAAGCAAATCTATAGATAAATAACGTTAGTCATCCCCCTCGACCTGTATATCGACCTTATCCCGAAAAATAACTGAAATTAAAGACAGGAGCAGAGCTGGAAGCCCCAAAAGAAGCACGAACGACAAAGGCGCACCGAACGACCATAGAGCGGCCGAAAACACGACAGCCGAAGCCCCAAGCAGCAGGAACGAGCACTTAATTTTCCCTATTAGCAGGTAACTTGCCGTCGAACACATCAGCGAGAATGCGGCAACAGAAACTCCGACCTCCTGAGGAACCTGCAAAGGCTCAGCACCCCGAAGCGCCGCCACCAGCATCAGCGCTGAGGCAGACGCCATTGCTACCAGGGAAATAAAATAGAACTTGCCATGCCGCCCATCAAATCCATCAGTAATCTTCATATCGACCCTCAAAGGATCGCAGGGCGAAAGCCCCGCGATCCAGCCAATGATTTACCAGCGCCAAGGATGTTCTGAACAGCTCCCTGCGAACTGTGCAGCAGTGCCCGCCACAGATTGCCGCTTCGGGGGACACTATTGAGTCGCGTAGTGGAATACATCATACGGCTGACATTTGGGGATGCGCAGGGCCTGGGCAAGCGCAAGCAGACCCGGCGCGAGATTCTCCTTTACGAGGTGGACTAGGTAGTGCCATGGAAGGCACTACCGGCCCGGATCGAGCCACATTACCCGCGTTCGGGTCGCGTGGGTCGGTCACCGTATGCGATGGAGACGATGCTGCGCATCCACCTGCTGCAGCAGTGATATGCGTTTGAGCGATTCGGGCATGTAGCAAGCGTTGCACGAGATTGATTCGATGCGGCTGTTCGAACGGCTCACCAGTCGTTCTCAGGTCAAGATGCCCTGCATAACTCGCGTGGACTCCATGCCAAGCGTCGAGAAGAGTCATGACGATTGCTCTGGTCCATCAACTGCCGCATTGAAACCAATACGGACTTGGCGTCCTTGCAGGAATCAGCCGCAGCTGCAGCTCAAGCGGCATCCTTGCAAAGTGATCATTTCGACGCGTGCTCTTCCCGAATCCGCTCGCGCCTGACGTCGGCACGCCTGGCTATCACAATGACAACCGCTCCTATGAACAAGAACGGCAAGGTCCGACCGTCTGCAGTTGCCGCCACCATAGCTAGGCAGCACACGCAGATGGCGAAGGTCTTTTCGTTGATACCTTGGATCCTCACAAATTTCCTCATTCCTGCAACATCGGGAAACATCTTCTTTCAATAAGGTCACGAAGGGTCGCCGCCACGCAGTGGCGCAATGGTAGCGTTGCTTCTTCGCTGAGTTGAAGAGCGAAATGCGTCAGTAGCCGCTTCTTTACTTCTGGTGATTCAGTCACTCCTACGCAAGAGACACAGCAGGCACCCGGTACGCCGACATGCGTGGACCACTCGGACGTCACTGGCGTAGGGTATAAGCCATCGTTGTAGTCTATATTCAATCGTCGGAACGACTGACAGCAGCGCAATCATCAGCATGAGCTTGCTTTACGACGCCACCGATGTGATGACCGGGCTGACCGAGGTGCTGTGCTATGGCACGGCGGTGGTGGTGGAACCATTGCGTTGACCTGACTGTAGCGTCGAACTTGCTCGACTGCTTTTCGATGATGGCAGTCGAGCAAGCTCGACTCTACAAGAGCGGGGTGGGGACTTCGACCTGCTGCACCGGCAGAGTCACCATCATCACCGTCGGGTCGTCCGGATCGAGCTTGGTCTTGAAGCCCAGGCTCTGGCACATCGCCAGCATGGTGCTGTTCTCGCGCAGCACCTGACCTTCGACCACGTCCAGGCCCAGCCACTTGGCGTACTCGATCATGATCGCCATCAGCCGCCAGCCGATGCCGTGGCCCTTCAGGTCCGAGCGGATCAGGATGCCGTACTCACCGCGGTGGTAATCCGCATCGGCGTGCAGGCGCACCGCGCCGAGCATTTCGCCACTGCGCGGTTCGATCGCCACCAGTGCGATCGAGCGTGCATAGTCGAGCTGGGTCAGGCGCGCGATGAACTCGTGGCTGAAGTGCTTCACCGACTGGAAGAAGCGCAGGCGCAGATCCTCGTCGCTGACGCGGGCGAAGAACGCACGGAACAGCGCGTCATCCTCCGGCCGCACCGGGCGCACGAAGGCGCGGCCGCCATCGGACAGTTCGATGGTGCGCTCCCACTCCTTCGGGTACGGGAACACCGAGAAGCGCGGATGGCCACGGCCTTTGTGCAGGATGCGCGACGGCGCCACCGCCACGCGTGCGTCGAGGGCGAGGATGCCCTTGCCGTCGACCAGCAGCGGATTGATGTCCAGCGTACGCACTTCGGGGATGTCAGCGGCCAGCTGTGCCAGCTTGACCAGCGCCAATGCCAGTGCGCGCTCGTCGGCGGCAGGCACATCGCCATAGGCCTTGAGGATGCGCGAGGCACGGGTCTGGCCGATCAGCTCATGGGCCAGGCGCAGGTCCAGCGGCGGCAGCGCCAATGCCTTGTCATTGATCACTTCAACCGCGGTACCGCCACGGCCGACCACGATCACCGGGCCGAACGTCGCGTCATCGGCGATGCCGACAATCAGTTCGCGCGCCTTCGGGCGAACGATGGTCGGCTGCACCAGCAGGCCGTCGATGCGCGCATCCGGCCGCAGCTGGCGCGCGCGCGACAGGATCGCGTTGGCCGCGCTCTGCACCGCCGGCAGGGTGGACAGGTTCAGGCGCACGCCGTCCACTTCGGACTTGTGCGGGATGTCCGGTGACAGGATCTTCAGTGCCACGGTGGCACCACGTTCCAGCAGCGGCTGCGCCAGGTCCATCGCCTCATGCGCATCGCGCGCATGCATCACCGGCGCGGACGGAATGCCATAGGCCTTGAGCAGTTCATGCGTAGCCAGCGGGTCCAGCCACTGCTGGCCGTTGGCCAGCGCGGCATCGACCAGCGCGCGTGCGGCCGCCGCGTCGACATTGAAGTCCTGCGGCAGGCTGGGCGGCGTTTCCATCAGCGCGTTCTGCGCTTCGCGATAGCGCACCAGATGCTGGAAGCCGCGCACCGCTTCGGCCTCGGTCGGATAGGTCGGCACCCGTGCCGCGTTGAGCGTGGCGGTGGCCTGGTCATCGTTGCCCAGCCACACCGCGAATACCGGCTTGTCGCGATGGTGGCGCGGACGCAGGCCGAGCGTGCGGGTCAGCGCCTGCGCAGCGTCTGCAGACGAGGTGAATGCGGTGGGCACATTGACCACCATCACCGCGTCGTTCTCGTTGTCGGCCAGCAGCGCTTCAATGGCGGCGGCATAGCGGTCACCATCGGCGTCGACCACGATGTCGACCGGATTGCTGCGCGACCAGCCCTGCGGCAACACGGCGTCGAGTTTCTCGACCGTGCTGTCGGACAGGTTGGCCAGCGTGCCACGCAATGCAATGAGCTGATCCACGGCAAGGCGGCCGACACCGCCACCATTGCTGAGAATGGCCAGGCGACGACCGGGGAACGTCCCCAACCGGCCCAGCGATTCGGCAGCCGTGAACAGCTCGTCCAGCGCGCTGACGCGCAGCAGGCCGGCGCGGTTGAAGGCCGCACCGTACACGTCGTCGGTGCGGGCCAGGGCCTGCACATGGGTATCGCGGCTGCCCGGCTGCACGCGCTCGGCGCGGCCGGACTTCACCACCACCACCGGCTTGGCGCGGGCGGCGGCACGCGCGGCCGACATGAACTTGCGCGCATCCTTGATCTGCTCGACGTAGAGCAGGATGGCGCGGGTGCGGTAGTCGGTGGCGAAGTAGTCGAGCAGGTCACCGAAGTCGACGTCCATCGTGTCGCCCAGCGAGACCACCGCGGAAAACCCGACCGAGCGGGCCACGCCCCACTCCACCAGCGCGGCGGCAATGGCCGAGGATTCGGAGATCAACGCAAGATCACCGGCCTGCGGGAAGTGCGCGGCGATGCTGGCATTGAGCCGTGCGTGCGGTGCAATCACACCCAGGCAGTGTGGGCCGAGGATGCGCAGGCCATGCTTGCGCGCCACCGCCTCCACCTGCGCCGACAGCGAGCCCGGGCCTTCACCCAGGTGCGCGGTGAGGATGATTGCCGCCTGCACGCCGCGTTCGGCAGCGGTGCGCACCACCTGCGGCACGATCGACGCCGGCGCGGTGATCACCACCAGATCCGGCACCCAGTCCAGGTCCTTCAGCCGCTTCACGGTGCGGATGCCATCAATTTCGGCATGCCGCGGGTTGATCCACGCCACCTTGCCGGGGAAGCCGGTGCCGCGCAGGTTGCGCATCACCGCACGTCCGGCCGAGCGCTGACGCGGGCTGCCGCCGATCACCGCGACCGACTGCGGACGGAACACGGACTGCAGGTGGTAGGTACTCATGCGCCTACGGTACCCAAAAAAGGGGACGGAGGGGATTAAGTCGTTTGTGCCACAAACGACTTAATCCCCTCCGTCCCCTTTTCTGTTACAGCAGCGTGCCGTGCAGGATCATCGCGGCGATGCTGAAATAGATCACCAGCCCGGTCACGTCCACAAGGGTGGCCACGAACGGGGCCGAGGCACTGGCCGGGTCGAAGCCGAGCCGCTTCAGGATGAACGGCAGCATCGATCCGGACAGCGAGCCGAACGTGACGATGCCGATCAGCGCCGCGCCGATGGTGATCGCCAGCAGGATCCAGTGCTCGCCGTAGTCATGCAGGCCACCCAGCTGCCAGATCACGATTCGCACGATGGCCAGGCAGCCGAGGATCGCGCCCAGCACCATGCCGGTGGGCACTTCGCGCAGGGCCACCTTCCACCAGTCGCGCAGGCGCAGTTCGCGCAGCGCCAGGCTGCGGATCAGCAGCGAGGTGGCCTGCGAACCGGAGTTGCCGCCCGAACTCATGATGAGCGGAATGAACAGGGTCAGCACCACCGCACGCGCCAGTTCGTCCTCATAGTGCTGCATCGCGCTGGCGGTCAGCATCTCGCCCAGGAACAGCACGCTCAGCCAGCCGGCGCGCTTGCGCAGCATCTCGAAGAAACCGATCTGCATGTACGGCTTGTCCAGCGCTTCCATGCCGCCGAACTTGTGCGCGTCCTCGGTGGATTCCTCGATCAGCGCATCCAGTACGTCATCGACGGTGACGATGCCGAGCATCTGCTGCTGCGCATCGACCACCGGGATCGCCAGCAGGTCGTGGCGACGGATCAGCCGTGCCACTTCTTCCTGGTCCATCAGTGCGTCCACCGTCACCGGTGGATTGACCTGGGCCACGTCCAGGATCGACTCCTCCGGCAGGCCGGTGATCAGCCGGCGCATGGTCACCACCTGCTGCAGCTGCTGGCTGGCCGGCTCCAGCACGTAGATCGCGTACACCGTTTCACGGGTGCGCTCGACCTGGCGGATGTGCTGCAGGGTCTGCGCCACGGTCCAGCTGGCGGGTACCGCCACGTACTCGGTGGTCATCAGCGCGCCGGCGGTGTTCGGCGGGTAGCTGAGCAGCTTCTGGATGGCCTGGCGGGCGTCGGTGCCCAGCAGCGGGATCAACCGGGCGCGTTCTTCCTCATCCAGCTCATGGACGATGTCGGTGGCGCGGTCGTCGGCCATCAAGCCGAGCAGGGCGGCAGCGCGCGCCGGCGGCAGCGCAGCCACCAGTTCGCCGCTGCGGTGCAGTTCCGGCGCTTCCAGCATTTTCACTGCACGCGGCAACGGCAGCGCAGCCAGCGTTTCCGCGGCGCGGGTCAGTTCCAGCGTGTTGAGGAATTCCACCGCATCGGCGGTGTTGAAGTTCGCCAGCGGCGCGGCCAGTGCGGCGGCATCGGCCACCGGGCGCAGCAATTGCTTCTGGTTCATCGGGTTTGCCTTGTGGGGGTGCGACCTCGCGCAACGCCAACGCAGGCAAACCGTCCCGATGTCAGGCGGTGGCCATCGCTGGCGTCGAACGAGGTCGACTTCTACTGTCGCTGGACATGGGTTGGGGACTCCGGGATGCGTGTGCCGACGGACGCGCCGCCAGCGGCGGGCAGTCTGGACCCGTGGACCATGCAGGTCAACCCGGTCCCGCCGCGGCAGCACCCTGCCCGCAGGTTGTTCTCGTGCGTACACAGGCCGGCGCGCATAATGGCGCGGTGGTGTTCGCCACGCTTTTCCCAACCCGAACGGACGCACAGCGGCTCCCCCGATGACCAGGTATTCCCATGCATAGCGGTGGTCTGGAACTGGCGCTGGTGCTGCTGCTGGCAGCGGTCATCGCCGTGCCGGTGTTCAAGAAGTTCGGTTTCGGCGCGGTGCTGGGCTACCTGGCGGCCGGTGTGGTGCTGGGCCCGGACGGGCTGGGCTTCGTGCAGGACGCCGACCGCATCCTCGGCGCCGCCGAGATCGGCGTGGTGATGCTGCTGTTCGTGATCGGCCTGGAGCTGTCGCCGGCACGCCTGAAGGTGATGCGGCGCTCGGTGTTCGGCGCCGGTGCGGCACAGGTGGCGCTGTCCGGGCTGGTGCTGGGCGGCCTGCTGCTGCTCGACCACTTCCAGTGGAAGAGCGCGCTGGTGGTAGGTGTGGCGCTGGCGCTGTCATCCACGGCGGTGGGCCTGCAGCTGCTGTCCGAGCACAAGGCGATCAACAGCGACCACGGCCGGTTGGGCTTTGCCATCCTGCTGTTCCAGGACCTGATCGCGATTCCGCTGCTGGCGGCCATCCCGCTGCTGGGCGGGGTCAAGAACGAGACCCTGCGCTGGGAAGATGCGGCCGTGGCGCTGGGTGCGCTGGCGGTGGTGATCCTGTGCGGACGACCGGTGCTGCGCAAGGTGTTCAGCATCATCGCGCGCACCCGCAGCCCGGAAGTATTCACTGCCACCGCCCTGCTGGTGGTGCTGGGCACCGCCTGGTTCATGCAGGAAGCCGGCCTCAGCCCCAGCCTCGGCGCGTTCCTGGCCGGCGTGCTGCTGTCCGATTCGGAGTTCCGGCATGAGCTGGAAGCGCAGATCGAGCCGTTCAAGGGGCTGCTGCTGGGCCTGTTCTTCATCGCAGTGGGCATGGGCATCGACCTGGACCGCATCGCCGCCGAGCCGTGGCTGATCGCCGCAGGTGTCGGCATCCTGCTGGTGGTCAAGTTCAGCCTGCTCTACGCGGTTGGACGTGTCGCCCGGCTCAGCTCGCGGCAATCGCTGCTGCTGGGCAGCGTCCTGTGGCTGGGCGGTGAGTTCGCCTTCGTGGTGTTCAACGAGGCACAGCGCGCGCACCTGCTGGGCAACGCCAACCACGACCGGCTGGTGGCGATCGTCGGCCTGTCGATGGCGATCACGCCGCTGTTGATGATCGCGCTGCTGAAACTGCTCGGCCAGGAGAAAGCCACTCCGCGCGAGCCGGCCGAGGCCGACAAGGTGGCGCCGGACAACCGGCCCAAGGTGCTGATCGCCGGCATGGGCCGCTTCGGCCAGGTGATTGCGCGCCTGCTGACCGCGCAGAAGGTGCCGTTCGTGGCGCTGGAGGCGAACCCGGATACCGTGGCCGACCTGCGCCGATTCGGCAACCAGCTGTATTACGGCGACCCGACCCGGCCGGAGATGCTGCGCGCGGCCGGGGGCGAGCACATCGATGTGTTCGTGATCACCGTGGATGACCCGGAAACCAACCTGCGCGCGGTGCGCATGGTGCGCCGGCTGTACCCGGACGCGACGGTGCTGGCGCGTGCACGCAACCGTCAGCATGCGTGGCGGTTGATGGACATGTCGGCCGAGCCGTTCCGCGAAGTGTTCGGCACCAGCCTGGAGATGAGCGGCCGCGTGCTGACCGCGCTGGGCGTGGCACCGGACGTGGCCGAGCGCCACGTGCAGCGCTTCCGCGAGCACGATGAGCAGCTGCTGCGCGACCAGTACCTGGTGTACGACGACGAGGCAGCGGTGATCCAGACCTCGCGCGACGCACGCAACGACCTGATGCATCTGTTCGAGGCCGACGCGGAAAGCGACGGCAAGTAGGCGTGCCGACCAACGGTCGGCACCCACCACGGATTGCAGTAGTGCCGGCCGCTGGCCGGCAGCCTCGGGATCCCGAAGGTTTCAGGAGATTGCCGGTCAGCGGCCGGCACTACCCACTGGGGATTCCGGCCGTAGATCCACG
The DNA here is from genome assembly GCF_059367915.1 of Stenotrophomonas sp. YJH_SMC_19. NCBI lineage: Bacteria > Pseudomonadati > Pseudomonadota > Gammaproteobacteria > Lysobacterales > Lysobacteraceae > Stenotrophomonas > Stenotrophomonas sp. YJH_SMC_19. Next base: position 33,185 of record NZ_JCAFRI010000010.1, read on the forward strand.
CCATGCGTGGATGACGCGATGCCGGGGTCAGAGCCCTTTCCGTGGGAAAGGGATCCGACCCCGATGCTCAACCGTTGTCGCGCAGGAACCGCGCCATCGACGAGACACCCGGCACGCGCGGTTCAAACTCGCCGGCCACGTCGATGAAGCCACGCATCACCGCGATCTCGCGCGGGCTGCGGTTGAGGCTGTCGCGCGCCTCCGGATCGGCACCAGCGCGCAGCAGGCGCTGCACCAGCAGCGGCAGACCGTGCAGGGCCGCGAGGTGCAGCGGTCCGAAGCCGCGCGGATCACGCACCTCAAGGCTCACGTCTTCGTCCAGCAGGCGTTCCACTGCGGCCATCACCACCTGTTCGTCGCAGGCGGTGCCGGGCTCGGCGCGTGCGCCCAGCAGCAGCAGCAGCGGCGTGACCGCACCGGCCGCGGCCTGGTCCGGTTCGGCACCGGCCAGCAGCAGGGTGTCGAGCAGGGCGAGCAGGCGCGAGCGGTCGCGGGCACTGAAGCCATACAGCGCGGCACAGTGCAGAGGGCCCAGCTGCTGGGCGTCACCGGCGTGCACGTCGGCACCGGCGGTGAGCAGGCGCGCAACGATGTCCGGCAAGCCCAGCGCGGACGCCAGCATCAGCACGGTCACGCCGCCCGGCAGGCGGTGTTCCAGCTTGGCGCCAGCGTCGAGCAGGGCCGAGACGATGTCCACTTGGCGCATGCTGACCGCCGCCGACAGCGGCGTGGCACCACTGGCCGCTGCGTGCTGCGGATCGGCGCCACGCGCCAGCAACAGGTCGGTCACCGCCAGATGGCCACCACCGGCGGCGCGCAGCAGCGCGGTGCAGCCCTGCGCATCAACCGCATCGACGGCGAAGCCCAGATCGATCAGGCGGCGTACCGCGTCGACGTCACCGGCCATTGCGGCGGCCGGCAGATCGGACTCGCGCAGGGTGCGACGCGGCAACGGCCACACCCGCCAGTCCAGCCAGTCGGCCAGATCGCGGCGACCAATCGACAGCGCCACGCCCAGCGGCGTCTGGCCATCGGCGGCGCGTGCTTCCGGCGAGGCACCGTGCTGCACCAGCAGCTTCAGCGCGCCTTCGCGGGCCAATGCGGTGGCCAGATGCAATGCGGTCATGCCATGGCTGTCGCGCGCTTCACGATCGACGCCCGCCTTGAGCAGCGCCTGCTGCAGGCGCAGCCAGCCCAGGCGCACCGCCAGTGACAACGGCGGATCACCGGCCGGCGAAGCCGCGAACGGATCGGCGCCACGCTCCAGCAATTCCAGCGCCAGCTGTTCCAGGCCACGGGCGGCCTGGTCGTGCTGTGCACAGGCCGCCAGGAAGCGCGCCAAGCCACCGCGTCCGGCCGGCGACAAGCCACGCTGCAACATCACCTGCAACGCCGGCACCGCATCGATTCCGCGCGACAGCAACGCGAACATCGGCGTATCGGAACAGGCGTCGCGCACGTAGGGATCGGCGCCGTGGCCCAGCAGCCAATCCACCGCGCGCGGCTCCAGCGCCAGCTCGGGGTCGAGCAGCAGGCCGCCCAGTTCTTCCGGCTGGCACAGCTTGGCCAGCGCGGCCATGCCTTCGGTGTTGCCGAAGCCCAGCGCCTCGCGCAGCAGGGTCAGCGGCGGGCGGTCCGGCAGCAGGCCGCTGGCACTGGCGGCTTCGCCACGCTCGGCCAGGCCGTCACTGACCGCGGCCGGCAACGGATAGGACGGATCCAGCAGGGCGACAATCGCCCAGCGCCCGGCTTCGGCAGCGTAGTCCACTGCACGGCGACCGACCGGATCGGTCGCGTCGGCGGCGATGCCCAGCTCCACCAGGCGCTTGACCAGCAACGGCGAGACATCCTCTGCCATCACGGCCAGCTGCACTGCGTTGCGCCCTTCGCCGTCGACGGCAACCAGATCCGGCTTGTGCGGCAGCAAGTGTTCGACCACCGCGGCGCGCCCGGCACGGGCGGCTTCCAGCCAGGGCGTACGTCCCAGTGCATCGCGTGCTTCCAGATTGGCACCGGCGGCCAGCAGCACGCCGATGATTTCAACGTGGCCGGCCAGCGCCGCCTCGTGCAGCGCGCTGCGGCGCTGGCGATCACGCGCGTCGGCACGTGCCTTGTGCTTGAGCAGCAGCTGCACGCCAGCCGGATCGTCGTCTTCGGTGGCGGCGGCGGCCAGCAGCACCGGGGTGCCCTCTGCCGGTTCGCTGCGCGCACCGCGTTCGAGCAGGAAGCGGGCCAGGCGCCAGTTGCCGACCTGGCAGGCCACGGCCAGCGGCGACCAGCCCTCGTTGTTCAGCGCATCGACTTCGGCGGCGGCATCGCGCAGCAGCGCGGCCACGCCTGGGTCGGAACTGCGCGCGGCATGGTGCAGCGGGGTGTTGCCATCGCTGTCGGTGGCACGCGAATCGGCACCGTTGGCGAGCAGGGTCATCACGGCTTCGGGGCGGCCATGCCAGCTGTCGCGGGTGGCGGCCAGCAGCGGGGTCATGCCCCGGTGCGGCGCGTTCACGTCAACGCCGCGGGCAATCAGTTCGCGCAGCAGGCGCAGGTCCGGCAACACCGCCGCCAGCACCGCCAGGCTGCGCTGGTCGCGCCAGTTCGGGTCGGGCAGCGCATACGGATCGGCGCCGGCCTGCAGCAGCTGCAGGCCGCGGTCGATGCGGCCGTGGCGGGCGGCTTCATACAGGGCCGGGGTCAGCTCCTGCGGTGCCATCGCCTCCAGCGGCGCGGTCTCGGCCGCGGCAGCGGACATCGGTTCGTGTTCTGCGCTGGACGTCGCCATCGGGCTGGGGCGCAACGACACCAGCGGCGCCGGCGCGACCCGTTGCAGCAGCAGGTGCAGCACGGGAGACACCACCACGGCCAGCGCAGCGGGCCAGCGCGCGCTCTCCGGCAGCAGCCCCGGCCAGGCCGGCAGCACCACCAGCGCGGCCAGCGCGATCACCAGCGCGGCGACACCGAGACCGCGCCAGGCGGTCAGGTCGCGTCCGGCCAGCGCCTGCCAATGCTGGGCCAGGCTGCCATCCAGGCGTTCAACGTCGTTCCACAGCGGCCAGGTGCGCCAGGCCGCCAGCAGGCCGGCACTGACCAGCACGCTCAGGCCCAGCACCGCGGCCAGGCTGCCGCTGTCACGCAGCGCCGCCAACGGCCAGGCCAGCAGCAGCGCCAGCAACAGCGGGGCGGCCGCCCACAACGCCAGCAGCGCCGGCAGGTCCTGGCGTGCAACCACCTTCAGCGGCAGCAGCGCACGGCTGCGCCGCCACCACGATACGCCCAGCGCGAACGCCGGTTGCGCCAGGGCGGCGAGGATGGCACCGGCAACGCCGCCCACGGCAGCACCCAGTGCCAGCAAGGCGCCCACGGCGAAGGCGATCGACAGGGCGCGCGGACGGGAGACGTCAGTCATAGTGGCGCGGCATCAGGCTGGCCACCGACGGCGGCACCTGCAGGTAGAACCCGCGCTCGCTCATGTCACTGCGAACCTTGTCCGGGTCGGCCTGGGCCAGGCGACGCTGGGCATCCAGGGCCACGTCCAGGACGAAGGTGAGCGCACCCAGCGAGGTGAGCAGCGGCGCAGGCAGCGCGCTGAAATCATCGCGTCGGGGAACGTAGACGTAGGTGTCAGGCTTGAGTTGGCTTTTATAGACGTAGGCGTGCATGTCCGCGGGACGATAACCCGGGAAGAGCCATGATTGTGTCGGAAAGCCGACACCGGGGAAAGCCGTCGGCCGACGATGGCGGCGTGATCGACGGCGTTTCCCCGACGGGGTTCAGCAATGTGGCGGCGGCGTTCAGGCAACGCCGCTGCCCTGCGGTCGCTTACTTGACCTTGGCGTAGGTGCCCTTCAGCGCCACGCCAGCGAGGATCGTACCGGCATAGCATTCGTAGTTGGTGCTGCTCTTGAACTCGTTCTTCTTGTAGTAGCTGACGATGTCGACCACGGCGTTGGCACCGCGCGACTTGGCGCCGTCCTGCAGCGCGCGCAGCGCCGACAGCGCGACCCAGCGGCAGGCCTCGGCATCACTCTTGTTGGCGGCGTTGGTCTTCTTGTTGGTCACGTCCTCGCCCAGGCGCTGCTGCACGCTGACCGGCTGGCCGGCCAGGTAGAAGCGCACGCTGCCGTCGATGCCGGCGTCCCGGGCGGCCTGCGAGGTGATCAGCTCCTGCAGGGACTGCTCAACGCGGGTGTCGCGGGCGGAGGCGGTGGAGGTCAGGGCCAGCAGTGCAGTGGCCGTGGCGATCATCAGGGTGCGGCGCATCGGAACATCTCCTTGTCGGGGGTGCGGGTGGGTTGAGGAAAAAGGCGGGATGGGACGGTGGATCATTCGCTCCAGCGGCGGAACACCAGCGAGGTGTTGATGCCGCCGAAGGCGAAGTTGTTGCTCATCACGTACTCGGCCTGCAATTCGCGGCCCTGCCCGGTGATGAAGTCGAGCTGGCCGCAGCGCGGGTCAACCTCGGCCAGGTTCAGCGTGGGGGCGAACCAGCCGGCACGCATCATCTCGATGCTCAGCCAGGCCTCGAACGCACCGCAGGCACCGAGCATGTGGCCGACGTAGCTCTTCAGCGAGCTGATCGGTACGCGGCTGCCGAACACCTGCGCGGTGGCCTGGGTCTCGGCGATGTCGCCGTGATCGGTGGCGGTGCCGTGGGCGTTGACGTAGTCGATCTGCGCCGCCTCCAGGCCCGCATCCTCCAGCGCCAGGCGCATGGCCTGGGCCATGGTGTCGGCGCTGGGCTGGGTGACGTGCTGGCCGTCGCTGTTGGTGCCGTAGCCGACCACCTCGGCAAGGATGGTGGCACCGCGCGCCTGCGCGTGCTCCAGGTCTTCCAGGATCAGCGTGCAGGCACCCTCGCCCAGCACCAGGCCATCGCGGCCGGCATCGAACGGGCGCGGCGTGGTCTGCGGCGCGTCGTTGCGCACGCTGGTGGCGAACAGGGTGTCGAACACCGCCGCAGCGGTAGCGTCGAGCTGCTCGGCACCACCGGCGACCATCACCGTCTGCTTGCCGCTGCGGATCGCTTCATAGGCCGCGCCCACGCCCTGGCTGCCCGAGGTGCAGGCGCTGGAGGTGGTATAGACACGCCCGGACAGGCCGAAGAACACGCCGATGTTGACCGGCGCGGTGTGGCTCATCATCTTCAGGTAGGTGGTGGCGCTGATGCCTTCGGTGGTGAACTCGTTGAGCATGCGCCCGAACTCGCCGGTGGCTTCGTGGCTGCCCGACGAGGAACCATAGGCCACGCCGGTGCGACCGCTGCGCAGCACCGGGTGCTCGTGCAGGCCGGCTTCGCGCAGCGCCACTTCGGTGGCACGCACCGACATGATCGCGACCTTGCCCATGGAGCGGGTGGTCTTGCGGTTGTAGTTCGGCGGCAGCGCGAAGTCCTGCGCCGGCGCAGCCAGCTTGGTGTTCAGCCCGGCATAGACATCCCACTCGGGCATCGCGCGCACCGCGTTGCGGCAGCTGCGCAGATGCGCCTCGATGGTCGGCCAGTCATGGCCGAGCGGACTGATCGCGGACGCACCGGTCACCACGACGCGACGATCGGTGGCCATCAGAGCATGCCCCCGTTCACCGAGATCATCTGGCGGGTGATGTAGCCGGCCGGTTCGGACAGCAGGAACGCCACCGTGGCCGCCACTTCGTCGGGACGGCCGACGCGGCCGGCGGGAATCAGCTTGAGCGCGTGTTCGATCACTTCATCGTTGAGCATTTCGGTCTCGATCAGGCCCGGGGCCACGCAGTTGACGGTGATCTGGCGGCTGGCCAGTTCCAGCGCCAGGGCCTTGGTGGCACCGATGATGCCGGCCTTGGCGGCACTGTAATTGACCTGCCCGCGGTTGCCGGCCAGTCCGGACACCGACGACAGGGTAACGATGCGGCCCGGCTTGCGCCGCCGCACCATCGGCATGATCAGCGGATGCAGCACGTTGTAGAAGCCATCCAGGTTGGTGTGGATGACCTGGTCCCAATCCTCCGCCGACAGTGCCGGGAAGGCGCCATCACGGGCGATGCCGGCATTGCAGACCACGCCGTAGTACGCGCCGTGCGCTTCGACATCGGCCTCCAGCGCGGCGCGTGCGGCCTCGCGGTCGGCCACGTCGAACATCAGTACGCGGGCCTGCTGGCCCAACGCGTGGATCTCGGCCACCACGGCCTGTGCCTCATCCAGGCGGCTGCGGCAATGCACCACCACGTCGAAGCCATCGCGCGCGATGCGCAGCGCGATGGCCCGGCCGATGCCCCGGCTGGCGCCGGTCACCAGCACGCTTCGATTCCCTGTCATGCCTGTCCACTCTCCAGATAGGCCATCGCATCGGTCGGTTCGAACACCGACACGTTGGCTGTAGCCCATTCGTCCTCGCCCGCCAGGATGCGGCAGGCGAACATCCCCAATCCATTGTCACCCAACAGCTCGCAGCGCGCCTGTACGCGCAGCCGCGAGCCGCTGGGGAAGCTGCAGCGCGCGCTGTTGTAGCGGCGGCTGCCGAGCAGGAAGCCCAGCTGCGGCGGCTTGCCCGCTGCACGCGCACGGCAGCCGGCCCAGGCCGCGATGGCCTGTGCCATGTATTCGATGCCCACCCAGGCCGGCACTTCGTGGTTTTCCACGAACAGGCCGGCCTCGGGCACCACCAGTTCCGCCTCGATGGTGTCCTGGTCCCAGTGCGTGATGCGCTCCAGCAGGCACATGTCCTGGCGGTGCGGTACCACCTCTTCAATTGCATACAGCATCTTCATCGACGCTCCAGCGCCAGCACGGCATTGCTGCCGCCGAAGGCGAACGAATTGCTCAGCACCCGCCGCGGTGCCTGCGCCAGGCGGGTGGCTGGTGCGACCAGCGGCAGTGCCGGCAGCGCGGGGTCTGCCACGCCGTCCCACCAGTGCGGTGGCAGCTGCTGCTGCGGGTTCTCGGCCAGCACGATCCAGCACAATGCAGCTTCGATCGCGCCTGACGCACCCAGCGTATGGCCGGTCAGGGGCTTGGTCGAACTGGCCCGAATGCCGTTGCCCAGCACCTGCGAAACCGCCAGGCTTTCCATCGCATCGTTGTGCCCGGTGGCGGTGCCATGCAGGTTCACGTAGTCCACTTCATCGGCCGCCCAGCCGGCGCGCTGCAGCGCCTGCTGCAGTGCATCGATGGCACCCAGGCCCTGCGGGTCCGGCGCGGACATGTGGTGGGCGTCGGCCGATTCGCCCCACCCGGCCAGGCACACCGGGCCCGGCTCGCGGGTGAGCAGGAACAGCGCGGCGCCCTCGCCGATGTTGATACCGGCGCGGTGCTGCGAGAACGGATTGCAGCGCAGGGCCGACACCGATTCCAGCGCGCTGAAACCGGCCACGGTGAAGCGGCACAGCGAGTCCGCGCCGCCTGCGATCACGGCGTCGACGATACCGGCTCGCAGCATGCGTGCAGCCGACATCAGCGCCTTGGCACTGGACGAACAGGCGGTGGACAGGGTCCACGCGGGCCCTTGAGCGCCGCTGCGCTGGCGCACGAACTGCGCGGCAGTACCCATTTCCTGCTGGGCGTAATCGAAGCCCTGCGGCCACTGGCCCTGTTCGGCGTGGGTGCGCAGGGCCTGCTCGGACTCACCAATGCCCGAGGTGCTGGTGCCCAGCACCACCGCCACGCGCTCGGCGCCATGGCGGGTGATCGCGGCGGCCACCGCCGGAGCGATCTGCGCCAGTGCCACGTCCAGCAGGGCGTTGTTGCGGCCGCGCAGGGCCACCGGCAGTTCCTCCAGCGCCGGCAGTGGCGTGCGTACTTCTCCCAGCGCCAGGGTGCGCCCCGGCAACAGGCTGTCGTTGTCACTGAGCCCGCCCGGCACGTCGGCGAACATCGCCGACGCGACAGCGGCGCGGCCATCGCCGAGCGCGCAGACCACGCCCAGGTCGTTCAGGTAGATCGGTGCACTCATCGGTCCTGTCCGGCCATGTCGATCGATTCGATGCGCAGCGCATAGCCTTCGGCACGGTTGTCCAGCTGCACGCTGCCATCGTCCAGGCGCTGCAGTTGCAGCCACACCGTGCCATCGCGCGACAGGCTGCGCTGCTGGCCGTCGTCGCTGACCTGCCAGTCGGACGGCAGCGCGGCGGCGATGGCCGCGGTCGGCCACAGCGCGAACTGCAGGTCATCCAGCACACGCTCGGCACGTACCTGCGGCGGCAGCCACGGCGCGCGCTGCTGGGTCAGCTGCTGGCCGTCCCACTGCAGGCGCACGCCGGTCTGGCCCATCGCCTGCACCGCCAGCTGCACCTGCTGCGCGTCGGCTTCCAGCAGCGCGTCGAGGTCGCGCTCATGGCTGCCGAAGCGGAAATGCAGCTGCTGCTGCAGGGCCAGCGGCGCCGGCAGGCTGGCCGGCGACAGCCGCAGTGGCGGCAGCTCCACCTGGGGCTTGGGCATGCGCCCGGCACAGGCGGCCAGCAGCAGGCACAGCAGCAGGGCCGCAGTACGGAAGATCAGGCGCTGCACAATTCCTCCAGCACGCGCATGCGGCGACCACTTTCATCGGCCACATACGGATTCTTGGTGTCCCAGGCGTAACCGGCCAGGATGGAGCTGATCATGTCGCGCACTTCGGGTTGCTGCTGCGGGTGGTAGATGATCTTCTGGAAGCCGCCCTGGTACCAGCTTTCCACGAAGCGGCGGAAGGTCTTCACTCCGGCGCGCAGCGGGATCGAGAATTCAGCTTCCCAGTCGACGGTTTGGCCGGCATAACGGCGCTTGAGGCACTCGCTGGCCAGCTGCGCGGACTTGAAGGCAATGGTCACACCGGACGAGAACACCGGGTCGAGGAACTCGCCGGCGTTGCCCAGCAACGCGTAGCCGGGGCCCCACAGCGAGCTGACATTGGCCGAGTAACCCGTGATGCGGCGCACCGGCAGCACCGCCCATTCGGCATTGGCCAGCAGGCGGGTCAGGTTGGGGTCCTCGCCGACGATGGCCTGCAGCTTCTGCAGGTCGTCGCCATCGTAGCGCTCGAAGAACGACGGCTCGGCGACCACGCCCAGCGAGCAGCAGCCGTTGGAGAATGGAATCGTCCAGTACCAGACGTCGATGTGTTCGGGATGGGTGGTGATCAGGATCTTGTTGCGGTCGAAGTCGGCTTCGGCCGGAATGTTGTCGCGCACGTGGCAGAAGATCGCGCCGCGCACCGGGAAATTGGACGGCGATTCGAGCTGAAGCAGGCGCGGCAGCAGGCGCGCGAAGCCCGATGCGTCGAGGATGAAATCGGCCTCGATGCGGTATTCGCTGCCATCCGGGCGGCGCACGCTCACCGCAGGCTGTTCACCGGGTTCGACCGACAGCACTTCATCACCGAAACGCAGCGTGGTTCCCATGCGCTCGGCGCCGCGTGCCAACACGTTGTCGAAGTCGGCGCGCTGCACCTGGTAGGTGGTACCCCAGCCCGGCGAGAACTTCTTCCGGAAGTCGAAGGCAGTACGCGCTTCACCGTGCACGAAGGCCGCGCCGTTCTTGTACTGGAAGCCGGCCTCGACCACATCCTGCAGCAGCCCGGCTGCTTCGATGTACTCCATGCTCTGCGGCAGCAGGCTTTCGCCGATGGAGAAGCGCGGGAACTGCTGGCGCTCCAGCATCAGCACCTGTCGGCCCTGCTGGCGCAGCATCGCCGCGGCCACGGAGCCGGCCGGGCCTGCGCCGATGATCAGGATTTCAGTGCGTTCGACAGCATCCACAGCAGTACTCATCGGGGCGTCCTTGTTGCTCGATCAGGGGAAAGAAGAAAAGCGGAAGGCGGACTCAGGCCGGCGGCAGGTCATGCGGTGGCGGCCGGAACAGTGGCGAGATCAGCCAGACCAGGCCGATGCCGAACAGCAGGGTCAGGCCGAACGCGCGCAGCGCCGGGGTCTGCGACAGGCCCAGCAGGCCGAACGACAGCCAGGTGCTGGCCGCACCCACGCAGACCGCCAGCCATGCGCTGGCATCGCCACGGTGTTCGATCAGGAAGATGCCGTAGTCGATGCCCATGCCCAGCAGCAGCATCAGCGCCAGCACGTTGAACAGCTGCAGCGGCTGGCCGAACAGGCCCAGCAGGCCCAGGGTCAGTGCGCCGGCAATCAGGGTGGGGGCAAATACGCGCCAGGCCTGGCGGCGGTAGCGCAGCCACAGCGCACCGAACACCAGTGCGATGCCGACCAGCAGCAGCCCGCCCATCAGCTTGCGGTAGTGGCCCAGCAGCTTGGAGAAATCGGAGGTGCGGTCTACCCAGCGAACGCCGGGCAGGCCTTCGGCGGCACCCTCCAGCGTGGCCAGGGCATCGGCGCGCGACAGGTCATCGACCATCACCACGCTGATCATCTGCCCACCGACTTCACCCACCCACAGGTGGCGGAACGGCTGCGAGGCCGGCGAGGCCAGGAAGGCTTCGGCGGTGAGCGGCGCGGCGGCGAACTGCGGCCGCTGCAGCGGCTCGCCCACCGCCTCGGACACGGCCGACAGCACGCCGGGTTCCACCTTCGCGGTCAGCGCAGCATCGGCCTGCTGGCGCGCCGGCGACGGCAGCCAATCGCTGATCGCGCGATAGCCACCAATGCGCTTGTCGGTGGCCAATACACGCAGGCGCTCGGTCAGTGCTTCCTCGCGCTGCAGCAGCTGCGCCGCATCGGCGCCCTGCACCAGGTAGAACTGTGCCGGGCTGGGCATGCCCAGCAACTGGCTCAGGCGGATCTGCTGCGCCATCAACGCCGGCGGCGAGGACTGCAGGCTGCGCAGGTCGTCGTTGCTCTGCAGGCGCACGATGCCGATGGCAGACAGTGCCAGCGCGACCACCACGAAGACCGTCACCGCGCGGCGGCCATGCAGCCGCGGGAAACGCTCCAGCGTATTGCCCAGCCACTGCGAGAAGCGGGTCTGGCGGATCTCGCCACCGTCGAGCCACGGGAACCAGAAGATCACCGTGAGGAAAGCTGCGGCCAGGCCCACCACCGAGAACAGTGCCATCTGGCGCAGGCCGGGGAACGGGGCCAGGCCCAATGCCAGGTAGGCCAGCGCACTGGTCAGCAGGGCCAGCCACAGGCCGGGCAGCAGATGCCGCAGCAGTTTCCAGCGACGATCGGCCGGTTCGGCCTGGCGCGAGGCGAACCAGTGAATGCCGTAATCCTCGGCCACGCCCACCAGCGACGCACCAAACACCAGGGTCAGCACGTGCACCTTGCCGAACACCAGCACGGTCACCGCCAGCGCCACGCCACAGCCGATCAGCAGCGAGGCGGCCACCAGCAGGATCGGGCGCAGCGAGCGGAATGCCAGCCACACCAGCAGCAGCACCGCCGCCAGCGACCCCCAACCGATGGTGTTGATCTCCTGGTTGGCCTGCACCGCGGCGGCCTCGGCATGCAGCGGCACGCCGGCATGCAGGATTTCAAGCTCAGGCGCCGCCGCCGTGGCGGCCTGCCCGGCACGTTCCAGCAGGCCATCGAGGTGGCGCTCGCCATCCAGCTGGAACGCCGAGCCGGGCGTATCGAACTGCAGCACGGCCCAATGCCTGCCCTCGGCTTCAAGCAGGCCGTCATCGCCCAACCGCAGGCCCGAACCCTGCGCCTGCTGCTGCCACCACTGCGGCCACAGCGACAACGGATCCTGGCGCCATTCAGTCAATCGCGGCGCACCCATCGGGCCATACAGCGCAGCCAGCGCCTGCTCGGCCAACACGCCCGGTTCGCTGCCCTGCAACTGCTCGCGCTGGGCCGGTGTCAGCAGGCGGTCGCGGTACGGCGCGTAGAACGCGCGCGCCTCGTCAAACCAGCCTTCGATCGAGCCGCTGGGTACCAGCAAGGCGTGGTCGGCATCCTTGGCCATGGCCGCCGCAAAGGCCGCCTGCGCGCGCTTGGCAGCCGCGCTGTCCTTGCTGCCGAGCAGCACCACGACCTGCCGCGAACTGCCATCGGCAATGCGCCGGGTGACGTCGCTCAACAGGCGGTCGTGCGCATCCTGCGGCAGCAGGGCGAGGATGTCGGTGTCGATCCGCGATTGCTGGCTCCACAGCTGCCACTGCTGTGCGCCCAGCGCCAGCAGCACCAGCAGCCAGGCAATGCCCAGCCAGTGCCACCAGCGCCGCAACCGGTCCGGTGCGTTCGATGCCACGGCCTCACTCAAAGCGGCGGGCCTCGTCGGCATTGAGCGTGGCCGGCGCCTCGCTCAACGCGCTGAACTGGATCTGCGTGCGGTCCTTGTTGGCCTCGACGATCTCGACCTGGCGCACGTAGCGGTCGCCCTGCAGGGTCAGCGATTCGAAGGCCTTGGCCAGCATCGCCGACTTCGGCGTCAGGCGCAGCCGCCAGCCCTGCCCTTCACGGCTGGCCGCCACGTTGAACTGGCTGGACAGTGCCTGCACGTCGCCACTCATCAACGCGAACATGATCGCATTCACCGAACGCATCGCCGGCTGCTGCCGCGCGTCCAGTTCGACGCGGGTGCTGCCATCACGCTGCCGGCTGAGGATGCGATCGGCGGTGACCACTACTTCCGAGGGGAACGGCTTGAGCGTGGTCCAGATCACGCCGCGCTGGCGCGCGACCACGAACCGGCCCTGCGAGCGCAGCGGGTTCATGAAGCCACTCACCTGCTTTTCCTGGCTGAACTGGCCACGCAGCACATCCGGCCGCGCCACCGCCTGGGTAATCGCATCGATGGCGGGGTCGGCCGCCTGCACCAGTGGTGCGGCCACCAGCAGCAGCGCGCACAGCAGCGCACGCGCGAAACGGTTCGCTCGGTTCATGGCGCAGGCACTCCCAGGCGTTCCCACAGTACCGGCGGGCACTGGTACAGCATTTCCTTGCTGGCCGCGTCCACCGCGACCTGGATGGTCATCGCCCGGGTCAGCACCTGGCCGCTTTCCGCATCGAGGATTTCGTACTCGATCTTCAGCCGGTTCTCCCATTCCACGATGCGCGCGACCACGCGCAGCGCCTGGTTGAACAGCAGCGGGCGCACGTACTTCACCCGCGCGTCGACCACCGGCCACAGGTAGCCCGATTCGAGCATCTGCGGGTAGTCGTAGTCGTAGCGACCGAGCAGCGCGCAGCGCGCGATCTCGAAGTACTTGAAGTAGTTGCCATGCCAGACCACGTTCATCGGATCGCAGTCATGGAAGGCGGGGGTCAACGCAATCTCGCCAACCCGTTCAATGGCCTCATTCACCGGCATACAGCTCCCAACGTTGCGCGCGGATCTCCACCAGCAGTTCCCGCAGTTCGCGATCCAGCGCGCGGTCTTCCTCGACCAGGGCGATGCGTTGCCCCAGGTCGGCGTACATGTCGGCCAGACTGCCATGCAGCTGCGCATTCAGGCCAACCCGTTCACGCAGGGCCAGGCCCTGGCGCGCGGCGATCAGCATTGCCGCCACCACCTGTTCGGTCAGCTCGATCACCCGCAGGCAGTCGCGCGCGGCGATGGTGCCCATGCTGACCTTGTCCTGGTTGTGGCATTCGGTGGAACGCGAGAACACGCTGGCCGGCATGGTCTGCTTCAGCGCTTCGGCAGTCCAGGCCGACACGCTGATCTGCAGTGCCTTCAGGCCATGGTTGATGGCCGCGCGCGGACCGGTGGCCGCCGACAGGTTGGCCGGCAGGCCATGGTTGTAACGGGCGTCCACCACCAGCGCCAGCTGCCGGTCGAGCAGATCGGCAACGTTGGCCACGGTGTTCTTCAGGGTGTCCATCGCCAGCGCGATGTGGCCCCCGTAGAAGTGGCCGCCATGCAGGATGCGCTCGCCGTCGGCGTCGATCAGCGGGTTGTCGTTGGCGCTGTTCAGTTCGGTCTCGATCAGCTGGCGCAGGAACGGCAGGCTGTCCTCCAGCACGCCGATCACATGCGGTGCGCAGCGCAGCGAGTAGCGATCCTGCAGGCGCTGTTCATTGCGCGGCGGGCGCTCGCTGTGCAGGTCGCTGCGCAGGCGCGCGGCGATGCGGCCCTGGCCCGGGTGCGGCTTGGCGGCGAACAGGGTTTCGTCGAAGTGGTGCGCGTTGCCGTCGCTGGCCAGCACGTTGAACGCGGTCAGGCGCGTAGCCATGCGTGCCAGGTAGTCGGCGCGCTGCCAGGCCAGGCAGGCCAGGCCGGTCATCACCGCGGTGCCGTTCATGATCGCCAGGCCTTCCTTCGGCCGCAGCTTCAGCGGGGTCATGCCGATCTTCGCCAGCACGTCCGCCGCCGGCTGCACGCGGCCGTCGTGCAGTACCTCGCGCTCGCCGCACAGCACCGCCGCCACGTATGACAGCGGCGTCAGGTCGCCACTGGCACCGACCGAGCCTTCGGCCGGAATCATCGGCAGCACGTCGTGCTGCAGCAGCGTGGCCAGGCCTTCCAGCAGCGGCAGGCTTACACCGGACATGCCGCGCACCAGAGAGGCCAGGCGCGCCGCCAGCACCGCACGGGTCTCGACCGGGTCCAGGTAACGGCCCAGGCCGCAGCCATGGTAGGTGTACAGGTGGTGCGGCAGTTCAGCCACCAGTGCCGGTGGGATGTTCACCGTGCACGAATCGCCATAGCCGGTGGTCACACCGTAGATCACGCCATCCTCGCGCAGCAGGCGGTCGAGGAAGTCGGCACCACGCTGGATGTGGGCGCGGAACGCCGGCGCGTCGCTCAGTGCGGCCTCGCACTGGCGCTGGGCCAGGGCAACCACGTCTTCGATGGTCAACGGTGCATCGCCAAAGCGGCACGCGGGTACGGCGTCAGTCGTCATGCGGAGCCTGATCCCAGAAGGGGAAGAAATTGAACCAGTCCAACGGGGACTGGATGACCTGGAGTTCCAGCCAGCGCGCGAAGCGCTGTGCCTGTTCGGCCAGTGCCGCATCGCGTGAGCCGCGCGGCAGCACGATGCGTTCGGCGAACTGTTCGAATGCCACGCGGTAGCCCTCGCCCTGGTGCAGGCAGGCCATGGTGTAGACCGGGCAGCCCAGTGCGGCGGCGAGCACATAGGCACCGATCGGGAACGGGGCGCGGTGGCCAAGGAAATCGGCGGTGACGCTGCGTCCGCCCTGCACCGGCGTGCGGTCGCCGACGATGGCGACGAAGCCCCCCGCCGCGACGCGCTCGGCCAGCATCACTGCCGTGGCCGGGCCCATTTCGGTTACCTGCACCAGTTCCACCGCCGCCAGCGGGTCCAGCCGTTGCAGCAGGCGGTTGAAGCGCTGCGCATGCGCGGTGTGCACCAGCACGGTGATGCGGAACCCCGGCACCTGTTCGGCCAGCACCTGGCACAGTTCCAGGCAGCCGATGTGCGCGGTCAGGATCAGCCCGCCTTCGCGGCGCGCGATCTTCTCCAGCACCAGGTCGCGATGCAGGTGGATGCGTTCGGCCGGATAGCGCCCGCCCAGGCCGAGGATCTTGTCCAGCATCGTGTCGGCGAAGGCGAAGAAGTGGCGCAGGCTGTCGCGCCGGGTCGGCGCACGGCCCAGCACACCGCTGTGTGCCTGCAGGCGCTGGAGGTACTGCATGGAGGCCTGGCGGCCGACGCGGTTGCCCAGCCAGTGGCAGGCCACCACCGGCCACACGCACAGACGGAACGGCCAGCGCCCGAACCAGCGGTGCACCCAGCACAGGAACAACACGCCGGCCACCGACGTCGATTCGCCGATGTCGGCCCAGTGCGGGGCACCCTGCGCGGCCGCCATCTCAGCGCTGCCCCCGCAGGCGGCGCCACAGCAGGCGCGGTGCGCGCCAGAGCATGCCGAAGAACAGGCGGGTATGCATGCGGCTGATGCGCACGTTGTCGCGCCACACATCGAAGTGCGACACGCCATCGGCGGGATAGGTCACCCGCGTGGCCAGGTGCTCGACCGGCAGCTGTCGCCAGTACAGGCGCACCATCACCTCGGTATCGAAATCCATGCGGCGGCCGATGGTCTCTTCACCGACCAGGCGCAGCACCGGCGGCAGCGGATACACGCGGAAGCCGCACATGGTGTCGCGCAGGTGCAGCGACAGTGTGTTGATCCAGACCCAGATGTGGGTCGCGTAGCGGCCATACAGGCGCGCCTTGGGAACACTGGCGTCGTAGGCCGGAATGCCGCAGATCACCGCACCCGGGTGCGCACGCGCCGCCTCGACGAAACGCGGCAGGTCGGCGGTATCGTGCTGGCCGTCGGCATCGATCTGCAGCACGTGGCTGTAGCCACGCGCAGCGGCTTCAGCAAAACCGGCCAGCATCGCCCCACCCTTGCCCTGGTTGATGTCCAGGCGCAGCAGGTCGACGCCCTGGCGCTGTGCCAGCGAACGCAGCACCGTCGCGCACGCTTCATGCGAGCCATCGTCGACCAGCAGGCACGGCAGCCCGGCGGCCTGCACGCCGTCGACCACCGCCGCGATGGCGTGCTCGTGGTCATAGACGGGAATCACCACCAGTGGCGCGAACGCGGCACCGGCAACGGCCGGGTCAGTCCGCATCGGCGAAAACCACCTTGCCGCTGGCATGCACGCCGTGGCTGGAGGTGTAGCGGAAGGCCAGCACATTGCGCGCGGCATCCCAGTCCAGCTGCAGGGTCAGCTCATCGCCCGGGCGGGCCACGTGCTGGAACTTCACCGCATCCATGCGCAGGAATCCGGCCGGCATGCTGAACGCCTGGCGGCCAAAACGCACGGCCCAGTCCAGCTGCGCCACGCCGGGCAGGATCGCCGCCTGCGGGAAGTGGCCCTGGAACGGCCGCAGCGCCGGGTCGAGGGTCATGCGCAACGTAGCGCTGGCAGCATCGCGGTGATCCCAGACCGGCACCGGCATGAGCGGCTGGAACAGCGCCGCCAGTGCCGCCTGGGTGACCTTGCCCTGTGCATTGATCGGCAGCGCCTTCACCAGGCGCCAGCGGCGCGGCCGGGTGACCGCGTCATGCGCCTGTGCCAGGCGCGCGCCAAGGCGCTGGCCCAGCGCGCGGCGCGCGGCGTCACCGCCCTCCAGCAGCGCCAGGCTGGCCGGTACCACCACCGCTGCCAGCTGCTCACGCTGTCCCGGCAGGACCAGCACTCTCACATCGTCCACTTCGGTGTCTTCGCGCAGCGCGCGTTCCAGCGCATCCAGCGAAACGCGGCGCTCCTCGATCTTGACGATGCGGTCGGCACGGCCCAGCAGGCGGAAGCGGCCATCGGCCAACGCTTCCACGCGGTCCTGGGTGCGCCACCAGTCGAGGGTTTCCAGATGCGCCGAGGCGACGGCCAGGCAGCCATCCTCGATGCGCCACTGCACGCCCGGCAACGGCTGCCACGGCGGCAGGTCGGTATCCCAGCGGCGCCAGGCGATACCACCGGTTTCGCTGCTGCCGTAAACCTCGGTCGGTGCCACGCCCAGCCATTGCCGTACCTGGCGTGCGGCTTCTTCGGGAAGCGGGCCACCGGAGGAGAACACCGCGCGCAGGCGGCCGTGCAGGCTGGCCCAGTCGAGCTGCTCGGGCAGGCGCTTGAGGTGGGCTGGCGTCGCCACCAGCACCGTGTCGGTACCGGCCAGCGCGCCCACCAGGTCTTCGTGGAAGAACCGGCGCGGATGGATCAGGCGGCCGGCGGCCAGCGGCCACAGCACCCGGAACAGCAGGCCGTAGATGTGCTGGTGGGACACCGTGCCATGCACCTGCACGCCTTCCAGCTGCGCGCCGAACGCAGCCTGCAGCGCATCCACCTCGCGCGCCAGCTGGTCCATGCGCTTGTTGATCGCACTGGGCTGGCCCGTGCTGCCGGAGGTGAACACGCACAGCTCGCAGGCGCGCTCGTCCAGCACCTGCAGTTCGCCGTCCACGCCAACGGTGGGGGCAACCAGCGCTCGGTAGTCGGTGGAAACATCGCCGGCGAAACCGCTCACCTGTGGCTGCAGCGCCTGCAGCGTGGCCGGCAGGTTGTCGGCAGCCAGGAACACCCGCTTGCCGGCATGCCAGGCGCCGAACAGCGCAGCAGCGAAGGCCACCGCATCATCGAAGTACAGGGCCCAGTCACGGCCATCGGCAGCAGCAAAGGCCGCACGCCAGGCCAGCACCCGCTGGCGGAAGCGGGCATGGTCGATCACCTCGCCATCGCACACGCCGATGCTGCGCTGCGGCTGCGGGTCCACCAGCAGCCGGTCCAGGGCAATCCACTCAGCCATGCGCGTGCGCTGCCTTGACCCGACGCCGCACCAGCCACTCACCTGCAAACAACACGCCCATCATCACGTACGCCAACAATCCGTTGTAGAGCATCCAGACCCGGTCCGACGCGTAAAGCGCGGTCAGCAGGGCCAGGCTGCCGTTGAGAACGAAGAAGCCACACCACACCTGGGTGACGCGGCGGGTATAGGCCACCGCGAACGCCGGCAGGTCCGGCTCCTGCAACCGCGCCAGGCGTTCCACCAGCGGCGGGCCGAAGCGCAGACTGGTGCCGAACACCGCCAGCATCACCATGTTGACCAGCGCCGGATACAGCTTCAGCGGCAGGGCCTGGTTCAGCACGGTGGCCAACACGGCCAGCAGGCCGGTTCCCGCGGCGGCGGCCCACCACAGCGGCTGGCGCGTACTCAGCGCACGCAGCAGGGCCAGGGTGAACAGCAGCAGCGACAGCCAGCGTGGCTCGAAACGGCCCATCGCCAGGTACACCAGCACCGGGTAGGCCAGCGAGATCGCAGCCACCACGACCGTGCGTGCGCGTGCCATGGCGGAGCCGCCGGCGCTGCGGTCAGGCGGCTGCCTGGTCCGGCAGCAACCCATGCACGACATCGACGATGTCCTGCACGGTGCGCACGGCCTTGAACGCTTCCGGCTGCAGGTTGCGGCCCAGCAGCGGCTTGAGCTGCACGATCAGGTCGACCGCATCGATGCTGTCGATATCCAGGTCGTCGTACAGGCGTGCCTCGGGGGTGATCCGGGCGGTTTCGATCTCGAAGCTGTCGGTCAGGATGCTGACGATGCGTTCGAACAGTTCATTCTTGGTCATGGCAATTCCTGGCGCCGTTACGACTGGCGGGCGGCGACGAACTCGCCGAGCGCGCGCACGCTGGAGAAATGGCGACGGGTTTCTTCCGAATCGGCCGAGAGGCTGACACCGTACTTCTTCTGCAACGCCAGGCCCAACTCCAGCGCGTCGATCGAATCCAGGCCGAGGCCCTCGACGAACAGCGGCGCGGTCGGATCGATGTCCTCCGGCGTGATGTCCTCCAGCGAAAGGGAGGAAATGATCAATTCCTTGATCTCGTGCTCAAGTGCTTGCACGGGGCGGCTCTCCAGACAGGTCGAAATAACGAGAAAGGTGCTCGGTAACGCGGCGTGCCGCCAAGGCATCCCCCCTTGGCGAGTCGTCTTCGGCCAAGAAAGGCGCGATCGGGATATCTTCGCCGATCTGCAGCCGAACGTGAAAGCGACGTGAGGGGACACGATACCACTTCTGTCCCTTGGTCAGGGTTGGCGGGCTGCAGGTGATCCGCACCGGGGTGACGTCGATGCGGCCCCGTACGGCGATGTTGGCGGCCCCGCGCTGCAGGCGCGGCGGCTGCCCGGGCACGCTGCGGGTGCCCTCCGGGAAGATGACCAGGGTGCCGCCGGCATGCACCGCGGCCACGCAGTCATCGACCAGGCCGGCGCCATCGTCATTGGAAATGTAGCCGGCGGCCCGTACCGGACCGCGCATGAACGGGTTGCAGGCCACGGCCCGCTTGACCACGCAGTCGGCGTTGGGAAGCAGCGAGATCAGGCAGACCACGTCGATCAGGGTCGGGTGGTTGGCCAGCACCAGCAGGCCGTCACGCTGCAGGCGTTCACCGCCCTCGATCTCGTAGGTCATCACCCCAAGCCCGCGCATCAGCCGCAGATGGCTGGCGAACGCGACCTGGACCACGCGCCGGGCGCGCCGGCGACGGGCCACCGGGTCCCGCATCAGCAGCAGTACCGGCATCACCAGGACGCCGAGCAGCAGCCCGCCCAGGCCAAACGCAACAAAGCTCAGGCCGGTGCCAAACACCCGCCAGGCGTGGTCGAGGCGGCGCGGCAGCTCACTCACGGCGGCCCCAGCGCCAGCGCTGGCCATGGGCCACGTGCTCCAGCGCTGGCGCGCCGGACAACAGGAAGCGATGCAGGTCCAGCGCGTGCGGCAGCAGGCCAGGCACAGTGCTGGCCTGGCCGTCGGCCGGCTGCCACTGCAGCGCCAGCGTCGGCCGGCCCTCTGCTGGCGCGGTCAAACGCCAGCACCAGGCGAAGAACGGGTCGGGTTCGTCGGCGAACGTCGCGTAAACCTCCGGTAGCGGCGACTCGTAGACCACCACCCGTACCTCGCGGGCGCCATCGGCAAGCAGGGCGACGGCCTCCAGGCACGCGGCTTCGACCGTTGCCTGGCCAGCAGCCAATGCCAGGTAGTTGCCGCGATGGCCGCGGGCGATTGAATACAGCGCGGCGATCGCGTTGTGCACCGACAGGCCAAATCCGGTGGGCGACAACGGCTGGTCGCCGACCAGCGCCCCCAGCAGGTCCATCGAACGTGCGACGTCGCCATGGCGGCTGGCGAACACCAGCGGCACGTCGCTGTCGGCCCCCTGCCCGTCCTCGCACCAGCACGCGGTCTGGATCGCCATGCGGCCCAACCGCTCGATGCGACGGCGTTGCATTGCCGGAACCTCTGCCAGTGCCGGCGTATCCCCGCCGTGCGGCAGGTACGGCGCTTCGGCCCAGCCCAGCCACTGGCTACGCTCGCTCAGGCCGGGCGCCCACGCGGCCCAGTCGACGATGGAGAATTCAATCATTTAGCGTTGGTGCTTCAACGGGAGAACGATAGGCACGAGCCATTACGGCGACGCGCGGCGGCCCCCCATTCCTGCAGCCGTGCGTCCGTCCAGGACGTCGCCGGCTGCCCCCCTGGCTGCCGGAAAGGAGCGCACGCTAGCACGTCCCGCCCGGGGTGTGCAGGTTTCACATTCCCCAACACGGGGCCCGGCACCGGCGGGCCCCGCCTTCAACCCATCAGTGGTAACCGGTGTCGGCGTGCACCTTGCCGCGGAACACCCGGTACGACCACGCCGTATAGCCGAGGATGACCGGCAGCAGAATGACCAGCCCGACCAGGGTGAAGCCCAGCGAGGAGGCCGGCGCGGCGGCCTGCCACAGGGTCATCGACGGCGGCAGCAGGTACGGCCACATGCCCAGCACCAGGCCAAGGAAACCAAGCACGAACAGCGCCAGGCTGAGCAGGAACGGCGGCAGGTCGCGGCGCGGATGGGTCGCACTGCGCCACAGCGCGGCGGCCACCGCCAGGGTCAACAGCGGCACCGGCGACAGCCACCAGAAGTTGCCGTCGCTGAACCAGCGCGCCATCAGCCGCGAATCGAGGAACGGCAGCCAGCTGCTGACCAGGCCCATCGCTGCGATCACCGCCACCACCAGCGGCCGGGTCATCTGCCGTGCCAGCGCCTGCACGCGGCCTTCGGTCTTCAGGATCAGCCAGGTGCTGCCCAGCAGTACATAGCCGGCCACCAGCGCAGCACCGGTCAGCATCGCGAACGGGCTGAACCAGGCGAACGGCCCGCCCTGATAGACACCGTCCACCAGCGGGATGCCCTGCACCAGGGTGCCGAGTATCACGCCCTGGGCAAACGTGGCCAGCAGCGAACCGAGGCCGAACGCCACGCTCCACAGCCGGCGCGATCGATGCGCCTTGAAGCGGAACTCGAACGCCACGCCGCGGAACACCAGCGCCACCACCAGCAGCAGCACCGGCAGGTACAGCGCCGACAGCAGCACCGCATAGGCCTTCGGGAACGCCGCCAGCAGGCCGGCGCCACCCAGCACCAGCCAGGTCTCGTTGCCGTCCCAGATCGGCGCGGCGGTGTTCATCATCAGGTCCAGCTGTTCCTCGTCCTCGGCGAACGGGGCCAGGATGCCGATACCGAGCACGAAACCGTCCAGCACCACATACATCAGCACGCCGAAGCCGATCACCGCGAACCACGCCACCGGCAGCCAGGTCATCAGGTCCATGTCAGCGCTCCTCCAGCGGTTCGTCGGCCGCCGACAGCGGGCGTGCCGGGGTGTGGCTGCCGTGGTCCAGCGACGGCCCATCATCGTGCGGACGCGGTCCGTGGCGCAGGATCTTCACCAGGTACCAGATGCCCCAGCCGAACACGAAGGCGTAGCCAACGACGTAGACCGCCAGCGACAGCGCGGTCATCCACGCGCTCTGCGGGCCGACCGCATCAGCGGTGCGCAGCACGCCATACACCACCCACGGCTGGCGGCCCATCTCGGTGACGAACCACCCGGACAGCAGCGCGATGAAGCCGCCGGGCAGCATCCAGTTCCAGCCGCGCAGCAGCCTCGGCGAATCCAGCAGCTTCCTGCGCCACAACTGGAACGCCGACACCCAGGCCAGCAGCAGCATCAGCGTGCCCAGCCCGACCATGATGCGGAAGGCGAAGAACACCGGCGTCACCGGCGGCCGCTCGCTGGACGGTACCGAAGTGAGCGGGTCGAAGGTGCCGTCCAGGCTGTGGGTGAGGATCACGCTGCCCAGCTTCGGGATGGCAACTTCGAAATCATTGCGCTCTTCCTTCTCGTTCGGCAGCGCGAACACCACCAGCGGTACGCCCTCGCCCTCCTTGGTTTCATGCCAGTGCGCTTCCATCGCCGCGATCTTCATCGGCTGGTGCTTGAGCGTGTTCAGGCCATGCATGTCGCCGACGAAAATCTGCACCGGCACGGTCAGTGCCGCGAACGCCACCGCTGCGATCAACATGCGCCGGCCCGCTTCCACGTGCGTGCCCTTGCGCAGGTACCACGCGCCCACGCCACCGATCACGAAACAGGTGGTGATGAACGAACCCAGCGCCATGTGCGCCAGCCGGTACGGGAACGAAGGATTGAACACCACCTGCCACCAGTCCACCGGATGCACCACGCCGTTGACCATCTCGTAGCCGGCCGGCGTATGCAGCCAGCTGTTGGACGACAGGATCCAGAACGTGGAGAACAGCGTGCCCAGCGCCACCATGCAGGTGGACAGGAAATGCAGGCGCGGCGAGACGCGGCCCCAGCCGAACATCATCACGCCGAGGAAGCTGGCTTCCAGGAAGAACGCGGTCAGCACTTCGTAGGTCAGCAGCGGGCCGATGACCGTGCCGGCCACCTCGCTCAGCCGTGGCCAGTTGGTTCCGAACTGGAAGGCCATGACGATGCCGCTGACCACGCCCATGCCGAACGACACCGCGAAGATCTTCTGCCAGAAGAAATACAGCTCGCGCCACACGGGCAGCTTGGTGCGCAGCCAGCGCCATTCGATGAAGGCCAGCCAGCTGGCCGTGCCAATGGTGAAGGCGGGGAACAGCACATGGAAACTGATGACGAACCCGAACTGGATCCGGGACAACAACAACGCGTCCAAGGGACGCCTCCTGCCTGTGACCGGTGGGATACCGGACCACTTTAGGAGGATTTCGTTAAGACGGGATGCGACCGGGTGACGCGCTGCTTCACTTTGTCGCAGGTGAAGCTGGGTGACAGGATGAATGGGCTACAGGGGCTTCAGCAAGGTCAAGGGCGGCTCCTTGGCGATTCGCAGGGCCCGGGGTACCAGTGCAGTCAAGCAGGCCGCCATCACCAGCACGACAGCGCTCGATATCGAGAACCACGGTGAACCTGTGCTGCCGTCCTGCGGCGACCCTACCCACTGCAACGACAACGCGCCGAGCAGGGTGCCCAGCGTGGTGAACAGTGAAACCTCGAACATGATTTCGGCAAAGATCACGGACCTGCGAGCACCCAATGTCCGTCGGACCCCAATGGAGTGCCGGCGCCGATCAAGCCACGCGCCCACAACTCCGGAAACGCCGGCCATCAGCACACCGAGAACAACGGCGGTCATGACCGCGAGCACGGTCGTAGCGAAGCGATCAGCTTTGACGTAGGCGTCGCGATAACCCGCCAGCGTCTCGACACCGGCTGGATGCATGATCCGATAAGGCCGCTGCAGCGCATCGGCGGTGCGATCAAGCGATGAACGATCAACCTCCGACCTCCACTTCGCCAGATAATAGCGACTGGCGCCCATGGGAAGGCCCGGGAGCAGCACCCACTGCGAGTCCCGCTCATTGCCGCCTGGCGCCGGTCCAGCAACAGACGCAAATACGCCCACGATGACCCGGCTGCTGCCGGGGCCGAAATACAGGTGGCGGCCAACAGCATTCCCCGTTCCGAACAGATGGGCAGCCAGCGATTCACTGATCAGCACCACCGGAGCGCCTTCAACCATGTCCTCCTCCATGGCATCGCGCCCCAGGACGATTCCCGCGCCCAGCATCGCCAGCAAGCCAGAGCTTGCAGTTACAACGGGAACGCGATCACATCCAGCAACGTCTGCCGTGCCCGCGTTCATCGAATGCACCATGGCCGACTCACTGGTGCATACGCCGTATCGATGGGCTCTTCCCCCGAACGGAACAGCGTCGCTCACAACCGTGTTCTGAACACCGGGCAGCCGGATCGCGGACAGGTCTGCCCGCAGCACTGCCGCATCCGCGCCGTCTTCGACATCAGAGACTCTGACCACACCAATCGATGCTGCCTCCCGGATGCTCCCGGCGTTCAATCTGGCGAAGCTGTCCAGCGCAGATTGCAGTGCGAACGCACATGCCAGGCTTGCAAGCGCTGCCTGCACTGCAAGCAGTGCGGCGCTTCCCAAATGTCGTCGGGTCTCCCTCATCGATTCGAACATTTCAGGCAGCCCCCTTCGCGAAGGCACTCGACAGGGAGCTGACCCTGCAGATTTCAAACGACGGGACCAATGAACAGAGCAACGTCGTGACGACTCCCAGGCCAGCGGCCATCAGCATTGCCCCAGCATGCATCGCCGTTATCGCGCTGGGCAGAACGTCTCCCGCAGCAACCACCCGGATTCCCAGCGTGTAGGTGACGACAGCGAGCACACTGCTTGCGGCTCCCGCCGCGATGGATTCCCACATGAGCTGGATGAACACGTCCCGACGTCGCGCTCCCAGTGCACGTCGTATCGCGAGCTCCCGCCGACGGCGCCCCAGACTGAAGCTCAGCAGCGCCGCCGCGTTGACGATGCACACACCGAGAAGGATCAGTGACAGCCGAAGCTGCATCCTGGCCCGCTCTGGAACCAATCCCAGCCTGTCCAGCCACTCCGTCAACGGCCAGAGTGCCACCTGCTGGGTGCCTGGTTCGATCCGAAGGCCCTTTGCCTGTGCATAGGCATCCAGATTCGCCCGGTAGGCGGCGACATCATCCGCGTTGGGCAGCCACGCCCACAATTGAAGCCATGACACGTTGGCTCCTGCAGGGTCCGTGTCCTGGTCACCCCCCCAGATCGCCGTCCCGTCCACAACAGTCAGCCTGTCTGCGATTGCGGTTTCAACCGGCAGGTAGATCTCGTCAGGTTCCACAAACGGCCGGCGTGTGAGATCTCCCTGAAACATCGGCACCGGATGCCAATCCTCCGCGACACCCACAACAGTGTAGGTGCGCCTGCCCAGTTCCAACCGATGACCAACACAGTCCTGCGCACACTCGCGCTCGGCGAGCGCACGCGACAGGACCACTATACGACTCGCAGCATGCCCCTCCTCGGCGGTCCATGCTCGCCCTTCAACAACAGCAATGCCAAGAACACTGAACACTTCGGACGTTGCGAACCTCGCACGCAGCCTTGCGCTGGAGGCTCCCGGCCGGGAGAGCGTCACCGCCCCGCCCGCCATGGCGGCCTGCTTCCACGACCTCCCCTGGCCCAGAAGCGCCTTCGCATCCGGCCAGGTCAGTGCCTGTCCCGGATCCGGGGAACCACTGCGCAGAGCATCTGGACGCGCGTCAAGGTACGGGCGGAACAATGCGGAGCTCCGGCCTGGCGCGGGATCCGACGATGCCTGGAGAACAATGGAGAGCATCACGGTCGTGATCCCCACCCCCGCACCCAGCATGAGAGCGATTGCCAGATGAGTGCCGATTCGTTGCTTGAATCGGGCAAGCGAAAGCTGGATGTAGTAGAGCATCATCCAATTGCATCCGGCGTTGGATTACTGGCGCACCTGTCCATGTGATTCTCACTCCATACCCGTGGAAGCTGATGGTTGAGAGTCTCTGATTGTGAAACTCCGACTCAAGCGGAGGCATGGAGTTTGCAACTTTCCTCAGGAAACACACGTAGCTCGCGGACCCTGGATAGAGCGACTGCCACTGATGACGAGGCCGACGTGACGGAGTCTGACGGGAAAGGCCAACTGCCGACGTGGAGACAACGCCCGACGCTTGGATATCTGATCGGAAGTTGGAGGAAGAAGCGTCCCAAAGCAGTTGCGGGCGTCAATGTTCTTCTAGACCCAAAAGTACCAGGCCGCTGCAGCCAACAGCGCGCCAAACAACAGCACCTGCACCACCACATAGCCCACGCCACTGTCGCGTGACTCAGCGGCAATGCGCTTCTGCAGCGCCTCACTCACATCCGGCGTTTCTTCCCGCTGCACCTGCTCACGCAACGCCTGCGCCAGCGCGCGCTCTTCCGCATCACGAGGGTCGGTCGATGGGTTCACAGCAGTTCTCCGGCGGCAGCACGCCGCGTCAGTTCCTGCTTCAGGACCTGGCGCGCGCGGTGCAGGTGGCTCTTGATGGTACCGCGTGCCAGTCCGGTCACCTGCTCGATCTCGGCCAGATCGAAATCCTCCAGGTAATGCAGGCCGACGATCAGGCGCTGCGGCGCGCTCAGCCGTTCCAGTGCCACGCCGAGCTGGCGCCCGGCCTGCAGCGCCTCGCTCAACTCGGCGGGCCCGGGGCCTTCATCGCCGGTCCCCAGTTCCTCCGGCACCTCCACGGCCACCATCCATTGCGCCTCCAGCCGCCGCCGGCGCAGGTGCTGCAGCGCCGTGGTGTAAGCGACCCGGGATACCCAGGTGCGCAGCGAGCATTCAAAACGAAAC
Source organism: Stenotrophomonas sp. YJH_SMC_19 (assembly GCF_059367915.1). NCBI lineage: Bacteria > Pseudomonadati > Pseudomonadota > Gammaproteobacteria > Lysobacterales > Lysobacteraceae > Stenotrophomonas > Stenotrophomonas sp. YJH_SMC_19. The sequence goes on from NZ_JCAFRI010000010.1 coordinate 60,067, forward strand.
CGGTGCAGCTGGCGGAACACCGCAAGGAAAGTTTCCTGCAGCAGGTCGGCCACCTGATCACGATCGCCCACCATGCGCCCGATCACATGCGCGCAGGTGCGTTGATGGGTCTCGACCAGCTGCGAAAACGCCACCTGCGAGCCATCGATGATGGCCCGCACCAGGGCCTGGTCCGCGTCCAGCGGTGCGGCGGGTGCCGCCGTCGCCGCTGTATCGTGGCGGCGACGGCCCCGCAGTGCCGACAGTGCTTCGCCGAGCAGGCTCATCTACGGGGCGCCCCCTGTGCCCGTGGCATGTTCCGGCTCAGCCCTTGCGGACGGCGGGACGGGTGAAGTGCCAGGCCAGCAGCTGGCCGAGGCCGGCGCTGCCGACCAGTGCGGCGGCGGCGCCGAAGGTCAGGTCACGGGCACCCATCGCTTCCAGCAGGGCCATGGCCAGCGCCAGGCAGACCAGGCTGATGCCCCAGCGCAGCGCGCCCTGGCGGCGGCGCTCTTCTTCCAGCACGGCCAGCGAGCGGATCACTTCCTCGGGCACGTGCGGGGCCACCAGCTTGCTGCGCGCGCGGGCATCGGCAATGGCGTGGATCGCGTAGGCGATGCAGATGAAGAGGGTGATCGGGATCAGTTCCTGCATGGTCGGGCTCCTGTTCGGTGGATGATGTTCAGGAGAATGGATGCGCGAGGCCGGCCAGCGGTTGCACTACTTTGCCAATCCCGCTGCCATGACCTGTGGCCCCTGCCCCCGGCCCTTACGGCTGCTACGCTTGGCCGGTTTTCCTCTACTGGTGCCGTCCACCCATGTCCCGAGTGCTGCCCCTGTCCCTCCTGCTGTCGGCCGTGCTGGCCGCACCGGCCGCGCATGCCGCGCCGACGCCGATCACCATCGAACAGGCCATGGCCGACCCGGACTGGATCGGCCCGCCGGTCGAGAAGGCCTGGTGGTCGTGGAACAGCCAGCAGGTGGAGTACCAGCTCAAGCGCAACGGCAGCCCGGTGCGCGATACCTTCCGCCAGCCGGTGGCCGGTGGCGTGGCCGCGCAGGTGGCCGATGACCAGCGCGGCACCCTGGACGTGGCCGAGCCGGTCTACGACCGCAGCCGCAGCCGCAGCGCCTTCGTGCGCAATGGCGATGTGTTCGTGCGCGACCTGCGCAGCGGCGCGCTGACCCAGCTCACCCGCAGCAACGAGCGCGCGGGCAACGTGAACTTCGCCGCCGACAATGGCGTGATCTGGCGCGTCGGCCAGAACTGGTTCCACTGGACCGCCGCCAGCGGCGTGCAGCAGGTGGCCAGCCTGAAGGCCGAAAAGGATCCGCGTACGCCGCCGAAGGCCGACGTCCTGCGCGACCAGCAGCTGCGCACGCTGGAAACCCTTCGCCGCGACCGTGACCAGCGCGAAGCACTGAAGGACCAGGACCAGCGCTGGCGCCAGGCTGACCCGACCCGCGCGCCGGGCCCGGTGTACCTGGGCGCCGACGTGGAGATCGCCGACAGCGTGCTGTCGCCTGACCTGACCCACCTGGTCGTGGTGACCAAGCCGAAGGACTTCGATGACGGCCGTGGCGGCAAGATGCCGCTGTACGTGACCGAGTCGGGCTACGAGGAAACCGAAGACACCCGCACCCGCGTCGGCCGTAACGGCTTCGAGCCGCACACGCTGTGGTACGTGGACGTGCGCACCGGCAAGGCCGAGAAAGTCTCTCTGGCCGGCCTGCCGGGCATCAGCACCGATCCGCTGGCCGAGCTGCGCCGCAAGGCCGGCAAGGACGCGCTGAAGGGCGAGCGCAGCCTGCAGGTGATGAGCGACTTCATGGGCGGTGGCATCCGCTGGAGCCCCGATGGCCAGCAGGCCGCGGTGATGCTGCGTGCCAACGACAACAAGGACCGCTGGATCATCAGCGTCAACGCCGCCGACGGCCGCGTGCAGAACCGCCATCGCCTGACCGACAACGCCTGGATCAACTGGGGCTTCAATGATTTCGGCTGGATGGCCGATGGCCGCACGCTGTGGCTGCTGTCGGAGGAATCGGGCTTCTCGCACCTGTATACCCAGTCCGGTACGGGCAAGCCGCAGGCGCTGACCAGCGGCAAGTGGGAAACCTCGGCGCCGGTGCTGTCGGCCGACGGCAAGGGTTTCTACTTCCTGTGCAACCAGCAGGCGCCGCATGACTACGAAGTCTGCGCGGTCGACACCGGCAGCCGCCAAGTGCGCGAGCTGACCAGCCTCAACGGCGTGGAAGACTTCTCGCTGTCGCCGGACGGCCAGCAGCTGCTGGTGCGCTACTCCGGCGCCTACCTGCCGGCGCAGCTGGCCGTGGTACCGAGCACCGGCGCAGGCCAGGCCCGCGTGCTGACCGACACCCGCACTGCCGAGTTCAAGGCGCGCCAGTGGATCCAGCCGAAGCTGGTGGCGGTGCCGTCCAAGCATGGCGCCGGCGTGGTCTGGGCCAAGTACTACGAGCCCGAAAACAAGGAACCGGGGAAGAAGTACCCGATCGTGATGTTCGTGCACGGCGCCGGCTACCTGCAGAACGTGCACCAGCGCTACCCGGCCTACTTCCGCGAGCAGATGTTCCACAACCTGCTGGTGCAGAAGGGCTACATCGTGCTGGACATGGATTACCGCGGCAGCGAGGGCTACGGCCGCGACTGGCGTACGGCGATCTACCGCAACATGGGCCACCCGGAACTGGAAGACTACAAGGACGGCCTGGACTGGCTGGTCGACACCCAGCAGGGTGACCGCGACCATGCCGGCATCTACGGTGGTTCCTACGGCGGCTTCATGACCTTCATGGCCCTGTTCCGCTCGCCGGGCACGTTCAAGGCCGGCGCCGCGCTGCGCCCGGTGGTGGATTGGCACCAGTACAACCACGGCTATACCAGCAACATCCTCAATACCCCGGACATCGATCCGGAGGCGTACCGCGTGTCCTCGCCGATCGAATACGCGCAGAACCTGCAGGACAACCTGCTGATCGCCCACGGCATGATGGATGACAACGTGTTCTTCCAGGACTCGGTGAACCTCACCCAGCGCCTGATCGAACTGCACAAGGACAACTGGTCGATCGCACCGTACCCGCTGGAGCGCCACGGCTATGTGCGCGCCGATTCCTGGCTGGACCAGTACAAGCGCATCCTCAAGCTGTTCGAGCAGAACCTGAAGTGAGCAACGCCGCGGCCACGATCCACATCGTGGCCGCGGTCATCCTGGATGACCGCGGCCGGGCGCTGGTGGTGCGCAAGCACGGCGCCAGCCGCTTCATCCAACCGGGCGGCAAGCCCGAACCCGGCGAAGCGCCGCTGCAGGCGCTGGCCCGCGAACTGGACGAAGAACTCGGTGTGCAGCTGTGCGCCGAAACCGCCATCGCGCTGGGCACCTTCGAGGATTGGGCGGTGAACGAACCCGGCCATCGGGTGCAGGCACAGGCCTGGTGGGTGCGGGTGGACGGCACGCCACAGGCATGTGCCGAGATCGCCGAACTGGCCTGGGTGCCACTGCAGCCGCCGCATGGCCAGCCCTTGGCACCGTTGAGCGAACACCATATCCTGCCGGCCGTCGCCACCCGGGTGACGGCCCGCTGATCGCGCGGGCACCGATTGCAAGGACACCGGATGTCAATGTCGATCCCGCCGATTCCCTCGCTGGTCCAGCCGACCTATCACGCCTGGGTGCGCCCGATCGCACACGCTTCGTTCTGGCTGTCGCTGCTGCTCACGGTGTACTTCGTGATGCAGGGACTGCTGCTGTGGCCGCTGCACAACCTTCCGATCTGGCATCTGGTTGAGAGGGAAGTACAAGACCAGCACCTGCACAGCCTGACCTGGCTGTTGGCGCATCCGGTGGCCGCGTCGATGATTGCCGCGCTGCTGTGCCTGGCCTCGACGCTGGCCAGCTGGGGCCTGCTGCGCGAGCGCAGCTGGGGCCTGTGGAGCTTTGTGGTGATCCTGCTGCTGAGCGCATTGGCCAACTTTGCGATCGCCGGCTGGTTGGACGTGTTCATGCGTGACGTCATCCCGTTTCTCTCCGACGACGCCGTCCTGCAGCAGGAACTCCATCTGAAACGCTGGTTGATCACGCTGACCGTGGTGGCCATGTCATTGGTGCTCCTCGGCCTGCAGGGCTGGCTGGCCTGGCGCCTGTTGCGGCCGGACCTCCGCTCGCGCTTCCACTGAGCCCCCCCCTTTCCCGCACGACAAGGACCGTCGCTTGCGCTTACCGACCCTTCTCCCCGCATTGCTGCTGTTGACTGCGCTGCCTGCCAGCGCCGACGCGCTGCAATGTGGCGAATACCGCAGCGCCGATGGCGGCATGGCGCTGGTGTTCACCAGTCCCGGCAGCGGCTACCACCACGATGATGGCAGCGAGCCGCAGCCGCTGTGGGTTGATCGCGGTGCGGCACAGACGCGGTTGGTCATGCTCGACGATGGCGTGGCGCAGCTGATCCGGATCAGCGCCGATGGGCAGCGCATCGAGCACGACGGGGTGGTGCTCTACATCCTGCGCCAGCCCCGCGCCTGCGCCAGCGAGCCCAGCGCGATGGACGGCAGCTGCCGCGCCGCCGGCAGCCACTGCGTTGCACGGCTGCCCACGGCCTCACCCGGCCAGGCCCAGCGTGCGTGCAGCGAAGGCGTTGGCGCGGGCTGCTCGGCGCTGCTGCGCCAGCTTCGCGATGGAACAACTGTAGCCGGCAGCGATGACACCAGCCCCGCGCGCTTCGAACGCCCGCCCATCTGCCGCGAACACACGCCCGGCCATGACCCGCAGGCCTGCGAGACGCTGACCGGCGATGCGCTGGCCGCCGCCATGCAGAAGGTCGGTGAACGCCTGCAACAGGAAGACGAAGACATGCCGGATTCACCGCTTCCGGCCGCTGCACGCGATCGCCTGCAGCAGTTGTGCCTGCAGCAACGTGGTGGCCGCTTCTGCGTCGAAGTAGCCGCACAGCAGCTGATCGCGCTGGAGCCCGCATTGGCGGTGCAGGCGCTGCAGGTGGTCTGCGATGCCGGCCGCGCCAGCGCCTGCGAACGCATCGCACCGCTGCGCGGTCCCGGCGCTGACCTGCACCTCGTCCCGGCCCAGCAGGTGCCCTGCGGCCGCTACCAGGCCGATGGAGGCGTGATCGACAGGCTCGACTTCGGCGATGGCACCCGGGCCCGCCTGCAGAACGGCGCCATCCACATGCAGCAGAACGGCGAAACCCTTGTGCTGCGCCAGCTCGGCAACGGCGATCTGCTCGGCATGGATGCGCAGACCGCCTACCAGCGTTACCAGCCCGTGCCCGGCACGGCAGAATGTACGCCCCCGCGCGAGGGCCCTGGTTCGCCGTAGCGCCTGGAGTTTCCCGTTCGATCGTCAAGGAGACGACATGCATTCACCCGCACCGCGCCAGCGCTGGCTGGCCTGGGCGTTGCTGCTGGCCGCACCGATGGCCGCCGCACAGTCACCACAATGCGGCCTGTTCAAGGCCGACGAAGGCAGCAGCACGCTGCGCATCAGCTCACCCAACCGTGGCGAGCAGAAGCACTTCGGCAGTGCGCCGTCTCCGGTCGCGTTCCAGCAGATCGACGGGAAGCTGCAACTGGTGAACCTGGAGTACGGCCTGCCCAGCCCGCTGCAGGTAGGTGATCGTGGTCGCACGGTCGAGGTGGATGGCACGGTATACATCCTGCAGGCCCCCGCACAGTGCGCCGCCGCAGCCACACCGGCTGAAGGCAGCTGCCTGGCCAATGCCGTGGCCTGCCTGGACAACCGTCACGAAGCCACTCCGGCCGCGCTGGAAGCAGGGTGTCGGGAAGGCGTGCCCGGCATGTGCCTGCAACTGGCTGATCGCTGGCGTGATGAAGCCAAGCCTACGGTGAAGGCCGATCCTGTCCAGCAGAAGGCGGCCCTCGACGCCGCCCTGTCCGGTATCAAGCTCCCCGCTGCCTGTGACAACGGTGGCTTCGAACAGGAAACCCCGGCATGTGCCGCCGCGCTCGAGTCCGACCCCGCAGTGCAGGCGCAGCTGGTCAAGGCCGCGATGACGGCAGCCATGACCGAAGCCATGGTGACGATGACGGCGCCGACCGTGCCGGTGATCATTCCGGCTGAGCGGCGGCAACAGTTGTTGCGGCTGTGCCGCGAGGTAGCGCATGGCGGCTTCTGCGAGCGGGTGGCCGAACTGTCCTGGGACGCGGGAGATCCCCTGCTTGCGGTGCAGGCGCTGGCTGCGGCCTGCACACCGGGCAACGACACCGCCACCTGCGAGCGTCTGCCGGCGTTGCAGGCGCTGGGCGCATCATTGCGACCGCAACCGGCAACGGCCCTGCCCTGCGGCAACTACCGGGCCGATGGCGGTCTGATGGACACGCTGGACTTCGGTGACAACGGCCTGGTCGGCGTTGGCTGGAACAGTCATCTCCGCGCCCGCGTCGAAGAGGGCGACATCCGCATCCGCCACGACAGGGGCGGCGACTTCGTGCTGCGTCCGCTGCCTGGCGGCCAACTGCTGGGCCTGGATACCTGGACCCGCTTCCAGGTGTTCACCCCCACTGGCGATGGCCCGGGCCGCTGCAGTGCACCGAAGCAGTACACCGTGCTGCCGCTACCCCAGGATTGCCCGCAGGCGCTCGCTGCCGGCGGGGCGGAAGCCTGCTGCGCGCAGGGCAAGCTGCAGGGCTGCAACGTACTCGGCAACCGCCTTGCGCTGTCCGGGCACTGGCTGCAGGCCGCCGAGCACTACACCACGGTCTGCCGCGCCGGCGTCCGCGAGGGCTGCGAGAACCTGGTCACGGCCCAGGGCAACGATGCCGAGGTGGATGCACATGCACTGCTGGACCGGCTGTGCAAGGCCGACCGCAGTGGCCTGCACGTGGCCTGCGACGTGCTCGGCACCCAGAACTGGGAACTGATCGATCTGGGCCGCGCGCTGCAGAAGGCGGCCGATGACGCGGCATCAGACGACACCCCGCCGCCGCGCCATTCCAACCGCAAGCGCTGAGCCGGCCAGGGCCTGTCCGCAGCTTCGGGCGGGCCCTGCGGTAAAGTACGCGCCATGAACGAATTCGAGCGCGTGCGCGCCTACCTCACCGACCTGCAGGACCGCATCTGTGCGGCGATCGAGGCCGTCGATGGCCGGGCCCGCTTCCAGGAAGACCTGTGGCAGCGTGCCGAGGGCGGCGGTGGGCGCACCCGCGTGCTGCGCGACGGCGCGGTGTTCGAGCAGGCCGGTATCGGCTTTTCCGATGTGTCCGGCAGCCGCCTGCCGCCGTCGGCCTCGGCCAACCGCCCGGAACTGGCCGGCGCCTCCTGGCGCGCCACCGGCGTGTCGCTGGTGTTCCACCCGCTCAACCCCTACGTGCCGACCACCCATGCCAACGTGCGCTTCTTCCAGGCACAGCGCGACGGTGAAGTGGTGGCCAGCTGGTTCGGCGGCGGCTTCGACCTGACCCCGTTCTATCCGTTCGACGAGGACGTGCAGCACTGGCACCAGGTGGCACGCGATCTGTGTGCTCCGTTCGGCGACGAACGCTATGCTGCGCACAAGCGCTGGTGTGATGAGTACTTCTTCCTGCGCCACCGCAATGAAACGCGCGGCGTCGGCGGGCTGTTCTTCGACGACCTGCACGGCGACTTCGAGCGCGACTTCGCTTATCTGCGTGCGGTCGGCGATGGTTTCCTCGACGCCTACCTGCCGATCGTGCAGCAGCGCAAGGACACCGCGCATGGCGAGCGCGAGCGCGAATTCCAGCTGTACCGCCGCGGCCGCTACGTGGAGTTCAACCTGGTCTACGACCGCGGCACGCTGTTCGGCCTGCAGAGCGGCGGCCGCAGCGAGAGCATCCTGATGAGCCTGCCGCCACGGGTGCGCTGGGAGTACGGCTTCGCGCCGGAAGCGGGCAGCGCCGAGGCGCGCCTGGCCGACTATCTGGTGCCGCGCGACTGGCTGTGATCTTCCGGCGCCACGCCTGACCCGTGGCGCCCTCTCCTGCCTGTGGTGCGCCCCGCACCGGACAGGCCCTGCTCACTTCCTTCAAGGATGACCCCATGCCCGCTGCTGTTTCCCTCCGCCCCCGCGCTGCGGGCTGGCGCTCCCTGCTGTTGCTTGCATTGGCCTCGGCCAGCCTGCCGGCCGCCGCGCAGTCGATGGCCTGCGGCACCTACAAGGACAGCAACGGCAACACCACGCTGACCCTGGAGAGCGAAGGCCACGGCTTCCTGTCCGGCCCCTACCAGGCCACCGAGGAGCTGCGCATCGCCCGCCAGGAAGACGTGCTCGGTGCCGGCAACCTCTCCACGGGCCAGCTGGAAAACTGGTACTTCTCGGACAACGACCGCACGATCAGCACGCCCTATCGCGAGTTCACCCGTGAGCACGCCGCCGCCTGCAAGACGATGCCGCAGCCCGTCGAGGACGGTTGCGTGATGAACACCTCCGAGTGCCTGGAGGCGCTGCCAGAGGCCGCACCCGTGAAACTGCACGCCTGGTGCGCCGAGGGCGTGGGCGCAGCCTGCATGCGCCTGCTGGAGACCTACCAGCAGCAGGCCAAGGACGCAGCGCCCAGAAAGGAAGAACCGCCGATTCCCGAGATCTGCAGGGAGGAGCTGCCCTCGTTCGACGCCGAGGGTTGCATGACGGCAGCCAAGGAGATTGCCTCGGAAATGATGGGCAAGGCCCTGCTCGGCCTGCAGCATTCCGTGGATGCGCCTCTGCCACCTGCACAGCTTGATGAACTGATCGACCTTTGCCGCGTGCAACAGGGCGAAACGTTCTGCGCCGACACCGCCGAAACCTTGTGGAGCAGTGGCCGCCTGCAGCAGGCCCGCGATGCGCTGCAGCGGTCCTGTGCGCAGCGCGCGGATGCCCCGGCCTGCGGTCCGGCCAAGGACCTTGCCGTTCTCTCCAGCGCCCCCGCGGCAGCGCTCACGCCGGTGCCGGCCGCCGCACTGCCCTGTGGCAGCTTTGAAGCCGAGCGCAGCGTGCTGTCGCAGCTGCGTTTCCTCGAGGGTGGTGTGGTTGAGGCCGGTGGCCGCGAACAGCCACTGCGGGCAAGCCTGCGCGATGGCCGCATCCTCATCCACCGCGATATCGGCAGCGACTTCGTTCTGCAGCTGCTGCAGAACGGTAACCTGGTCGGTATCGACAGCGGCAATCGATTCGCCTATTACGAGCGCAAACCGGCGGCCGGCACTACCCGCTGCACACCGTGAATGATGCCCTGTAGCGCCGAGCCCATGCTCGGTGCTACACGATCAGGTGCCCTTCCGCGGAAGGATGGTGATGTGCCCGGTCGTCTCCAGCAGGGCGATCTGCACATCCTCGATCCGCAGGCCACCCTGCTGGCGCAACGCAGCATCGAAATCGGCCCGGCTGATCAGTTCGCGGCGGAGAACACCCTCCAAAAGCCGGCCATCGCGCGCGATTACGGTAGGTTCTCCTTCGATCATCCGCTCCATGCGTCGATTCCGGGTGGTCAGCCAGCCCACCCCATAGTTGAGCAGGATGAGGGTCGCGGCCAGCAGCAGGCCGCCGCCCAGCGAGGTATCGGTGCCCAGCAGCGCGTTCTGCACCGCATTGCCCAGCAGCACGATCAACAGCACGTCGAAGGGCGTGATCTGCCCTAGAGCCCGCTTGCCGCCAAGCCGGACCATGCCCAGCACCACGACATAGACCACCACCGCGCGCAGGATGAACTCCCACCAGGGCATTGCCAGTGCAAACAGATCGGGCATGGTCTTCCCCTGTGGAACGGTAGCCCAGCCTAGCACCAAGGATCTGACCCCATCCCTGGTGCTGCGGCGGCACAAATAAAAAGCCCCGCTGACCAGGGGGAGGTCAACGGGGCCGGGGAACGGGCACTTGGGGAGGAGTCCCCGTTCCGAGATCTGCTCCAGGGGATGGGAGAGATCCACAACAGGCGTTGCGCCTGTCGAGAGTTATAGAAGCACTCCGAACACTAACGGTTCGTGAAGGGGCCCAATTTAATGAACCTCGATCAGGACAACATTCATGATCGAGTCAGAAACCTCTGACGAATGAACGAATTCACGTCGTTTTCGGCCTGAAATGCCCTCAGTGCGCTTCGTCCCAGTTGTTGCCGATGCCGGTATCGACCACCAGCGGCACCCGCAGTTTGGCCGCTTGCGACATGCGCTCGACCACCTGCAAACGCAAGTCTTCAACGAAACTGCTTTCGGTTTCGAACACCAGTTCATCGTGCACCTGCAGGATCATCCGTGCCGGTGCGCCGCTGTCACGCAGCCACTGGTCCACGTCCACCATCGCGCGTTTGATGATGTCGGCGGCGGTGCCCTGCATCGGCGCGTTGATCGCCGCGCGTTCGGCACCGGCGCGCAGGCCCTGGTTACGTGCATGAATGTCGTTCAGGTACAGGCGACGACCAAACAGGGTTTCCACATAGCCCTGGTCGCGGGCCTGCTGGCGCATCCGCTCCATGAAATCGCGCACGCCCGGGTAGCGGCTGAAGTACAGCGCCACGTAGTCCTGCGCCTGGCCACGGTCGATGCCCAGGTTGCGGGCCAGGCCGAAGGCGCTCATGCCGTACATCAGCCCGAAGTTGATCGCCTTGGCGGCGCGGCGCTCGTTCGGGGTCACTTCCTCCAGCGTGCGCCCGAACACCTCGGCGGCGGTGGCACGGTGCACGTCGGCGCCCTGCTCGAAGGCACGCACCAGGCCCGGGTCCTCGGACAGGTGGGCCATGATCCGCAGTTCGATCTGCGAATAGTCGGCCGCCAGCAGCTGGAAGCCCTCCGGCGCCACGAACGCGCGGCGGATGCGGCGACCATCCTCGGTGCGGATCGGGATGTTCTGCAGGTTCGGGTCCGACGAGGACAGGCGGCCGGTGGCGGCACCGGACTGGTGGTAGCTGGTATGCACGCGGCCGGTGTCCGGGTTGACCATCTCCGGCAGCTTGTCGGTGTAGGTGCTGCGCAGCTTGGCCAGCCCGCGGTACTCCAAGATCACGCGCGGCAGCTCGTGCTGGTCGGCAATCGCCTCCAGCGCCTCTTCATTGGTGCTGGGCTGGCCCTTGGGAGTCTTCACCACCGCCGGCAGCTTCAACTCGTCGAACAGCACCGCCTGCAGCTGCTTGGGCGAATCCAGGTTGAAGCTGCGCCCGGCCAGTTCGGTGGCTTTCTGCTGCGCTGCCAGCATGCGCGAAGACAGGTCCTGGCTCTGCCGGCGCAGTTCGTCGGTGTCGACCCGCACGCCGTTGGCTTCGATGCTGGCCAGCACCGGCACCAGCGGCATCTCGATGCCGCGGTAAACGCTGTCCAGCGCCGGCTCGGCCAGCAGCTGCGGCTGCAGCGCGTGGTGCAGGCGCAGGGTGATGTCGGCGTCCTCGGCGGCGTAGCGGCTGGCCTCGTCGATGCCCACCTGCGAGAACGGAATCTGCTTGGCGCCCTTGCCGGCCACGTCCTCGAACTTGATGGTGCTGTAGCCCAGGTAGCGCAGCGCCAGCGAATCCATGTCGTGGCGGGTGGCGGTGGAATTGAGCACGAAGCTCTCGAGCATGGTGTCGTCGTGGTAACCCTGCACCTGCACGCCGTGGCGGCGCAGCACGTGCAGGTCGTACTTGCCGTGCTGGCCCAGCTTCTTCTTCGCCGGGTCCTGCAGCACCGGGCGCAGTGCGTCCAGCACCTGCTGCATCGGCAGCTGGGCCGGCGCACCCGGGTAATCGTGGCCGACCGGAATGTACGCCGCCCTGCCCGGCTCGACGGCCAGGCTGATGCCCACCAGGCGCGCACGCATCGCGTCCAGCGCATCGGTTTCGGTATCGAAGCTGATCAGGTCGGCCTGCTGCAGGCGTTCGACCCAGGCCTGCAGCTGCTCGGCGCTCAGCACGGTCTCGTATTCACCCGGCGCGGACAGTGCCGGATCCAGCGTGCCGGCGGCGGGCGCCTCGACGCTGCCACGCGCGAAGCCGGCCGCAGTGCCGCGCAGGCTCGGGGTCGCCTCGCTGGCGGCCACCGGTGCCGGCACCGGCGCACCCAGCTCCTTCAGCGCCTGGGTGAAGCCGTAGCGCGCATACAGCTCGGTCAGCTCCGGCACGTCCTGCTCGCGCAGGGCCAGCGTGGTCGGGCTGGCGTCCAGCGCCAGGTCGGTGCGGATGGTCACCAGCTCGCGGTTCAGCGGCAGACGCTCCAGCGCGGCGCGCAGGTTTTCGCCGATCTTGCCCTTCATGGTGGGCGCGGCCGCCATCACCCCATCCAGGTGCTGGTACTCGGCCAGCCACTTGGCAGCGGTCTTCGGCCCGCACTTCTCGACGCCCGGCACGTTGTCGACCGCGTCGCCCATCAGCGCCAGCAGGTCGATGATCTGGTCGGCGCGCACGCCGAATTTCTCCATCACCGCCGCATCCGAATCCATGCGGCTGCCGGTCATGGTGTTGACCAGCTCGATGCCCGGGCGCACCAGCTGGGCGAAGTCCTTGTCGCCGGTGGAAATGGTCACCTTCAGGTCCTGCGCCAGGCCCTGGAGGGCCAGCGTGCCGATCACATCGTCGGCTTCCACGCCGGGGACGCGCAGGATGCTGATGCCCAGCGCCTCGACGATGCGGCACATCGGCTCGACCTGGCTGCGCAGCTCATCGGGCATCGGCGGGCGGTTGGCCTTGTACTGGTCGTACAGGTCGTCACGGAAGGTCTTGCCGGGCGCATCGACCACGAACGCGACGTAGGCCGGGCGTTCCTTCAGCGTCGAACGCAGCATGTTGACCACGCCGAACAGTGCGCCAGTGGGTTCACCCTGTGCATTGGACAGGGGCGGCAGCGCGTGGAACGCGCGGTACAGGTAACTGGACCCGTCGATCAGGACTAATCTGCTCATGGGCCGATTCTACGCGCCCGTGCCTGCACCGCGACGACACGGCACGCACCTGGCGATGGGGCATAATCAGGGCTCTCTCCAGGCAAAGGCCCCCGCCGATGAAGACCCTGATGCTGGCTTCCCTGCTCCTGCTCGCTGGCTGCGCCAGCATGGGTGGCGCAGGTGCTCCCCCGGTGGACGTCAAGGGCGCCGATGTCTCCAAGCGCACCATGGACAACGGCGATGTCATCGAGGAATACCGTGTGTCCGGCCAGCTGCGCATGGTCAAGGTGACGCCATCGCGCGGTGCTCCGTTCTACATGTACGACAAGAACGGCGATGGCCGTTTCGACAACGACAAGGACGGTGTGTCGCCGGTGTACTGGAAGCTGTACAGCTGGTGATGTGACCGGGGTCGGATCCCTCTCCACAGGAAAGGGCTCTGACCCCTCAAGGCCATCGGCACGGCCCATCCACGCATGGCGTGGATCTACCGGGACAACGAACGTGGATCCACGCCATGCGTGGGTGACCGCCTATCAGTAGATCCACGCCATGCGTGGATCCGCCCCCCGATCCCCGACAAAAAACAACGCCGGCGCGCATCCTGCGGCCGGCGTCGGGTCCCCTCCCCGGGAACGCTTGAATCAGTGGTGTGGATCAGCGGATGACCAGCACCGGCAGCGTGCTGCGTGCCAGCACTTCGGCGGTCTGGCTGCCCAGCAGCACGCGGGTCACGCCACGGCGGCCGTGCGAGGTCATCACGATCAGATCGCTGTTGCGCTCGCCGGCGGTCTCGATGATGCCGTCAGCCGCGTAGCGGTCCAGCACGTGCACCGGATTGGCGGTGATGCCCTGCTCGGCCGCCTTGGCCAGCGCCGGCTGCAGCACCTTCTGCGCACCTTCCTCGCGGTCGGCCTTGTACTCCGGGCTGTTCATGTAGCCCACGCTCCAGCCCATGGCATCGTACATGCCGACGGCCCATGGCTCGGAAACAGTCACGATATCGACCTCGGCATTGAGGTCCTTGGCCAGCTCCAGGCCCTTGGCCAGGCCCTTATCGGCCAGCTCGGATCCGTCGGTGGCAATCAGGATGCGCTTGTACATGGTGGGGCTCCGTAGCGATCTGCCAGATGGGAACGACACCATTGCACACCGGATGTGCAGGCCGTGCCTTGAGCAGAATCAATCCGGCGCCGTGCAGGGGCGTGCGCACCGCCCGCTTGCACGCACCGGTCGGGCGGCGCATGCTCGGCGGGCGGCGCACTGCCGCGCTCAAGGATGACCGACATGCAGGACAACAAGCCGCCCGTTTGGAGTTCCCAGAAGTCCATCATGGTCGCCGCGATCATCGCCTTGGCGGTGCTGTTCGGCGGCTACCAGATCGGCAAGGACATGGCGCTGCGCGACAACGCCCGGCAGTCAGCCGGCCGATAACCTGCTGCCGTAGAGTCGAGCTTGCTCGACTCTACAGCGCCCCTACCTTCAGGCGATCTGCACCACGCGTGCGTTCTGGCACAGCGGATAGCTGCCCACGAATCCGGCAATCGCATCACGCATCGCTTCGAACGATTCGCCGTACATGTACAGCGCGGTTTCGGTCGGGCCCTGCCACCAGCTGCAGATCTCGCCCAGGCCGTCGATGTTCTCCGACAGCTGTTCGAACACGTGGTTGGAATCGCACTGCTCGTAGACTTCGTCCGGCAGGTTCAGGCCATCCAGGTAGATGCCCAGGCCTTCGGTCACGCCGAAGCTGCGGTCCGCTTCACCCGCGCCCTGCAGCTGCGAACCCTTCGGTGCACCCAGCTGTTCCAGCAGATCGATCAGCTTCGGCACGCCGGCCGCATCGACCAGGGCAACTTCGATATCACCGTATTCGACCTCGCCGAGATCGGACATCGCGGTGCCGCCGCCGGTCAGCTCGCCCACCTGGGCCGCCTGCAGCAGCGCGTCGAGCGGATCCTCGAACAGTTCGTGGCGATGCTCCGGCTGCAGCCGGGCGTTCAACTTCACGGTGACGTGCAGCGTGGGTTCGGTCATGGAGGCGTTCCTGGAAGATGTCGCCGCCTATTGTAGGACCGAGCCGTGCCCGGCTGCGTCTCCCTGACCAAAGCCACTCCCTCTGTCTGTCAGCCGAGCTGATAATGCGCGGCGCAAGGACACCATTCCAACAGGGGGAATACATGAAGTCGATCATTGCACCGGCACTGCTGTTGTTGCTCACCGGCTGCGGCATCCGCACCGAAGTGGTGCGCGTGAACGTGCCCGACATCCGGGTGAATCCGGAACAGGGTCCGGTGGTAGTGGTTGCGTCGGTGCGCGACAACCGCCCCCAGTACTTCCCACAGGTGCAATCGGCAGCACGCGCAAAGAACATCGGCGGTGTCATCCGTGCCGGCAATGGTGTACTGGTGGAACTGGAGACGTCCACGGCCTCGGACAAGGCCCGCGAGATCATGATCCAGGCCCTGCGCAACATGGGTTACCGGACTGCAGACAACTGCGAAGCGTCGTGCACGCGCCTGGAGGCTACGCTGACCGATCTTTCGGTAAGTTCTCCGGTGAATGTTTGGCGCGCAGCGACGTACACCCAGCAGATGCTTGCAGACATCGCGGTGCAGGTGACGGCGCGCAAGGACGGGCAGACGCGCACCTTCACGGCTTCCGGCCACGGAGCAAACATCTTCCAGGTGGCCTCGCGGGAGAACTGGGAGATCGCACTGGAGCGCGCGGTAAAGAGTTTCACCAGCAGCCTGCAGCAGTCGATGTCCGAACAGGATGCGGCGGCCGGTTCAAAGGCGCAGGACTGACGCTCGGCTCTTCAGAGCTGGCGGTCAGCGCAGGAACGGGGTCACCTTGCGCTTGAGCAGCTCCACCAGCACCGGGTCCATGTACTCGTAGTCGTCCGGAATATCCAGGCAGATCACCCGCTTGCCGTTCATCCATGTCTTGTAGCGGCTGGACAGGCGGTTGCGGTGCGCCTTCTCCATCACGAACACCAGGTCCGCCCACTGCAGCAGCTCCGGGCTGAGCACTTCATCCGCGTCGGCCAGCAACCCGGCCGATGCGGTTTCGATGCCCGGCCACTCGGCGAATAGCTGCTCGGCCGTCGGGCTGCGCAGGCGGTTCTGGCTGCAGAGGAAGAGCACGTTGCGGGTCATGAGCGCAGCCTAATCGGGGGTCGGACTCCTTTTCCAACGGAGAAGGCTCCGCCCCCAACCACGTGCATTCCGCGATGGGGTCAGAGCCCTCCCTGCGGGAGGGATCCGACCCCCCGACGGTGATCAGATCACCGTCAGGTTGGCATACGCCATCACCAGCCACTTGCTGCCGGCGTCGGCGAACTCGACCTGCACGCGGGCGTGGGCGCCGCTGCCTTCGTAGTCGGTCACCATGCCTTCTCCGAACTTGGGATGGGTGACCAGCGCGCCGAGCTTGACTGGCGGCGCCTCGATCGAGGCATGGCCCATCACCCGGCTGCTGCCCAGCGAGGCCGGCCGCGAGACCTGCACCTTCGGGCGCACTTCGTGCAGCAGCTCGCGCGGAATCTCGCGCAGGAAGCGCGACGGCAGGCTGTAGTTGTCCTGACCATGGATGCGGCGCGATTCGGCATAGCTCAGCACCAGCTTCTGGCGCGCGCGGGTGATGCCGACGTAGGCCAGGCGGCGCTCTTCTTCCAGCCGCCCGCTTTCCTCCAGCGAACGTGCACTCGGGAACAGGCCGTCTTCCATGCCTGCCAGGAACACCAGCGGAAATTCCAGGCCCTTGGCCGAATGCAGGGTCATCAGCTGCACGCCGTCCTCGCCGGCCTGCGCCTGGCCTTCACCGGCCTCCAGCGCGGCGTAGGCCAGGAACGCGACCAGCTCGTCCATGTCCTCGCCCACTTCCTCGATGTCGTCGGCGCGGCGCACGAAGCGCGAAGCGACCGAGACCAGTTCGTCGAGGTTGTCGGTGCGCGATTCCGAATCCAGCGAATTGCGGCTTTCTTTGCTCCAGTGCTCGCGCAGCTGCGAGCGGGCCAACACGTGGTCCACGCGCTCGGCCAGGGTCATGTGCACGGTCTGCGCCTGCAGCTCGTTGACCAGCCCCAGGAAGCCGGCCAGTGCATTGCGCGCGCGTGCGGCCAGCGCGTTGCCCTGGGTGACCAGCATCGTTGCTTCCCACAGCGAGATGCCCTGCGCGCGCGCCTCGCGGCGCACTTCGTCCAGCGTGCGGTCGCCGATGCCCCGGGTAGGCGTGTTGACCGCGCGCTCGAAGGCGGCGTCATCGTTGCGGTTGGACAGCAGGCGCAGGTAAGCCAGCGCGTCCTTGATTTCGGCACGTTCGAAGAAGCGCATGCCGCCGTACACGCGATAGGGCACCTGTTCGCTCAGCAGCGCCTCTTCAAGCGCGCGCGACTGTGCGTTGCTGCGGTAGAGCACGGCCACTTCGGTGTAGCTGCCACCATCGCGTACCCACTGGCGGGCACGCTCGACGATGTAGCGCGCCTCGTCCATCTCGTTGTACGCGGCATACAGGTCGATCGGCTCGCCGTCGCCGCTGTCGGTCCACAGCTGCTTGCCGATGCGATCCGGGTTGTGCGCGATCACCGCGTTGGCGGCGCCGAGGATGTTGGCGGTGGAGCGGTAGTTCTGTTCCAGGCGGATGGTCTGCGCACCTGGGAAATCACGCAGAAAGCCCTGCACGTTCTCGACCTTGGCGCCGCGCCAGCCGTAGATGGCCTGGTCATCGTCGCCGACCACGAACACGTGGCCGGAATCGCCGGCCAGCACGCGCACGAAGGCGTACTGGATGGCATTGGTATCCTGGAACTCGTCCACCAGGATCTCGCGGAAGCGGGCACGGTAGTGCGACAGCAGCGCCGGGTTGTCGCGCAGCAGTTCATGGGCGCGCAGCAGCAGCTCGGCGAAGTCGACCAGGCCGGCGCGGTCGCAGCGTGCCTGGTATTCGATATAGGCCTGGCGCATGGTTTCCAGCCACGCATCATGCGGCTCGGGCTGGATGTGCTGCGGGCGGCGACCCTCATCCTTCTGTTCGTTGATCCACCAGGCGATCTGCTTGGCCGGGTACTTGCCGTCGTCCAGTTCCAGCGCCTGCACCACGCGCTTGACCAGCCGCAGCTGATCATCTGAATCCATCACCTGGAAGCCTTCGGGCAGCTTGGCGTCCTGCCAATGCAGGCGCAGCAGGCGGTTGGCCAGGCCGTGGAAGGTGCCGATCCACATGCCGCGGCTGCCATTGGGCAGCTGCGCGTCGATGCGGTGGCGCATTTCACCGGCCGCCTTGTTGGTGAAGGTCACCGCGAAAATGCCGTGGGTCGGCACGCCTTCGACTTCATGCAGCCAGGCGATGCGGTGGGTGAGTACGCGGGTCTTGCCGGAACCGGCACCGGCCAGCACCAGGTGGTGGCCGGGGGGAGCGGAGACGGCTTCGCGCTGGGCCGGGTTCAGGCCATCAAGCAGGTGGGAGACATCCATGCCCCCATTTTACGGCATCGCCGTCGCGGCTCCTGCGACCACCTGGGTGGCCAGTGCTTGCGCCTGCTGACGCAGTTCAGGCACCGCCAGGCTTTCCCACAGGCTGCCGATGCGCAGGCTGCCGAGCACGCCCAGCCGTGCCTGCGGCTGGCCCCCGGCAGCACACAGGCGGTCGCCCGGCACCGTGCTGTCCAGGCCCAACCCATGCGGGCCGGGGCGGGCCAGCCCATCGGCCTGCAGCTGCTGCAGCAGCGGGTTACGCAGCGCACTGGCGCGGGTTTCCACGCCGGTAGCGTTGATCACGCCGCTGATCGTCCACTGCTGTTCATTGCCGGTGGCATCGTGACCCGACAGCCGCAGGGCATCGCCTTCGCGGCCGACGCGTTGCAAGCGGGACCGGTGAACACGCAGTTGGCCGCTTTCGATCAGCGCCTGCAGCTGTGCGTCGACCTCTTCGGCGATGCGGTGGCGATGCACGTCCCAGTAGCGCACCACATGGCGCAGGAAGCGGCGCTGGTCGGCCGCGTCGAGGCTGCACCACAGCGCCTGCCCGTGCGGACGGATGCGGTCCATCACGCCCTGCCACGGCAGGCCGTCGGCCTGTGCCTGGCGTGCGAACCCACGCAACGCGCGCAGGCGCTGGTGCAGGTTCATCGGCAGCAGCGTGGCCGGGTCGAACGTGGGCAGGCCACCATGCGCATGCGGCAACGGCAGCAGGCCGTGGCGCGAGATCACATGCAGCGGGCCGGTGTGGCCGGCGGCGACCAATGCCAACACGGTGTCGGCCATGCTCAGGCCGGACCCGACGATGGCCACGGCCTGCTCGCCGGCCAGGGTGCGTACGCCGTCGTAGTCCCAGGCCTCGATCACGTCATCGGCGGGCAGTGCCTGGGCACCGGCCACCGGCAGCGGCCGCATGCTGTTGCCGGTGGCCAGCACCGCCTGCGCGGCGTGCAGCGTGCTGCCATCGCCGAGTGTCAGCTGGTAGCCATGGTCATCCGGCTGCAGGCCCAGCACCGGCTGCGCGATCACCTGCAGCTGTGCCGGGCTGGTCGCAGCGGCCTCCTGCAAGCGCTGCTGCAGATAAGCCGCAAAGTAGTGGCGGCACACATAGCGCTCGCCCAGCACCTCGCGCGCCTCGCCCGGGTAGGCATTGGCGGCCATCAGGTAGTCGAGGAAATCGCCGGGCTGGTCGGCAAACGCACTCATCCTCGCCGCCGGCACGTTCAGCAGATGCTCCGGCCATGGCGTGGCATAGGCGATGCCCTGCGCCAGCTGCGAGGCGGGTTCGAAGATGGCCAGCGCCAGCGGCGCCTTGGCCTGGCGCAACACCTGGATCGCCACCAGCACCCCGGCCGCACCACCACCGATGATTGCCAGGTCCAGTTCGCCATTACGCGGTGAATCAGTCATGTGCCGATTGTAGGCCATCGGCGATGACAGGCCGGATTGCCGAAATGGGCGGCCGGCATTGCCTTACATCAACGCGTCGGCCAGACGTGCGATGCCCTCGCGGCTGCGCCGCCACGTGGGACGGCTGCGCCACTGCTGCAGGTCCAGCTGCCGCGACTCGCGCAGGTAGCCGTCCTCGATCGCGCACAGCTGCTGGACCAGCGCGCGGTCGTAGCAGATCAGGCCGATCTCGGCATTCAGCGCGAACGAGCGGATATCCATGTTGATGGAGCCGAGCACGGCGATGTCCTCATCCACGCTCATGTGCTTGGCGTGCAGGAACTGCGGCTCGTACAGCGCGATGCGCACGCCACAGCGCAGCAGTTCATCGTAGTAGGCCTCCTGCGCCCACGACGTCAGCCGCTGGTTGTTGCTGGCAGACAGGATCAGCTGCACCTGCACGCCGGACAATGCGGCGATACGCAGCGCACTCAGTGTGGCTTCGTCAGGCACGAAGTACGGGGTGACCATCACCAGCCGGCGTCGCGCCAGGTGGATCAGCGCGGCTACCGCGTCGCGCGCGTTGCTGTACGGGTAGGCCGGGCCGCTGGGCAGCAGCTGGGTGGCGATGTCGTCGCCGCATTCGGGCACATCGGTGATCACATCCAGGCGCTGGCCGGTCTCCATGTACCAGTCGCTGGCGAATACGGCTTCCAGATGCGCCACCGCCGGGCCGCGCACACGCGCCACCAGCTCGCGGTTCGGGTGGCCCGGCACGAACTGCGGGCCCGCCAGGTTCTGCGAACCGACATAGGCCACTTCGTTGTCGATCACCGCGATCTTGCGGTGGTTGCGCAGGTCCATGCGCCCGCTGCGGCGCCAGCGCAAACCACCGGGCAGCATCGCGCGCACTTCGATGTCGCGCGCCTGCAGGCGCTTGCGATAGGCGCGCAGGCCACGCTTGGCGCCCACCGCATCGAGCAGCACGCGGCACTGCACGCCACGCGCGGCGGCACGCTGCAAGGCCTCGACAATGGCCTCGCCGACCGCGTCATCGAACATCAGGTAGTACAGCAGGTGCACGCGGTCTTCGGCCTGGTCGATGTCGGCGATCAGCGTGTGCAGCGACTCGTCGTAGCCGGTCAGCAGATCGACGGCGTTGCCGTGCACCGGCATGAAATCGCCCTGGCGCTGCACCAGCGGCACGATCTCGGCGCTGGCGGTGTCGGGCTGTGGGGTCCAGCGCAGGCGATGCTGCAGCGCCTGCTCCTCACGGATCACCTGCGAGGCCTCGGCCTGGCGGCGGATGCGCTCGCGCGACAGCCACGGATGGCCGAACAGCAGGTACAGCGGCAGGCCCAGCAGCGGTACGAAGCCGACCAGCAGCAGCCAGCTGCGCGCCGCGCCGGGCGTGGTGCGGGTGGGAATCCAGCACAGCGCGACCAGCCGGATCAGCCAGTCGATCAGCAGCAGGTAGGAACCCAGCAACCACTCGAACAGCATCGTGTCGCCCGTCGGGAGGTGATGGGCCATTCTGCCCACCGGCCTTTGTAGAGTCGAGCCGCGCTCGACTGCGTTGAAGCAGCGTGCCAACCAAGGTTGGCACCTACCGGGGGCGGGGACCGCGTGTCGACCAAGGTCGACACCTACCGGGCACGGGGACAGCGTGCCGACCAACGGTCGGCACCCACCACCTGGATGCCAGACATGAAAAAACCCGCCACAAGGGCGGGTTTCTTCGCGGGGACCAGCAATCCTTGCGGATTACTTGATCTTGCCTTCCTTGTACAGGACGTGCTTGCGCACGACCGGATCGTACTTCAGGAATTCCATCTTCCCCGGGGTGTTCTTCTTGTTCTTGTCGGTCGTGTAGAAGTGGCCGGTACCGGCCGAGGAAATCATACGGACCTTATCGCGCTTGCCTGCCATGATGCTTTACTCCTCAGACCTTTTCGCCGCGCGCACGCAGCTCAGCCAGAACGGAATCAATGCCGTTCTTGTCGATGGTGCGCAGTGCATGCGCGGAAACACGAAGCTTGACCCAGCGGTTCTCGCTGGCCACCCAGAAACGGCGCTCGTGCAGATTCGGCAGGAAACGACGACGGGTCTTGTTGTTGGCGTGCGAGACGTTGTTACCCGTCTGCACTCGCTTGCCGGAAACCTGGCATACGCGGGACATTGCGCACCTCGATAGTAGTAGTTGTCAGCCCGTAGCCCGGGAGACGGCGGCCTCGATGGTTGCCCACCACACGTCAAGAGAATCAAAGGGTTACGCTGGCGTTGGGCGGCCGGGGACGTGCTCCCGGGGGCGCCGCCCGGTAGAAAACCGGACACAGCGAGCCGCGCATTATGCACGGGTTCAAGCACTTGCGCAAGTTACCCACAGGCTGCGGCTGAACCGGCAGGGCCGGGAGCCCGCCAACCGGCATACTGCTCCGGTTCACTGCGGAGCTTTCCATGCGGCTGCTGGCCCTGACCTACGGAACCGAAGGCGATACGCGTCCCCTGGCCATGCTCTGCCATGGGCTGATCGGCGCAGGCCACGAGGTGACACTGCTTGCCGATGGCGGCACCCTGGGCAGCGCGCAGGCACTGGATGTGCCCCATGCGGCCCTTGAAGGTGACATCCATGACGAAGTGGTCGCGCTGGTCTCGCGTGGCAACGGTGTTGCCGCCGCCAGTAGCGGGCTGGCGCGGATGGCGCTGCAGCATGTCAGCGGCTGGATGCGTCAGGCCGATGCCGCTGCCGAAGGCTGCGATGCGATTCTGACCGGTGGCCTGGCGGCCTTTGTCGGCATGAGCGTGGGCGAACGCCGCGGACTGCCGGTCATCGGCACCGGCATGATCCCGCTGACCCCGACGCGGGCCTTCCGCTCACCGTTCCTGCCACCGGGACGCTCGCCGGGCTGGTTGAACCGCGCCAGCTATGGGCTGGTCAACGGCCTGATCTGGCGCCAGTTCCGTCGGCCGATCAACGCAGCCCGCAAGCAGCTGGGGCAATCGCCGCGCCGCTCGCTGTGGCCCGGCCTGCCGATGCTCTATGGCATCTCGCCGCAGCTGCTGCCGCCACCGGCGGATTGGCCGGCCGACCACATCGTCTGTGGCCAATGGCGCCTTCCTGATGCGCCCTGGATACCCCCGGCCGATCTGCAGGCCTTCCTCGATGCCGGTCCGCCGCCGGTGTATCTGGGCTTCGGCAGCATGACCGGCTTTGATCGCGAGCGCGTGTTGCCGGCCCTGCTGCAGGCGCTGGCGCCACGCCGGGTGCTGCTGTTTCCTGGCTGGGTGGGACTGCCTGCGATGCGCTTGCCCGATTCGGTCTTCGTACTGGGGCCGACTCCACACGAAGCGCTGTTCCCGCGTTGCGCATTCGCCATCCACCACGGTGGCAGCGGCACCACGCATTCGGCCTGCCGCGCCGGTGTTCCTTCGCTGGTGATGCCGTTCGCCGCCGATCAGTTCTTCTGGGCTGATCGTCTGTATCGGTTGGGCGTGGCACCGGCACCGTTGTCACCGAAGCGGCTGGACGCAGCAACGCTGGCGGCAGCCATCACCTTCGTTGAAACCGACGCAACACGCGCACGCGCGGCGGCCCTGGGCGTGGCGATGCGCCATGAGGACGGGGTGGCCTGTGGCGTTGCAATGATCGAGCGATGGTTGCGGCCGGTGTGACAGCGGCCAGGCCTCAGCGCAGGTGCGGAATCACCTGCGCCAGCAAGTGCGCATCCTTCAACGCGCCATGCAGGCCGCGCTGGCTGGGAATGCGCAGGCGCTGCAGCACATCGTCCAGCTTGTTGCCCTGCCCCGGCCAGCGCCCGCGCGCCAGCTTCAGGCTGCAGGTGATGCGGCAGTGCTGGGCCAGCGTGCCGGGGATGCCGGACAGGCGCAGCTCGTTGTCCAGGAAGCCCACATCGAAGGTAGCGTTGTGCGCGACCATCTCGCTGCCGCGCAGGAACTCCAGCAGTTCGGCCGCCTTGCTGGAGAACAGCGGCTTGCCCACCAGCATCGCATCGCTGATGCCGTGCACGCGCTGTGCGCCCCAATCCACCTTGCGCTGCGGCTGCAGGTAGGTGTGGAACTGGCGGCCGGTGAGCTGGCCATCGATCAGTTCGACGGCACCGATTTCGATCACCCGGTGCCCCAGGCGGTGGGAGATGCCGGTGGTTTCGGTATCCAGTGCAACGATGCGGCTCATCAGGGTGTGCGTTCTCCAGTACGTACACGCCGATTTTCGCACGCGACCGATGCACTCACCCCAACGCTTCCACCACCCAATCGATGAACACCCGCAGCCGCTGGCTCATGTGCCGGTTCGGCGGGAACATCACATGCATCGGCATCGGCGGCAGCTGCCAGTCCTGCAACACCGGCAGCAGCTCGCCGCGCGCCACGTGCGGTTCGGCCATGTAGCTGGGCAGCGCCACCACGCCCAACCCCGCCAACGCAGCGGCCAGATAGGCGTTTCCATCATCGAAGCCGACCGTATAGCGGCCCTGCACCTCAACGCGCTCATCGCCGCGCTGTGCGCTGAACACCCGCGCCCGGCCACTGCGCGGGCTGAGGAAGCCGACCATGTGGTGGTCGCGTCCTTCCAGCGCGCGCGGGTCGGTCGGCAGGCCGAAGCGCTGCACATAGCCCGGACCGGCGTGGAAACCGATCGGCAGCGCGCCGAGCGGTCGCGCCACCAGTGCCGGGTCGGCCGGGGTGCCACCCCGGATCACGCAATCGACGTTGTCTGCGATGACGTCGACCTCGCGGTCGCTGACGCCGATGTCCAGCTGGATCTCCGGGTAGCGCGCCTGGAAATCCGGCAACGCCGGCACCAGCCGCAACCGCGCGTACGGCCCGGGCACATCCACGCGCAGCCGCCCGCGTGGCTGGGTGGCCGCGTCGCCCAGCCCGCCCTCCACTTCTTCCAGCTCGGCCAGCAGGCGGGCGATGCGCGGGTAGTAGGCCGCGCCGTCGGCGGTGACGCTGACCCGGCGCGTGGTGCGGTTGAGCAGGCGCAGCCGCAGGTGCGCCTCCAGCTGCTGCACCAGCTGGGTGACCGTAGTGCGGCTGATCTGCAGCGTGTGTGCGGCGCGGGTGAAGCTGCCGGTTTCCACCACGCGGGCAAACGCCCGCATCGCCTCGAAACGGTCCATGGCGGGCCATGATTGTTTGGAATTGGCAATCAATCTAGGCCGATCATCGCGGTTTATCCAGACAGAACTGGCGCGGAGGATGGCGTTCTCTCCCACGGGATCTTCCCCATGTCACAGCGTGATGTCGTTTTCCCCGCCGGCCGCCAGGCCCTGTACGAGCGCAACCGCTACTCGCCGGCGATCCGATCCAATGGCTTCCTGTTCGTCTCCGGCCAGGTCGGCAGCCGCGAGGACGGCTCGCCCGAGCCGGATTTCGAAACCCAAGTGCGCCGCGCCTTCGAGAATCTCAATGCGGTGCTGGCCGCTGCCGGCTGTACCTTCGATGACGTGATCGACGTGACCGTGTTCCTGGTCGATCCGGAAACCAATTTCGAGAAGACGTGGGCGATCGTGCCCGAGTACTGGGGCGAGGCGCCGCACCCGACCCTGACCGGCATCGGCGTGACCTGGCTGTACGGGTTCCAGTTCGAGATCAAGGTGATCGCGAAGCTGCCTGCAGACCGGTAGTGCCGGCCGCTGGCCGGCAGCAAGGTGTCGGGGTCAGAGCCCTTTCCGGCGGAAAGGGATCCGACCCCGCGCCCGGCCCACCTGAACGGGAGATTCCGACGTATTCCCGAAGCGGCCATTGATATTGTATCCGGCGAAAACCGCTTGCTAGCCTCCCTTCCATGCGCCGGATCACCCGCCAACTGCGTACGTACCTGATGATGCTGCTGATGGCGGCATTCGTGGTCGTGCCGGTGGCCGACGCGCTGGCCTGCACGGTGGAACCGCACGCCAGCACGGTGCACGTGGAGTCCGCACCGGATGCCGATGGCGATACCGACGGCAAGCATGTTGGTGCCTGTGGCCACAACCACTGCCACCACTCCAACCTGAGCCTGCCGGCCAGTACCCTCGCCGCCTTCGGTGCGCCACTGCCGGCGCGCTGGATGAATGCCGGCGACGCGGCGACCTATGCGGTCGCCCAGGATGAATTGACGCGTCCCCCCCGGGCGTGAGTTGAGCGCGTCCCGCGATTGCGGGCTCCCGTTTCACTCACAACCGGAATCCCCCTATGTCGATCCTGACACCTCGGTCGCCGCGCGCGGCCGGGCTGGTCGTCGCTGTGTTGCTGGGCCTGGCCCCGGCGGCATCGTTGATGGCGCAAGCCGCCCCTTCCTACGACGCCCTGCTTGAACGCCTGGAGCAGCTGCCCGGCACCCGTGTGGGTGCGGCGCTGGCCGAGGCCGCCGACGCGCGCGCCGACCAGGCCCGTGCATTGCCCAACCCTTCCCTCTCCTACTCCGCTGAAAATGCCTGGGGCACCGGCTCCTATGGCGGCATGGGCAAGGCCGATACCGTGCTCACTTTGTCCCAGCCGCTGGAGGTCTGGGGCCAGCGTGGCGCGCGCGTCCGTGCCGCCCGGGCCGAAGCACAGGCCGCCAACCTGCGTGGTGCCCAAAGCCGCAGCGACGTGGCCAGCCAGCTGGCGGTGGTCTACGCACAGGCGGAAAGTGCACTGCGCCGCTACACCCTGGCCGAAGAAGCACTGACCCTCACCCGCGCTGACGCCAACGCCGTCAACGCGTTGGTCAAGCAGGGCCGCGAACCGCAGCTGCGTGCGGTGCAGGCGCAGAGCGAGGTGGCCAACGCCAGCGCAGCGCTGGATGAAGCGCAGGCGTTCCGCGATGCCGCGCTGGCCCGCCTGGCCGGTGCCGCGCTGCTGGATGCACCGGTGCAGTCGATCAACGACAGCCTGCTCGACCGTGCGCCGCCGCTACCGCGTGGCGCCACCGACGTGGCACTGGCGGTGCGCATCGCCGAAGCCGAAGCCGATGCGGCGGGCAAGCTGGTCGAGGTGGAGCGCAAGCGTGCCCTGCCCGACCTCAGTGTCACCGCCGCGCAGACCCGCTTCCGCGAAGGCGGCGAGCGTGCCTACAACCTCGGGGTCAGCCTCAGCATCCCGCTGTTCGACCGCAACGGCGGTGGCATCCGCGCCGCCAATGCCGACCAGCGCGCGGCCGAAGCGCGCCTGGACCAGCAGCGCCGCGACAGCGAGGCCGAGCGCCTGTCTGCCGTGGCCGGGTTGAAGGCTGCCGGCAGCCGCACCCGTGCCGCCGATGAAAGCGTGGTCGCCGCCGAAGAGGCGTATCGCCTTGCGCGCGTCGGCTTCGACGCCGGACGCATCTCGCAGCTGGAACTGCGCAGCACGCGCAGCGCCCTCATCGCCGCCCGCGGCACCGCCGTGGATGCGCGCCTGTCGCGCGTCGCCGCGGAAATCGATCTTGCCCGCCTGGAAGGGCGCGCACCCTTTGTGGAGGCTCCATGACTCTCTCCCGTACTTTCCCGCTGATCGGCGGCGTGCTGCTGACCGTCCTGCTGGCTGGCTGCGCCGGCAACGCGCAGACGCCTGCAAACGAGGAACCAGCCGCGGCCAAGGCCGGCACCGACGATGGCCACGGCCATGCCGCCGGCAGCAAGGAAGCCAAGGCAGAAACCACGAAGGCGCCTGCTGACGCCGACGAAGGCGTGGTGCAGCTGACCCCGGAGCAGATCAAGGCCTCCGGTATCGAAGTGGTCGCGATCGGTCGCGGTGGCGGTGGTTCCACGCGCCTGTCCGGCCGGGTCGAACCGTCGGTCGGTGCACGCGCCTCGGTGGCGTCGACCGTGACCGGCCGCGTCGAACGCGTTCTGGTCGCACCGGGCACCGCGGTGAAGCAGAACCAGGCACTGGCGATCGTGGTCAGCGGCGAAGCGGCGGTGTTCCGCGCCAATGCGCTGGCCGCAGCGGCCGAAGCCGAAGCCGCGCGGCTGGCCTATGGCCGCGACAAGGCGCTGGTCGACCAGGGCGTGGTCGCCCGCCAGGAGATGGAAGCCTCGCGTGCACGTTCGCTGGCGGCACAGGCCCAGGCTGCTGCCGCGCAGGCCCAGGCCGCCGCCAACGGTGCGCCCGATGCCAGCGGTCGCGTGCGCATCACCAGCCCGGTGGCCGGCATCGTCGGCAACGTGCAGGTCACCCCGGGCGGCGTGGTCGCCGCCGGCAGCGCGGTGGCCGACGTCGCCGACCCGACGATGAACGAGCTGGTGTTCACCGCACCGCCGGCGCTGGCCGCACAGGTCACGCCGGGCATGAAGCTGGAAGTGAGCGTGCCGGGTGGCAGCTTCACCGCCACCGTCACCGGTTCGGCCGCCGATGTGCGCCAGCAGGGCGGCGTCGCGGTGATCCGTGCCACGCCGGTGGATGCGTCGCTGCCGCCGGCCGGTTCGCCGGTATCGGCCGTGGTCGTCACCGAAGGCCAGGACGGATCGCTCAGCGTCCCGGCCGATGCAGTGCAGAACGTCGATGGCAGCAGCGCGGTGTTCGTCGCCGTCGAAGGCGGCTTCAAGGCGCAGCCGGTGCTGGCTGGGCGCCGTGCCGGTGACCGCATCGAGATCCTCGGTGGCCTGACCGGCAGCGAGCGCATCGTCGGTGCCAATGCCTTCCTGCTCAAGGCCGAACTGGCCAAGGGCGAAGCCGAGCACGGCCACTGAGGAGGCGACCATGTTCAAGCTGATCATTGAAACAGCGGTGCGCCACCGCTGGCTGGTGGTGTTCATGGCGGCGCTGATCGCTGCGGTGGGCCTGTTCCAGCTGGGCAAGCTGCCGATCGACGCGGTGCCGGACATCACCAACCGCCAGGTGCAGATCAACACGGTGGCACCGGCGCTGACCCCGGAGCAGATCGAGCGGCAGGTGACCTACCCGCTGGAAACCGCGCTGGCCGGCATCCCCGGCCTGACCACCACGCGTTCACTGTCGCGCAATGGCTTCTCGCAGGTCACCGCGATCTTCACCGATGCGACCGACATCTACTTCGCGCGCCAGCAGGTGGCCGAACGCATGCGCGAGGCATCGGAAGACCTGCCCGATGGCGCGTCGCCGATGCTGTCGCCGGTCACCACCGGCCTCGGCGAAGTGCTGATGTGGACCGTGGACTTCACCGCGTTCGATCCGGCCAGGCTGGCCAAGCCGGGTGAAGCCGGCTGGCAGGCCGGCGAGGTCTACCGCACGCCGGAAGGCAATCTGCTGCGTACACCGGAAGAACGTGCGACCTACCTGCGCACCGTGCAGGACTGGATCATCGCGCCGCAGATGCGTTCCAGCCCGGGGCTGGCCGGCGTCGATACGGTCGGTGGCTACGTCAAGGAATATGGCGTGCATCCGGACAGCGCCCGGCTGGCCGCGCACGGCCTCGGCCTGGCCGATCTGGTCACCGCCCTGCAGCGTTCCAACGTGCAGGCCGGTGCCGGTTTCGTGCAGCGCGCCGGCGAAGGACTGGTGGTGCGTGCCGATGGCCTGGCGCTGACCACCGAGGATCTGGCACAGGCCCCGGTGGCGACCCGCAATGGCGTGGTGGTGCGCGTGGCCGATGTGGCCGAGGTCGAGCTGAGCCGCGCGCCGCGCCTGGGTGCGGCCAGCCGCAACGGCCATGAAGCCGTGCTGGGTACCGCGCTGATGATTGCCGGCGGCAACAGCCGCACCGTGGCGCAGGCCGCTGCGGCGCGCCTGGAACAGGTGAACAAATCGCTGCCGGCCGACATCGTGGCCGCGCCGGTGCTGGACCGCAGCGTGCTGGTCAATTCCACCATCAAGACCGTGGCCAGGAACCTCACCGAGGGCGCGCTGCTGGTGGTGGTGGTGCTGTTCCTGCTGCTGGGCAACCTGCGTGCAGCAACGATCACCGCGCTGGTGATTCCACTGTCGTTCCTGTTCGCAGTGATCGGCATGAACCGCTTCGGCATCAGCGGCAACCTGATGAGCCTGGGTGCGCTGGACTTCGGCATCCTGGTGGACGGTGCGGTGATCGTGGTCGAGTCGACGCTGCTGATGCTGGGCCAGCGCCGCGCCGAACTGGGCCGTGCATTGACCGCGATGGAGCGGCTGCGCGTGGCTGCCGATTCGGCGATGAAGATGGCGCGTCCAGCTGCGTTCGGACAGTTGATCATCCTGCTGGTGTTCGCGCCGATCCTCACCCTGGAAGGCGTGGAGGGCAAGACGTTCCACCCGATGGCAGCGACCTTCATGCTGGCCCTGGTCGGTGCCTTCATCTTCTCCTTCACCTTCGTGCCGGCGATGGCCGCGCTGCTGGTGCGCGAGCCGAAGGTGAAGGACGGCGATACGCATGCCGAAGATGGCGAGCACGAGACGAAGCTGATCCGCGTGCTGCGTGCGCGCATCGAGCCGATGGTGCGCAAGGCCGTGGCGCATCCGCGCACGGTGCTGGCAGCTGCGGTGATGATGGTGGTGGTGGGCATCGGCGCGTTCTCGCTGCTGGGCCGCGAGTTCATGCCGACGCTGGACGAAGGCAACGTGGCGATGCAGGCCCTGCGCGTGCCGTCGACCTCGCTGGAGCAGTCGCTGGCGATGCAGCTGGCGCTGGAGAAAGCGATCGCCACGCAGCCGGAAGTGGAGACCGTGTTCTCGCGTACCGGTACCGCCGAGGCGGCCATCGACCCGATGCCGACCAACATCTCCGACAGCGTGATCGTGCTGAAGCCGCGCAAGGACTGGCCCGATCCGAAGCTGGCCAAGGACGCACTGGTGGCGCGCTTCGAAAAGCTGGCCGGGCAGCAGCTGGGCAACAGCTTCGAGTTCAGCCAGCCGATCGAACTGCGCTTCAACGAGCTGATTTCCGGCGTGCGTACCGACCTGGCAGTGATGATCTTCGGCGATGACTTCAGCCAGCTGCAGAAGGTGGCCGACCAGGTGGCGCTGAAGCTGCGTGCGGTGAACGGCGCGGCCGACGTGCGGGTGGAACAGATCTCCGGCCTGCCTACGCTCAACGTGGCGATCGACCACGTGGCGGCGGCGCAGTACGGCCTGACTGCCGCGGATGTGAGTGATGCACTGTCCACCGGCATTGGCGGCACGGCGGCCGGCAAGATCTTCGAAGGTGATCGCCGCTTCAACGTAGTGGTGCGCCTGGACGATGCCTCGCGCAACGATCCGGACCAGCTGGCCTCGCTGCCGATCGCCACGCCTTCGGGGCTGGTGATTCCGCTGTCGTCGGTCGCGCGCATCACGGTCAGCGAAGGACCGAACCAGATCAGCCGCAACAACGGCAGCCGCCGCGTGGTGGTGCAGGCCAACGTGCGCGGTCGCGATCTGGGTGGCTTCGTCGGCGAGGCGCAGTCAGCGGTGGCCGACGTGGCACTGCCGCCAGGTGCCTACCTGACCTGGGGTGGCCAGTTCGAGAACCTGCAGCGCGCGGAGAAGCGGCTGGCGACGGTAGTGCCGGTGGTGTTCCTGCTGATCGGCAGCCTGCTGTTCATGGCCCTGCGCAGCGGCAAGGAAGCCATTCTGGTGTTCAGCTGCGTGCCGCTGGCGCTGGTCGGCGGCATCCTCGCGCTGCTGCTGCGTGGCATGCCGTTCTCGGTATCGGCGGCGGTCGGCTTCATCGCCGTCTCCGGCGTGGCCACGTTGAACGGCCTGGTGCTGATGCAGGCGATCCGCGAACGCCTGGATGCCGGTGACCTGCCGCTGCAGGCAGCGATCAACGGTGCATCGAGCCGTATCCGTGCGGTGCTGACCACGGCGCTGGTGGCGATCGTCGGCTTCATTCCGATGGCGATTGCCAGCGGTTCCGGTGCGGAGGTGCAGAAGCCGTTGGCGACAGTGGTGATCGGTGGCCTGATCACCGCCACCGTGCTGACCCTGCTGGTGCTGCCGACCTTCGCGGCGCGGGTAGCCAAGCCGCGGGCGGTGGGGTGAGCTGAGAGGGGGTCGGAGCCCTTTCCGTGGGAAAGGGATCCGACCCCGTGACCGGGTCGGATTGCCGGCCAGCGGCCGGCACTACCCGGTAACGGTCAGGCCTTCTTGCGCTCGGCGATGTAGGCCTGGATCTGCTGTTCCAGCACCGGCAGCGGCACCGAGCCCTGCTTGAGCAGGGTGTCGTGGAAGCCCTTGATGTCGAACTTGTCGCCCAGTTCCTTCTCGGCCTGCGCGCGCAGGCGCACGATGGCGATCTCGCCCAGCTTGTAGCTCAGTGCCTGGCCCGGCCAGGAGATGTAGCGGTCCACTTCGGTGGTCACTTCATGCTCGCTCAGCGCGGTGTGGTCACGCAGGTAGGCCAGCGCCTGCTCGCGGGTCCAGCCCTTGCTGTGCACGCCGGTGTCGATCACCAGGCGCGCGGCGCGCCACATCTCATAGGTCAGGCGGCCGAAATCCTCGTACGGGGTTTCGTAGATGCCCATCTCCACGCCCAGCTTCTCGCAGTACAGCGCCCAGCCTTCGCCATAGGCGGAGATGTAGGCGTTGCGGCGGAACTCGGGCAGGTTCTTCTGTTCGGCGGCGATCGCGCCCTGCAGCGCGTGGCCCGGATCGGACTCATGCAGCGTCAGTGCCGGCAGGTTGTACAGCGGGCGCGACGGCAGGTTGTAGGTATTGAGCCAGTAGGTGCCCATGCCACCACGGCCGGCGGTCCAGAACGGCGCGATATCCGGCGGCACCGGCACGATGGTGAAGCGCGCGCGCGGCAGCGTCATGTACTTGCCGAGCTGGCCGTCCGCCCGCTTGGAGATCCACGCGGCACGCGACAGCAGCTCTTCCGGCGTCCTGGCATAGAACTGCGGATCGGTACGCAGGAAGGTCAGGAACTCGGCGAAGCTGCCCTTGAACTTCACCTGCTTGATGATGTCGTTCATTTCCTTCTGGATGCGTGCGACTTCATCCAGGCCGATGCGATGGATCTCGTCCGGCGACAGGTCCAGCGTGGTGTATTCGTGGATCTGCTGCTTGTAGTACGCCTTGCCATCAGGCATCGCTTCGGCGGCCAGGGTGGTGCGCGCCTGCGGCACGTACTCGTTGACGAAGAAGGTGCGCAGCTGCTGGAACGCCGGCACCACCTTGCCGCTGATCGCTTCACGCGCCTGCGCCTGCAGCCTGGCCTGCTCGGCGGCCGGGATGGTGGTGGGCAGCTTCTTGAACGGCGCGTACAGCGGCGACTCGGTGGGATCCATCAGCTCGGCGACGGTGGCGATGGAGACCTCGCGGCCATCGAGCACGGCACGCGGCACGCTGAAGCCACGCTTCAGGCCGGCACGCATGTTCTCGGTCTGCTGGCCGAAGTAACGCGGCACATCGTTCAGCCGTGCGATGTAGTTCTGGTAGTCCTGCACGGTCTTCATCTCGCGCCGGGCCATGAAGGATAGGTTGGACCAGAACGAGGAGTCGGCGTTGAACGGCATCTCGTAGCCGCGCAGGCGCGTCTCTTCGGCCAGGTTGAACACCTGGTCGTGGTAGATCGCGTAGTTGACCTGGTTGTCGGGCGACAGGGTCTTCGGGTCGATCTTCTTCAGCGCGGCGAGGGTCTCGTCCCACACCTTCAGGCGCGCCTGCTGCGCGGCCGGGCCGACATCGGGCATGCGGGTGGCATTGGCCGGCGCGTCTTCGTCCTCGCTGGCCTCACCGCCGCCCTGCTGGCGCCACTTCCATTCCTTCTCGTACAGCGCGCGGAAGGCGGCATCGGCGGGCGATTCGGTGGCCACGCTGGCCGGTGCGGCGGTGGCAGGCGGCGCGGCAAGGGCCACGGCGGGGGCGGACAGGGCAATCAGCAGGGCAACGGCAAGACGGGTTTTCACGAGCACAGGTTCCCGGGAAGGCAGACCCCGATGATGGCACCGCCCACGGCCCACGGCATGGGACGAAGGTCCTGCCTGCAGCGCAGGCAGGACCGGGAACCGGCCGCAGGCCGGGGCCCCAGCGCCGAAGGCGCGTGGTAGAGCCGACTGTCAGTCGGCTGCTCTTCCGCCACATGCAGCAAACCCCGCGCTCCGCGCGAAAGTCGACTGACAGTCGACTCTACCCACGGCAGGCAGGGCCGGGAACCGGCCGCAGGCCGGGGCCCCAGCGCCGGGGGCGCGTGGTAGAGCCGACTGTCAGTCGGCTGCTCTTCCGCCACATGCAGCAAACCCCGCGCTCCGCGCGAAAGTCGACTGACAGTCGACTCTACCCACGGCAGGCAGGACCGGGCCCCGGCCGCAGGTCGGGGCCCCAGCGCCGAAGGCGCGTGGTAGAGCCGACTGTCAGTCGGCTGCTCTTCCGCCATATGCAGCAAACCCCGCGCTCCGCGCGAAAGTCGACTGACAGTCGACTCTACCCACGGCAGACCGCATCCCGGCGCAGTCTCAATGGCTGGCCTTGTCCCGCTTCCAGCCCCGGTGCTTGATGTCCAGCTGCAGGCTGTACAGCGCGGTGAACGCCGGGAACAGGTTCTGCAGCACGCCCACCGAGTCCTGCTTGGCCGAGAACAGGAAGTAGCTCAGCGTCATCAGGCTGCCGACCACGCTCATGTACCAGAACAGGCGCGGAATCACCGGCTTGCCCGCACGCTTGGACGCGATGAACTGGACCAGCCAGCGGCCGCCGAACATCAGCGCGCCGGTATAGCCGATCAGCTTCCAGCCGGTCACATGCAGGCCGGTCCAGTACAACCAGGTCAGCGGCTGGTCGAGCCAGTGCAGCTCCAGATCCATCAACGCTCCTCCACCGCGGTGCGCTTGCTGCGGGTGATCAGCCACGCCACGCCGCGCAGGTCACGGATGCCGACCAGTGCACGGCCCAGGTTGTTGTACTTGGACACGCCGGCGGTACGGTGGCGGTGGTTGACCGGCACGCTGGTGGTCTTCCAGCCGGCACGCTGCATCAGCGCGGGCAGGTAGCGGTGCATGTGGTCGAAGTACGGCAGGTCGAGGAACGCGCTGCGCTCGAACAGCTTGATGCCGCAGCCGGTATCGGGCGTATCGTCGCGCAGCATGCGCGCGCGGATGGCGTTGGCCCACTTGCTGGCCCAGCGCTTGCTGCCGCTGTCCTGGCGGTTGACCCGCCAGCCGGCGAACAGCTTCACCTGCGCCTCGGCGCCATCGCGCGCGGCCAGCAGCTTGGGAATGTCGGCCGGATCGTTCTGGCCATCGCCATCCAGGGTCGCGATCCACGGCGCACGTGCGTGCTTGACGCCGGTGCGCACGGCGGTGCTCTGCCCGCTCTGGTCCACGTGGTGCAGCACCCGCAGTTCCGGCGTGGTCGCCTTCAGCCCCTGCAGCACCGCCAGGGTGTCATCGCGCGAGTGATCGTCGATGTAGATGATCTCGAACGGCAGCCGGCCACGCAGTGCAGCGGTGATTTCGGCAACCAGCGGGGCGACGTTGTCGCGTTCGTTGAACACCGGGACGACAACGGAAAGCTCGGGTTGGCTCATAAGGCACTCGGCCAAAGGGGAACAAAGACCGCGCATTCTCCGAAGCCGAGGTTATCCGAAGATGAATCCGGCTGTGTGAGGATCCGTCCTCAGGCGCGGTCGCCAAAATACTCGCGGCACCACTGCACGACGGGGGGCAACCCTTCTTCGATCGGGGTCACCGCGTCGAAGCCGAATGCGTCATGGGCGCGCCGGGTATCGGCCATCGTGCGCACCATGTCGCCCGGCTGCATCGGCTTGTAGACCTTCTGCGCGGGGCGACCGGCGGCCTGCTCGATCACGCTGATGAAGCGCTCCAGCTCGACCGGCGTATGGTTGCCGAGGTTGAACACCCGGTGCGGTACCGGACCATCGGCCGGATGCGCGAGCGCGCCGAGGATACCCGACACGATGTCGGAGACATGTGTGAAATCGCGCTGCATGCGGCCCTCGTTGAACACGTCGATCGGCCGCCCGGCCAGCACCGCGCGCGAGAACAGCAGCGGTGCCATGTCCGGCCGGCCCCACGGGCCATACACGGTGAAGAAGCGCAGGCCGGTGGCATGCAGGCCGTACAGCTGCGCGTAGGTGTAGGCCATCAGCTCGTTGGCCGCTTTGGTCGCCGCGTACAGCGAGCGCGGCTGGTCCACGCGCTGGTCCTCGGAGAACGGCGGCGTGGCCGAATCACCGTAGACCGAGCTGCTGGAGGCATACACCAGGTGCTGCACGCCACGGTGACGGCACAGTTCGAGCATGTTGACGAAGCCGACCAGGTTGCTGTCGACGTAGGCGTGCGGGTTTTCCAGCGAATAGCGCACGCCGGCCTGCGCGGCCAGGTGGATCACCGCAGTCGGCTTCACCTCGTCGAACAGTGCCGCCAGGCCCTGCTGGTCGGTCAGGTCCAGGGTGCGCAGGTCCAGCGCCGGGCACAGCGCAGCCACGCGGTCGCGCTTGATCTGCGGGTCGTAGTAGTCGTTGAAGTTGTCCAGGCCGACCACGGGCTGGCCGGCCTCCAGCAGCGCGCGGGCGGTGTAGGCACCGATGAAGCCGGCAGCGCCGGTGAGCAGGATGGTCATGACAGGGGCCTGGAAACGAAGTTCAGGCCCCTGATGTTACCGGTCTCAGAACAAACCGAAACGCTTCTTCGCCACGTTGGTGCGGCCGGGTTCGATCACGTCCTGGATGTTCTTCGCATCGAAGCGGTCGAGCAGCACCTCGGCGCCCTTCCTCAGCTTCAGGTCCATCTCTTCCGGGTACAGCGGAACCAGGCTCATGAAGCTGATGGTCCTGCCGTCCTCCAGCGCCAGCGTGGCGAAGTCCTCCGGGGCGGTCACCGGCGACAGCACGATGGCACCGTCGAAACCCACGCCCGGCGCGTAGGGCTCGCTGGGATGGCCGTTGGGAATGGTGTGGCCGAAGCCCAGCCAGGTGTCGTACTCGTGCGGCAACCGTGCCATACCCTTCAGCAGGCGCACCGGCCAGTAATTGCGCTCGTCCTCGAAGGCGTCCTGGGAGATCGGCCAGTCGGCCGGCAGGGTCACCATCAGTTCCATGTAGCGCGGCACGTCCGCGTCCACCTCGGCGGGCACGGTCATCGGCAGGTCGCTCATGCCGGAGGTGACCAGGCGCAGGTACGGGCAGTGGTCATTGGCCGGCACCACGTGCACGTCGATGTGCACCAGGTCGGAGATGATCTCGTGGAAGACACCGGACACCGGGCCCAGATGGCGTTCGAGGTGGGCGCTGATCGCCTCGATGTGCTGTTCTTCGCCGATGGCGGGCGCGAAGTCCTTTTCGCGGCGATGTACCAGTATCTGGGTGCCGTCCGGGCTGACGTCCTCGTATTCGTTGCTCATGTCCTGTTCCCTGGATGAGGCCACGGACCGGAGAGCAGTGCATCCCGGCACGCGCGGCGGTGCGTTCCCTGTCATCTGCAGGACGCGGCGGGAACAGGCCGCACCCCCTGGCGCTGCGCCGGGCTCAGCCCTGGCGCGTGCGCAGCTTTTCCAGCACGCCGTCCAAGGTATCCAGGTCGGTGTAGTGGATGATCAGCTTGCCCTTGCCGCCCCGGCCGTGGTTGATCGCAACCTTGGCACCCAGTGCTTCGGACAGTTCGGTTTCCAGCGAGGCGATGTCGGCCTGCTGCACCTTCGGCGTCGCCACCGGGCGGTTGCTCGGCACCTTGCCGGCGGCGAAGGCCTGCGCACGGCGCTCGACCTCGCGCACCGACCAGCCTTCATCGGCAGCTTCCTGCGCCAGCTTGCCAGCCAGCTCGGGAGCCAGGGTCAGCAGCGCGCGGGCGTGGCCCATTTCCAGGCGGCGGGTTTCCAGCAGCAGCCGGATCGCCACCGGCAGCTCCAGCAGGCGCAGCAGGTTGGACACCGCCGCGCGCGAGCGGCCGACGGCCTCGGCGGCCTCGGCATGGGTCAGGGTGAACTCGCTGATCAGGCGCTGCAGCGCCTCGGCTTCTTCCAGCGGGTTGAGGTCTTCGCGCTGGATGTTCTCGATCAGCGCCATCGCGATGACGGTGCGGTCTTCCAGCTCGCGCACCACCACCGGCACTTCGTCCAGGCCGGCCAGCTGCGATGCGCGCCAGCGGCGCTCACCGGCGACGATTTCGTAGTTGCCTGCCGGCAGCTGGCGCACCAGGATCGGCTGGATCACGCCCTGCGACTTGATCGAGTCGGCCAGCTCGGAGAGCTTGCCCTCGTCCATCTCGCGGCGCGGCTGGTACTTGCCCGGCTGCAGCTGGCCGACCGGCAACTTGCGCAGCACTTCACCCGGCAGCGGTTCGATCACCGCAGTGGTGGCCTGCACCTGGCTGACCGCGCCTTTCGGGCCCAGCAGCGCGTCCAGGCCACGGCCGAGGCCTCGCTTCTTGGCTGCCGGCTTGCTGCTGGTCATCAGACGGTCTCCACGGCCTTGGCGGCCTTGTTGCGTTCGTTGTTGCGGCGGATGATCTCGCCGGCCAGGCCCAGGTAGGCCACGCCACCGCGCGAGGCGCGGTCGTAGCCGACGATGCTCTGGCCATGGCTGGGCGCCTCGGCCAGGCGCACGTTGCGCGGCACGATGGTGCGGAACACGCGGTCGCCGAAGTGCTCGGTGAGCTCGGCCGACACTGCGTTGGCCAGGTTGTTGCGCACGTCGAACATGGTGCGCAGCACGCCTTCGATCTCCAGCGCCGGGTTCAGGCTGGTGCGCAGCGCTTCGATGGTTTCCACCAGCGCGCTCAGGCCTTCCAGTGCGTAGTACTCGCACTGCATCGGCACGATCACCGAATCGGCGGCGGCCAGCGCGTTGAGCGTCAGCAGCGACAACGCCGGCGGGCAATCGATCAGGATGTAGTCGTACTCGTCGCGGATCGGCGCCAATGCGCGCTTCAGGCGCTGCTCGCGCTCGCTCTGGCCCATCAGCTGGATCTCGGCGGCGGTCAGGTCGATGTTGCCCGGCAGCAGGTCGTAGCCTTCGGCGGTCTGCACGCGCACATCGGCGGCGCTGTTCTCGCCCAGCAGCAGATCGCAGGTGGAGGCCGCCAGCTCACGCTTGTCCACGCCGCTGCCCATGGTCGCGTTGCCCTGCGAGTCCAGGTCGACCAACAGCACGCGCTTGGGTGCGTTGGCCAGGGAAGCGGCCAGGTTGACGGCGGTCGTGGTCTTGCCGACGCCACCCTTCTGGTTGGCGATGGCGATGATGCGGGCCATGCGGGTGTGCCTCGTCGACGGATGGTTGGGACCGGTCATTATGCGTACAACCGGCCCCTTGCGGAAATCGTGGATCGCCAACCCGTTGTTCCACAAAGGGCTGGCGGCGGGAATCAGGGACCTGTAACGGTGACCAGGTGGCGTTCGCCGGCCAGGCCGGGCACGCTCAGCGGG
The DNA here is from genome assembly GCF_059367915.1 of Stenotrophomonas sp. YJH_SMC_19. NCBI lineage: Bacteria > Pseudomonadati > Pseudomonadota > Gammaproteobacteria > Lysobacterales > Lysobacteraceae > Stenotrophomonas > Stenotrophomonas sp. YJH_SMC_19. The sequence goes on from NZ_JCAFRI010000010.1 coordinate 98,961, forward strand.
GTCACCTCACGCACCTGCCAGCCAGCCGGCAGTTCCGCGATCTCCTCATGCGGGTAGACGCCCTTCATGGCCAGCAGCACGCCACCGGGGCGCAGCAGATGGCCACCGACGCGGACGATGCCAGCCAGGGTATCCATTGCGCGCGCGGTCAGCTGGTCGTAACGACCGGCCTCGTCCAGCGCTTCGGCCCGCGATTCGGCCACGCGGGCGTTGCCCAGGCCGAGCTGGCGCACGGCCTCGCGCATGAAGCGCGCCTTCTTGCCGTTGCTCTCCACCAGGGTGACCTGCAGGCCCGGGCAGGCGATCGCAAGCGGGATGCCGGGCAACCCGGGGCCGGTACCGAGGTCGGCCAGGCTGCCATCAGCCACGAACGGCTGCATCGCCAGCGAATCGAGCAGGTGGCGGGTAACCATCTCCTGCGGGTCGCGGATGGCGGTGAGGTTGTAGGTGCCGTTCCAGCGGTGCAGCAGGGCCAGGTAGCGCAGCAGCGGCGGCGCCAGCGCGGCGTCCAGGCCCATGCTGGCCAGGCCCTGTTCCAGCGTGGCAACCACGCTGGCGGGAAGTGGGTGTTCGCTCATGCCGCCATTATCGCCGGTTTTGCGCGCTGATTCCCCGCTTCAGTGCGGATACCAGGCCAACGCCGCACGGAACTGGCCGGTGGCCTGCCATTCGTGCAGGTGCCAGCGCGCGGCCTCGCCCAGTTCCGGGGCGCACCAGCGCAGGTGCAGAGCGCCATCGGCCCCCGGCGCCAGCTGCAGGCGGTGCAGCCCGAACGAGATGCCCTGCCCGTGCGCCTTCAGGATGGCCTCCTTGACGCACCATACGCGGAAGAACCAGTGCTCGCGGTCGGCCTCGTCCAGGCGTTCCAGCCAGGCCACCTCCTGCGGGTGGAAGAAGCGCCGCACGATTTCCAGAAGACGCGGCCGCGGCCGCAGCAGTTCCAGGTCCACGCCCAGCCGCACGCCTTCGCCCAGCGCCACCAGCAGCACCTCACCGCTGTGGCTCCAGCCGGTCCCGTAGTGGGCCAACGGGCCGCTCAGCTCCGGCCGGCCCTTGTCGTCACGGACCAGTGGCAGCGTCTGCGGATCGGTGCCCAGCGCCTGCGCCAGTACCTGCCGGGCCTGCGGTTCACCGCGCTGGCCCGGCACGTGCGGACGCCGCCAGACCGTTACCGGACCGAAGCGCCACGGACCGTCGAGGGTGGCTGGCAGGCTCATCCGCACGCGCCCATCACGCAATTGCACGACGGGTTCACAGCCCTGCGCGTCAACTGGTCACAGTTCCCCACCGGAGGTTCGATCATGGGCATCATCATCTGGCTGATCGTCGGCGGCATCGTAGGCTGGCTGGCCAGCATCATCATGAAGCGCGATGCCCAGCAGGGCATCATCCTCAACATCGTGGTCGGCATCGTCGGCGCGCTGATTTCCGGCTGGCTGTTCGGCGGCGGCATCAACGAAGCGATCACCATCCGCACCTTCCTGTTCTCGCTGATCGGCGCGGTGATCCTGCTGGCGATCGTCAACCTGTTCACCCGCAAGAGCATACGGTGATCCGAGGGTAGTGCCGGCCACTGGCCGGCGGATGTTCCAGAACGGGCCCGGCAATCGTCGGGCCCTGTTCGTTCAACCGATCTGCACCCACGCCGGCGCGTGGTCGCTCGGGCGTTCCCAGGTGCGCGGCTCGCGGTCGATGCCCGAGGCCACCGCGCTGCCCTTCAGCGCATCGGAGACCAGGGTCAGGTCGATGCGCAGGCCCAGGTTGCGGCGGAAGCCGGCGGCACGGTAATCCCACCAGCTGAAGGTGCCCGCCTCGTCGTTGTGCAGGCGGAAGCCATCGTGCAGACCCAGCTGCAGCAGCTTGTTGAGCGCGCCGCGCTCGGCGGTGGAGGTCAGGACGTGGTTGTCGTTCCACACCTCCGGGTCGTGCACATCGCGCGCGTCCGGGGCGATGTTGAAGTCACCCATCACGATCAGCTTCGGATGCCGCTGCAGTTCTTCGGCGATCCAGGCATGCACCGCCTCGAGCCAGCGCAGCTTGTAGTCGTACTTGTCGGTGCCGATGTCCTGGCCATTGACCACGTACAGGTTGATCACCCGCAGGTCGCCGAAGGTACCGGCAATGACGCGCTTCTGTTCGTCCTCGAAGCCGGGAATGCCGATCTGCACGTCCTGCGCCGACTCACGCGACAGCAGCGCCACGCCGTTGTAGGTCTTCTGGCCGGCGAACACGCTGCGGTAGCCGGCGGCGATCAGCGCCGAATCGGGGAACTTGTGGTCCTCCAGCTTGGTTTCCTGGATACCGACGATGTCCGGGCCGAACTCCCTGAGCCACTGCTCCAGGTGCGGCAGGCGGACATTGAGCGAATTGACGTTCCACGAGGCGATCTTCATGCCGGCATTCTACCCGGGTGCGCTTGGCACGCGTGCCACCCCAGGTGGGCACCCACCGGTAGTGCCGGCCGCTGGCCGGCAACTGCAGGGTCTTGCCGACGGTCCATGCAGTTGCCGGCCAGCGGCCGGCACTACCGAAGCAGCAGCTTCAACAACCCCGCAATCTTCGAATACGGCGGCCGCAGCCGGTCGCTGGCCGCCCAGCGCGACTGCCACAGCACCGGCAGCCGCTTGCTCATCGCATCGAACCCGGCGCGGCCGTGGTACGCGCCCATGCCGCTGGCCCCCACCCCACCGAACGGCAGGCCATCGGCGGCGAAGTGCAGCAGCGTGTCATTCACCGTCACCCCGCCGGCCACCACCTGACGGAGGATGCGTTCCACCGTCGCCGTGTCGTGGCTGAAGGGATACAGCGCCAGCGGCCGGTCGCGGGACAGCACGTCGGCCAGCGCGGCATCCAGATCCGGGTAGGCCCGCACCGGCAGGATCGGCCCGAAGATCTCCTCGCGCATCAGGTCCAGGTCGTCCGGCGGGTCCAGCACCACGGTCGGCACCAGCAGGCGCTCGCGGTCGGCGCGCGCCTCATCCACCTGCGCCAGCGGAATCACCGGCACGCCGCGTTCGCGCGCCTGTGCCAGATAGCCCTGCAGGCGCCGGTACTGGCCTTCATTGATGATGCGGGTGTAGTCGTCGGCATCGCTGAAGTCGCCATAGCGCTCGCGCACCTGCTGCTGCAGCGCCTGTACGAACTCGCGCTGGCGCACGGTGTCGATCAGCACGTAATCCGGCGCGATGCAGGTCTGCCCGGCGTTGAACCATTTCCCGGTGGCGAGCCGCGCGGCGGCTTTGTCCAGCGGGAAATCGCGACAGACGATGGCCGGCGACTTGCCGCCCAGTTCCAGCGTGACCGGCACCAGATGTTCGGCGGCGGCGGCCATCACCTTGCGGCCGACCGCCGTCGAACCGGTGAACAACAGATGGTCCAGCGGCAGCGAAGACACTGCCTCCGCCACGTCCGCCCCGCCCTGCACCACCGCCACCCGATCGGGCGGGAACACACTGGCCAGCAGATCGGCCAGGAACGCGCTGGTGCGCGGCGTGTGTTCCGAAGGCTTCAGCAGTACGTGGTTGCCCGCAGCGATGGCGGTGGCCAAAGGCACCAATGCCAGCGTGACCGGGTAGTTCCAGGGCGAGATCACCCCGACCACACCCAGCGGCGTCGGCCGCAGCTGCGCGCGCGCCGGCCACAGCTTCCATCCCGCCGATGCCCGCTGCGGCTTCGACCAGCGCCGCAGGTGGCGGCGCAGGTGGTCGATGGCCGACAGTACGCTCATGCCATCGGCCAGCTTCGATTCAACGTGGGCGCGATGGCCGAAATCCTCGGCGATGGCTTGGGCCATCTCGTCCAAACGTGGCTTCAACGCCTCGCGCAGGCGGCGCAGGTCGGCTTCGCGCTGGTCCAGCGACGGGCGCTGCGACTGCCAGGCGCTGCGCAGGGTGTGCAGGAGGGCGGGGAGGTCTTCCGGCGTAGTGGTGGTCATAGGCCGACTATACGGCGTGCTGCGCGACGCAATGGTAGTGCCGGCCGCTGGCCGGCAACCTCATGAATCTCCGCGGACATAAAGCCGTTGCCGGCCAGCGGCCGGCACTACCGGAATGCGAGCCGAGTGGGCACACCCCACAAACAGAAAGGCCGCGGTCTGCACCGCGGCCCCTGAAACCCGGTGGGTGCCGACCGTTGGTCGGCACACCGGTTACTTGGTGATATCCACGTCCTTGGTCTCGCGCAGGAACAGGCCACCGATCACCACCGACATCAACGCGATGATGATGGGGTACCACAGGCCGTAGTAGAGGTTGCCGGTACCGGCCACCAGCGCGAACGAGATCGCCGGCAGGAAGCCACCGAACCAGCCGTTGCCGATGTGGTACGGCAGCGACATCGAGGTGTAGCGGATGCGGGTCGGGAACAGTTCGACCAGGTAAGCGGCAATCGGGCCGTAGACCATGGTCACGTACAGCACCAGCAGCCACAGCATGAAGATGGTGCCGGCGATGTTGATGCGGGCGCCGTCGGCCTTGGCCGGGTAGCCGGCGGTGGTCAGGGCGGTCTTCAGTTCCGCACCGAACGCATCGGCCTTGGCCTTGCCCTCTTCCTTGGTCAGGCCGGCGGCCTCATACGAGGTGACGCTGGCGCTGCCCACGTTCACCATCGCCAGCGAACCGGCGGCGGCGGGCTGCACGTCGTACGGCACACCGGCCTTGGTCAGCGCGGCGGTGGCCACGTCGCAGGAGCTGGTGAACTTGCGCAGGCCCACCGGATCGAACTGGAATGAACAGGTGTTCGGATCGGCGACGACCAGCGCCGGCGAGGATGCACGCGCTTCTTCGATGGCCGGGTTGGCGAAGTGGGTCAGGCCCTTGAAGATCGGGATGTAGGTGATGGCCGCCAGCAGGCAGCCGGCCAGGATGATCTTCTTGCGGCCGATGCGGTCGGACAGCCAGCCGAAGAAGATGAAGAACGGCACGCCCAGCGCCAGCGCGGCCGCGATCAGCAGGTAGGAGGTGGTGGCATCGACCTTCAGCATGCTGCTGAGGAAGAACAGCGCGTAGAACTGGCCGCCGTACCAGACCACGGCCTGGCCGGCCGCCGCACCGAGCAGGACCAGCAGCATCAGCTTCAGGTTGCCGCCCTTCAGGCTGTCACGGAACGGCGTCTTGGAACCCTTGCCCTCGGACTTCATCTGCTGGAACAGCGGCGACTCGCTCAGCTGCAGGCGGATCCACACCGACACGCCCAGCAGCAGGATCGAGACCAGGAACGGGATGCGCCAGCCCCAGGCTTCGAAGGCTTCATTGCCCAGGAAGTAGCGGCAGGCCAGGATGATCAGCAGCGACATGAACAGGCCGAGCGTGGCGGTGCACTGGATGAAGCTGGTATACAGGCCGCGCTTGTCGTCCGGCGCGTGCTCGGCCACGTAGGTGGCGGCACCGCCGTACTCGCCGCCCATCGCCAGACCCTGGGCCAGGCGCAGGATGATCAGGATCACCGGTGCGGCGAAACCGATCGAGGCATAGTTGGGCAGCACGCCGACCAGGAAGGTCGAGATGCCCATGATCAGGATGGTGACCAGGAAGGTGTACTTGCGGCCGATGCGGTCGCCGAGGCTGCCGAAGAAGGCCGCGCCGAACGGACGCACGAAGAAGCCGGCGGCAAACGCCAGCAGGGCGAAGATCATGCCCGTGGTTTCATTGACGCCGCTGAAGAACTGCTTGGCGATGATGGCCGCGAGCGAGCCGTACAGGAAGAAGTCATACCACTCGAAGACCGTGCCGAGGCTCGAGGCGAAGATGACCTTCTTGTGGCCCTTGGTCAGGGTGCCCGCTTTATGTGCGGTGCTGGGTGTACTGGACATGGGACGCTTCCCCTCCGAAGCAATCGTTGTTGGTGGGTGCCGACCGTTGGGCGGCACTCAATTCGGTAGATGCCGACCTTGGCCGGCACTCCATCTCGGTAGATGCCGAACTTGGCCGGCACCCCATCTCGGTAGGTGCCGGCCGCTGGCCGGCACGCTCTTAGAAGCTGTACTTCGTGGTGAACTGCAATCGGGTGATGTCACCCTTGTTGCCGTTCTCCACTTCGCGACGGCCGTACATCAGCTCGGCGCCGATATCGACCTTGGGCAGCGGCGAATAGAAGATGTTGCCGCGGATGCTCTGCACGCTCTTGGTCACCAGCGGGCCCAGGATGCTGTCGTTGTCGTAGTCGCTGCGCGCATAGATCAGGTTGGTGCGCAGCTTCGGCGAGAACGCATGCCGCCAGCCCACGTAGCCGGCCAGCACGCCGGTCGGGTTGAGCTCGTCGCGGGCCACGTCGTAGGCGCTGTCGGCGGTGATGCCCAGACCGATGTAGCGGGCGATGCCTTCGCCGCCGGTCAGCTGGTAGTGCAGCGAATCGCTGTCGCCCATCACCCACTTGCCGCCCAGTGTCAGGCCGCCAGCCACCTTGTCGGCCTTGGCGCCGGTGGCCTGGTTGTCGACCTTCAGCTGACGGACGATGCCGCCGACGCCGAAGGTGCCCCAGTTGCCCTTCCAGCCATAGCGCAGGGTCAGGTCGGGCAGGCTGCCACGGTCGGAGTTAGCGCTGGCGTTGGTCCAGGCCCCGGTGACCGGATTGCGGGTTCCGGTGAGGGTGGTGGTTTCCGGGTTTTCCAGTGCGACGCTGAAGCCGCCCTGGGTGTAGCGCACCTGGGCCTGGCGCACGAAGATCACGCCGTCGGTGGGGCCGACGAAGTCGACCGCTTCCGGCAGCGACGCCGCGTCCATGAAGTTGGACCAGGTCTGGCCGGCCATCCAGTTGTTCCAGTACATGTAGGCATGACGCAGGGTCACGCCGTAGGTATTGGTGGCGGTCTGGTTGCCCAGCGAGTTGCCGAAGAAGTCCATCTCGAAGAACGCACCGGCCTTGTTGCCCGATTCGCTCACGTTGTCGATGCCCAGGTTGAAGCGCGAGAACTTGGCATGGGCGTTGAAGTCGGTGCCCGAACGCTTGCCGCTGCCGCCGGCGCCTTCCACCGGGGTCTGGCCCGGCAGGTACAGCGAGCGGCCGGTGGCGTCGTCGGCCAGCTGGCCATCGCTGGTCTGGGTGGCCAGGAAGTCGGCCTTGATGAAGCCGCCGATCTTGACCGTGGTACCCGGCGCGGCGCCCGGGGTGATGGTGGTGACCTGGATCGGCTGCTTGCCGGCCGGCACCGAAGCAACCGGCTTCTGCCCGGCCTGCACCGTGCGCACTTCGGTCACCGCCTGCTGGGTCTGGCTGATCTGGGTCTGTTGTTGTTGCTGCGAAGACAGCAGCAGCTGGACCTGGCGTTCCAGTTCGGCAACGCGTGCTTCCAGTGCCTTCTCTTTGGCGGTCTCAGCGAACGCCATGCCCGGTGCGACCAGGGCGACCAACAGGCAGGCCGCCAAAGGTGTGCGCACGGCTTTCAACGTACGGTGGCTCATGTTGCCCTCTCTCCCAAGTGGCAAGGTGATGCCGCGCGTGGGGCACGGTCGAGCCGAGACTGCGGGGCGATTATGTATAGCGGCTATTCGCCATTGGTCGAACCCGGCCCTGCTGGGCGCTCACTTTCGACCATGGTCTAACCAGAGTGGTGACGCGGCCGGGGGTGGATGGGGCAAACTGAAGGGGATCGGTCGCTGCGATGCTGCGACCGCACATACAAAGTCAACGTGCAAGTGAGGGTGCCATGGCTGATATCTACCCCGTCGATCCGCAGTTCGCCGCCAAGGCACGCATCGACAAGACGTCGTACGAACAGCAGTACCAGGCTTCGGTGACCGACCCGGATGGTTTCTGGGGCAAGGCCGCCGAGCGCCTGCAATGGATGCGCAAGCCGACCAGGATCAAGAACGTCAGCTACGACCTGTCCGACTTCCACATCAAGTGGTTCGAAGATGGCGAGCTGAATGCCAGCGTGAACTGCCTGGATCGCCAGCTGGAAACGCGCGGCGACAAGACCGCCCTGCTGTTCGAGCCGGACGGCCCGGATGCACCGGCCCAGCATGTGACCTATCGCGAGCTGTACGAGCGCACCTGCCGCCTCGGCAATGCGCTGCGCAATCTCGGCGTCAAGAAGGGCGACCGCGTCACCATCTACCTGCCGATGATCGTCGACGCCGCCGTGGCCATGCTGGCCTGCGCGCGCATCGGTGCGATCCACTCGGTGGTGTTCGGTGGCTTCGCGCCGAACTCGATCGCCGACCGCGTCAGCGACTGCCAGAGCAAGCTGATCATCACCGCCGACGAGGGCCTGCGCGGTGGCCGCAGGATTCCGCTCAAGGCCAACGTCGATGCCGCGCTGAAGCTGCCGGGCACCAATACCGTGGAAACCGTGCTGGTGGTGCGCCACACCGGCGGTGCCGTGGACATGCAGGCCCCGCGCGACCGCTGGTTCCACGATGTGGTGGACAGCCAGCCGGCCACCTGCGAACCGGAACGCATGAACGCGGAAGACCCGCTGTTCATCCTCTACACCTCCGGTTCCACCGGCAAGCCGAAGGGCGTGCTGCACACCACCGGCGGTTACCTGCTGTACGCGGCCTACACCCATGAAGCGGTGTTCGACCTGCGCGAGGACGACATCTACTGGTGCACCGCCGACGTCGGCTGGGTCACCGGCCACAGCTACATCGTGTACGGGCCGCTGGCCAACGGCGCGACCTCGCTGATGTTCGAAGGCGTGCCGAACTACCCGGACACCTCGCGTTTCTGGAACGTCATCGACAAGCACAAGGTGACCATCTTCTACACCGCCCCGACCGCCATCCGTGCGCTGATGCGCGAAGGCGAGGAGCCGGTGAAGAAGACCTCGCGCGCCTCGCTGCGCCTGCTCGGCAGCGTCGGCGAGCCGATCAACCCGGAAGCCTGGCGCTGGTACTACGAGGTGGTCGGCGACAGCCGCTGCCCGATCGTCGATACCTGGTGGCAGACCGAGACCGGCGGCATCCTGATCTCGCCGCTGGCCGGCGCGATGGACCTCAAGCCGGGTTCGGCCACCCTGCCCTTCTTCGGCGTGCAGCCGGCGCTGGTCAATGCCGATGGCGAGATCCAGGACGGCCCGACCGAGGGCAACCTGATCATCCGTGATTCCTGGCCGGGCCAGATGCGCACGGTGTACGGCGACCACCAGCGTTTCATCGATACCTATTTCCGCACCTACCCGGGCAGCTACTTCACCGGCGACGGTTGCCGACGCGACGAGGACGGCTATTACTGGATCACCGGCCGCGTCGACGATGTGATCAACGTGTCCGGCCACCGCATCGGCACCGCCGAGGTGGAAAGCGCGCTGGTCTCGCACCCGAAGGTGGCCGAAGCGGCCGTGGTCGGCTTCCCGCACGACGTGAAGGGCCAGGGCATCTACGCCTACGTCACCCTGGTGGCCGAAGAGGCACCGAGCGATGAACTGCACAAGGAGCTGATCGCCTGGGTGCGCAAGGAGATCGGCCCGATCGCCACGCCGGACCACCTGCAGTGGGCGCCGGGCCTGCCGAAGACCCGCTCGGGCAAGATCATGCGCCGCATCCTGCGCAAGATCGCCGAGAACGCGCCGGACCAGCTCGGCGACACTTCGACCCTGGCCGATCCGTCGGTGGTGGCGTCACTGGTGGACGAGCGCAAGGTGCGCTGATGTACGACCGGGGTCGGATCCCTTTCCGCAAGGAAAGGGCTCTGACCCCATCTGCTTTCCCCCACGGTTCCCCCCGACCATGACCACCCTCCTGATTGCCGATGACCACCCGCTGTTCCGCGAAGCCCTGCGCGGCGCCGTGCAGCGGGTCATCCCCGGCGTGCAGCTGTTCGAGGCCGACAGCGTGGAAGCGCTGTACGCGCTGGCCGACCAGCACAACGACGCCGACCTGGTCCTGATGGACCTCAACATGCCCGGTGCGCAGGGTTTCAACGCGCTGGTGCACATGCGATCGCTGCATCCGCACCTGCCGGTGGTCGTGGTGTCCGCGCGCGAAGAGGCGACGGTGATGCGACGCGCGCTCGACCACGGCGCGCTGGGCTTCATTCCGAAGTCTGCGGATTCGGACACTATCGGCCACGCACTGGGCACCATCCTCGATGGCGAGACCTGGGCGCCGCCGGAAGCGCACAACGTGCCGCCCACCGAGCGCGAGGAACGCGAAGTCGGCCAGCGACTGCGCGAGCTCACCCCGCAGCAGTTCCGCGTGCTGCAGATGCTGGGCGCAGGCCGCTTGAACAAGCAGATCGCCTACGACCTCAATGTCTCCGAAGCGACGATCAAGGCCCACGTCACCGCCATCCTGCGCAAGCTGGGCGTGACCAACCGCACCCAGGCCGTGCTGATGGCCGGCAAGCTGGCGATCGACGACGACGCCATCGTGCTGCCGCCGGAAGAAGATTGAGGTAGTGCCGGCCGCTGGCCGGCAATCGCCTTCAGCTCCTGAAATCACCCGAAACCGCTTCGGTAGGTGCCGAGCTTGCTTGGCACGCTCTCGCCGTTGCGCATGCCGGCCAGCGGCCGGCACTACCCGGCACCGCTGCGCTCGCGATATAGCCATCGCTATACAAACCAGCCCTGCCTGCGCGTTTCGCTGGAAATGCGCCACGCGCGAATCGCGATGCTAAGCTTCGCGTCCCCTTGGGGAGTAGCCGGATTCCTTCGCAGGAATCGTCCACGTCAACATACTCGGCCAGTGCGCCGTGGCGTGGACAACCATGATGGTTGGCGAGACCAGCGGCCCGCGCGCGCAACGTCAGGTTGGGCGCGAGCGCAGGCCGTGCGTCCGTCCTGGCCCGACCTCAGCCGCTGTCCATGTCCCCCATTTCGATCCTCCTGATCGGCTTTGCCATGTCCACCGATGCCTTTGCCGCCGCGATCGGCAAGGGTGCGGCCATGCGCAGGCCGGTGTTCCGCGATGCCTTGCGTGCCGGCATCATCTTCGGCGTCATCGAGGCGATCACGCCCATCATCGGCTGGCTGCTCGGTCGCGCCGCGCTGCAGTACGTGGAAGCTTTCGACCACTGGATCGCCTTCGGCCTGCTCGGCGCGCTGGGCATCCACATGATCTACAACGGCCTGCGCCCGGACAGTGCCGAGGAAGACGAAGACCCTTCGCAGCACCACGGCTTCTGGAAGCTGGCGCTGACCGGTTTCGCCACCAGCATCGATGCGATGGCGGTGGGTATCGGCCTGGCCTTCATGGACGTGCATATCGGCGTGATGGCCGCGGTCATCGGCCTGTGCACGCTGACCATGGTCACCGTCGGCATCATGCTCGGCCGCGTGCTGGGCAGCATGGTGGGCAAGCGTGCCGAGATCATCGGTGGCGTGATCCTGGTGATCATCGGTGCGACGATCCTGTACGAGCACCTGCACGGCGTGGGGTAACGCTTCCGCGATTACGTGGTTGCCGGCCAGCGGCCGGCACTACCTGACGTCACATCCACGCATGGCGTGGATCTACTGCCAGGCCGATGAAGTGGTTGCCGGCCAGCGGCCGGCACTACTGCGCGTCGCGCAGCGCGCCGAGGAAGGCGCGCAGCGAGGCCGGCTTGATCGGCTTGGTCAGCACGCGATAGCCACGCTCGCGCGCCATCCGCTTCAGCTCGTCGCGACCATCGGCGGTCAGCAGCGCACCCGGCAGCGGGTAACCGGCGGCTTCGCGCAGGGCCACCAGCGCGTCCAGGCCATCCATGCGGTCGTGCAGGTGGTAGTCGACCAGCATCACCTGTGGTCGTTCGGCCACCTTCTCCAACGCCTGATCCACCGTCGATGCCGTGATCACCTGCACCTGCCAACGGCCGAGCAGTGCGCGCATGCCGTCGAGGATCTCCTCGTCGTTGTCCACGCACAGCACGCGCAGGCCCGCCAGCGAATCGCTGCGCACCGGCGCGGCGACGGCCTGTACCGGCGCGGCCAGTTCGGTGTAGCCCGGCAACGGTGCGACCCGCGGCAGGATGATCGAGAACATCGATCCCTTGCCGACCCGGCTGCGCGCATTGAGGCGATGGTCAAGCAGACGCGAGATGCGCTGGCAGATCGACAGGCCCAGCCCCAACCCCTGCTCACCCCAATCGAACGGTTGCTGGTAGCGGTGGAACTCGTCGAAGATCTGCCGCATGTGGTGCTCGGGAATGCCGGGCCCGGTATCCCAGACCTGCAGCTCCACTTCGTCGCCGCGCTGGCGCACGGCCAGCACGATGCGTCCCTGGCGCGTGTAGCGCAGCGCATTGGCCAGGAAGTTCTGCAGCACGCGGCGCAGCAGGCGGCGGTCACTACGCACCCATGCCGGGCGTGCGAACAGATCCAGGCGCAGGCCACGGCCGGCGGCGACCGGAGTGTACTGCGCAGCCAGTTCGCGCATCAGCGCGCTCACGTCGAACTCGCCGATCACTGGGTGCAGGCCGCCGGCGTCCAGGCGCGATACGTCCAGCAGGCCATCGAGCAGTTCTTCAGCCGCGCGCAGCGATGCATCCACGCGCTCGGCCAGGTGCTTCTGCTCATCGCTCACGTGATCGCTGTCGCGCAGCGCGGAAGCGAACAGGCGTGCGGCGTTCAGTGGCTGCAGCACGTCATGGCTGATCGCCGCCAGGAAGCGGGTCTTCGACTGCTGCGCGACCTCGGCCTCATGCGAACGCTCTGCCACGCGCTGTTCCAGCGTCTCGTTGGCTTCCAGCAGGGCCTTTTCCGCGTGCTTGTAGTCGGTGATGTCGTTGTAGCTGGTCACGTAACCGCCGCCGGGCAGCGCCTGGCCACGCATCTCGATCACCTTGCCATCGCTGCGGGTGCGCTCGAACACGTGCGGTGACCCCGCGCGCATGTAGCCGATGCGTCGGTTGATCTGCACTTCGATATCACCCTCGCCCAGCTCGCCGCGCTCGGCGTTGTAGCGGATCAGGTCGGCCACCGGGCGACCTACGTAGAGCATGCCGTCGGGGTAGCCGAACATGTCCTGGTAACGACGATTCCATGCGGTCAGGCGCATGTCCGGATCGACCACGCTGACGCCGGCGCTGATGTTCTCCAGCGTGGTCGACAGGATCTCGCGGTTGAAGCGCAGTTCCTGCCCGGCTTCGTCCAGCACCGCCACCACTTCGCCCAGGTCCATGCCCGAGCCACGCAGCAGGCTGGTCAGCAGCAGGCGCGCCGAGGCCGCACCAATCGACGCGGCCAGCAGGCGTTCGGTGAACTGCACCCACGGCCGGTCGGCCGGCGCCGAGGATTGCAGCTCGCGGCCCAGCGACTGTGCCTGCTCGAAGAACGAACGCCGCGCATGGCGCTCGCCGACCACGCGCGAGGCAAGTGCCAGCAGGTCGCCCACGTGCACATGACCGGGCCAGCCACCGGCTACCGACGGGCGCTCGGCATACGGGTCGAGGAACGGCGCGGCGCGCAGCCGCTCGTCCACACCGGGCCGCCAGCGTGCGGACACCAGCATCATCGTCGCCGCATTGACCAGCAGCGACCAGAACGTGCCATGGGTCAGCGGGTCCCAGCCGGTCATGCCGAACAGCTGCTGCGGGCGCAGCCATTCGATGCCGAACGGGCCATGCTGCACCCAGCCAGCATCGACCCAGCCGGCCATGGTCATCGCCGGCAGCAGCAGTGTGTACAGCCAGGTGGCGAAGCCCAGCAGCATGCCCACCTCGACACCACGCCGGCTCGCGCCGCGCCAGTACAGGCCGCCGATCAGCCCGGGCGCGAACTGCGCCACCGCCGCGAACGCCATCAGGCCGTACGAGGCCAGCGTGCTGTCGTTGCTGCTGGTGCGGTAGTAGCTGTACGCCATCAGCGCCAGCAGCAGGATCGCCAGGCGGCGGATCCACAGCACGCGCGAGGCAACGTCGGCGGCTTCCTGATGGTCGCCACTGCGACGCAGCAGCACCGGCATCACCAGGTCGTTGCTGACCATGGTGGCCAGCGCAATGGACGAGACGATGACCATGCCGGTGGCGGCGGAGAACCCGCCCACATAGGCGATCAGCGCCAGCGCGTTGCGGCCTTCGGCCAGCGGCAGGGCCAGCACCATCGAGTCGTCGGCGACGCTGCCGCCGGTGCCGAACAGGGTCACGCCGGCGGTGGCGATCGGCAGCACCATGCCCGAGATCAGTACCAGGTAGCCACCGAACATCCAGCGCGCGCGGCGCACGTCGCGCACGTCACCGCACTCGACCACGGCCACGTGGAACTGGCGTGGCAGGCAGATGATGGCCAGGAAGCTGAGCAGGGTCTGCGAGATGAAGCCCACCGGCGGCAGGCCGGTGAACAGCGTATGCACCGACTCGACCACCGCATCGGTGCGGTTGCTCAGCCACAGGTAGGCGAACACGCCCACGGCCAGCATCGCCAGCAGCTTGATCACCGATTCGAAGGCGATCGCCAGCATCATGCCGTGGTGGTGCTCGGTGGCGTCGACCTGGCGGGTGCCGAACAGGGTGGCGAACAGCGCCATCAGCAGCGCCACGTACAGCGCCGGATCGGTGAAGAAGCCGGTCGGGCCGCTGTTGCCGGTCAGCACCTGCAGGCTCATCGCCACCGCTTTGTACTGCAGGGCCAGGTACGGGATGATGCCGATCAGGGCGATGATCGCCACCAGTGCCGCCAACCGCCGCGAGCGGCCGAAGCGCGAGGAGATGAAATCGGCGATGGAGACCACGTTCTGGCTGCGGGCGATCAGCGCCAGGCGTTCGATGATGCGCCAGCCGAACAACAGCAGCAGCAACGGACCGATATAGATCGGCAGGTAGCCGATGCCGTTGCGCACGGCGGTACCCACCGCGCCGTAGAAGGTCCACGACGAGCAGTACACGGCCAGCGCCAGGCTGTAGACCACCGGCCGCAGCCACGGCCGGTCGGGGTACATCGGCCGACGGTCACCCCACCACGCCACGCCGAATAGCAGCGCGGCATAGGCAACCGAGACCAGCAGCAGGATCCAGCTGGAGACCACGCGTGCGTTTCCGTCGGAACAGGGTTCAGTAGATCACGACCGTTGGTCGTGAGGGTAGGTCATGGCGGTGGGTCACGACCGTTGGCCCGTCTGGTGGGTCACGACCGTTGGTCGTGACGGGGACATCCGTGCCCACTGACAGTGGGCACCTACCGGGAATCAATGGGCACCCACCAGGAAGCGGTGGGCACCTGCCAGGTACCGGCGTTATTGGGCCGGCACGCCCATTTCCTTCAGCAGCTCGGGCGCCGGGTAGACCTTGGCCAGCAGCCAGCGCAGGTAGCGCATGTCCACGTGCACGGCGCGCTTGTAGCGCGGGTCGAACCACCAGCTGGCGCTGACCGATTCCCAGTTGCTGTCGAAGTTCAGGCCGATCAGTTCGCCCTTGGCGTTGAGCACCGGCGAGCCGGAGTTGCCGCCGGTGGTATCCAGGTTGGTCAGGAAGTTGACCGTCTGGGTCTTCAGCGCCGGGTCGGCGGTGCTGCCGAAGTCACCCTTGGCAATCGCCGCCAGCAGCGGCTTGGGTGCATCGAACGGATAAGCGTTGGTGTTCTTCTCGACGATGCCGGCCACGGTGGTCACCGGCGAGTAGGTCACGCCATCGCGCGGGTGCAGCGCCTCGACCTTGCCGTAGCTGATGCGCAGGGTGCGGTTGGCATCCGGGTACACGGCGCGGCCCTGCTTGGCACGCCAGGCGAACAGCGCCTGCATGTAGGCCGGGCGCAGGCGCAGCTGCTCGCCTTCGCGGGTCTTGCTCTCGTTCTCGATGCGCAGCTGCGCGGCCACCAGCGGGCCGGCCACGGCGATCAGCGGATCGGCGGCCAGCGCCTTGCCTTCGCGTGCGGCAGCGAAGCGCGACAGGCGCTGCGCCTCGTCACCCAGCTGGGTGCCCGCATACAGGGTGTCCAGCGCCTTGGCCAGCTGCTGCGGGGTACGGCCGAAGGCCGCGTCGAACTCGGCCACGCGCTGCGCGTCCGGCAGCTGCTGGTAGCGGGTCAGCAGGGTGGTCAGCAGCGCCTTCTCGACCTCCGGTGCGTAACGGCGCTGGACCTGCTTGAGCACGCCTTCGATCATCGCTTGGTCGCGCTGCTGGTAGCCGCTTTCGCGCTGCGCGTCCGGCTTGGCCGATTCGATGCGCAGGCGCTCCAGCAGCAACGCCGAACGCAGCAGCTGGCTCTGCGCGGCCATCTGGTCCAGCAGCAGGTCACGCTCGCCCACCGCCGCGCCCTGCGACAGGTTGGCCAGCAACGCCTTGATGTCGCCCTGGTACTTGCGGTCGGTGGCAGCGAGCATCGCCGTCTCGTCGGCAGCACGCTGGGCCTTGGCGTCGCTGCGCAGCAGGCCTTCCAGCTCGCCGGCGGCGCGCTTGCGGTTGTTCTTCAGCGACTGCAGCTGCGAGGCGTAGCGGGTGCGCGCCTGTGCATCCTTGGCGCTGGCGGCCTCGATGGTGTCGATCATCTGCTGGAACACCGACACGCGGCGCGGCAGCACGGTATCGATCTGGCCAGCGAATTCGGCCGCGGTACGATGGCGGTAGGTGATGCCCGGGTAACCGGCCAGCATCGCGTAGTCGCCTTCCTTCGGGCCTTCCACCGACATCTGCAGGTGTGCCGGCGCCTGGTAGGGCACGTTGTCCTTGCTGTAGGCGGCCGGCTTGCCGTCCTTGCCCACGTAGGCGCGCAGCAGGGTGAAGTCGCCGGTGTGGCGCGGCCACATGAAGTTGTCGATCTCGTCGCCGTAGTTGCCGATCGCACGCGGCGGCGCGTACACCAGGCGCACGTCGCTCAGTTCCAGCTGGGCGATCCGGTAGAAGTCGGTGCCGTAGTACATGTTGGCCACCGAGCAGCGCACGCTGCCGTCCTTCTCGCACTCGGCCACGATCTGCTTGCTGGCCGCATCGACAGCATCGAAGTAGGCACGGCCGGTCTTGCCACGCGCCTGCGCCAGCACCTGATCGGTCACCTTGTCGAAGCCGACGGTGACCAGCACGCGGAAGTCCGGGTTGGCCGGGCGCTCGTCGGCACGGCCGTTGGCGATGAAGCCACCAGTGATCAGGTCGTGCTCGGGCGAGCTGTTGTACTGGATCACGCCCATCGCCACGTGGTGGTTGGTCAGCAGCAGGCCGTCGGCGGACACGAACGAACCGGTACCACCACCGGCGCGCACCACGGCGCTCAGCGGCGGCGCGGTGACATTGGCCAGGTCGGCCGGATTGCCCTTGAAACCTGCGGCCTGCAGCGGCTTGGCCAGCTCCGGCAGCTGCGTCGGCATCCACATGCCTTCATCGGCGTGGGCACCGGCGGCGAGGGTCAGGCCCAGGGCCAGGGCGGTGGGAAGGGCTTTGCGTGATGACATGAGGCAATCCGGTACGACTGAACAGCCCGGGACCATAGCCCGTGGGGCGCTGTCGGGCAACGCCCGATGGTCAGGGGGTCGGGGCCACTCCTACAATCGCGGTTCCCTGCACAACGGACGTCAGCAGATGATTGTTGGAATCGACCTGGGCACGACGCACTCGCTCATCGGTGTGCATTCGTCGGATGGACCGCGCCTGTTCCCCAATGCCCATGGCGAGCTGTTGACCCCGTCGGTGGTGAGCCTGGTCGATGGCGCCGTGCTGGTTGGCCAGCCAGCCCGCGACCGCCTGGTCAGCCATCCACAGCAGACCGTGGCCCACTTCAAGCGCTGGATGGGCAGCGATCGGGAAACCCGGCTGGGTGAGCGCAGTTTCCGCCCCGAGGAGCTTTCGGCCATGGTGCTGCGCTCGCTGCTGGCTGACGCCGAAGCCGCACTGGGCCACAAGGTGGAGGAGGCAGTGATCAGCGTACCGGCCTATTTCTCCGACGCCCAGCGCAAGGCTACCCGGGCAGCCGGCGAGCTGGCCGGCATCCGCGTCGAGCGCCTGATCAATGAACCCACGGCCGCCGCGCTGGCCTATGGCCTGCAGGAGCGTGACGGCGAAGGCTGCGTGCTGGTGCTGGACCTGGGCGGTGGCACCTTCGACGTCTCCATCCTGGAACTGTTCGACGGCGTGGTCGAAGTGCATGCCAGCGCCGGCGACAATTTCCTGGGCGGCGAGGATTTCCTGCAGGTACTGGTGCGGGCCTTCCATGCCGACCAGGGCACGTCCACCAGCGACCTGTCCGCTGCCGAACAGGCGCAGCTGCTGCGTCGACTGGAACTGTTCAAGCGCGAACTCAGCCTGAGCGGCGCTGCCAGCCTGCAGTTGCCCCTGGCCGGCAGCGAACGCCAGTGGCAGATGGACGAGGCGCGCTACACCCAGCTCTGCGAACCGCTGCTGCTGCGCATGCGTGGGCCCATCGAACGCGCGATCCGCGACGCCCGACTCAAGCCCGACGCGCTGGACGACATCATCCTGGTCGGCGGTGCGGTACGCATGCCGATGGTCAGCAAGCTGGCGACCCGCATGTTCGGTCGGCTTCCGCTGCGCCATATCCATCCGGACCAGGCGATTGTCTTGGGCGCCGCCGTTGCAGCGGGATTGAAGGCGCGCGACGAATCCTTGCGCGAAGTCGTGTTGACCGATGTCTGCCCCTACACGCTCGGCACGCAGGTGTCCCGCCAGGATGCTGCCGGTGGCGAACGCAGCGGCTACTTCCACCCGATCATCCAGCGCAACAGCGTGGTGCCGGTCAGCCGCGAGGATCGCTTCTACCCGCTGCACGAACGGCAGGACGCCATCCGCATCGACGTGTTCCAGGGCGAGAGCCCGACGGTGGATCGCAACATCAAGCTCGGTGAGCTGACCGTGCCGCTGACCCATTCTGTCCCGATACAGGAGCGCAGCGTCACCGCCCGCTTTACCTACGACGTGAACGGGCTGCTGCAGGTCGAAGTCACTGAGGATGCCACCGGCAAGCGCCACGAGCTCATCCTGGAACAGAATCCCGGGCTGCTGTCACCCGAAGAGATCCAGCAGCGCCTGCGCGCACTGGAAGCGCTGAAGATCCACCCGCGTGACGCCCAGCCCAACCTCGCGGTGATCGCCCGCACCGAGCGCCTGTACGAGGAACGCATCCATCACCGCGAACAGCTGCAGTCGTGGCTGAGCAGCTTCCGCCATGTGCTGGAAAGCCAGGACGCCATTGCCGTCGAGCGTCATCGCCGTCAGCTGGACGAGGCACTGGACACCCTCGAGCGCGATGCATGAGCTGGGCACTTCACGTCCTGGAGCTGGACGAAGCCGCTGACGAGCGCGCGATCAAGCGCGCCTATGCAAATCGCCTGCGGGTGACTCGACCCGACGAGGATCCCATCGCCTTCCAGCACCTGCATGAGGCCTATCAGGCGGCATTGGACTGGGTCCGCCAGGAAGCGCTGGCCAATACCGCAGACGAAGACGAACCGGCGGAGCATGCAACCGACATCGCACCCTGGCCGCCCGACGCAGACGTGGCATGGGCGCCGCCCGAAACGCGTTCGTACTCGCCTCCATGGCCACCTCGCGGCACGCCTGTGCTGCTGCGCACGGCACAAGTGGCGGAACTGGAGGGAGCGGTCCACGTATCGGGCCATGCGCACACGATCCTGCGCATGGCCCATCTGTCTTCCCCTGAAGACTTCGGCCCCTGGCTGGAGGCCACGCCGGTGCTGTGGTCGCTGCGCTACAAGCCATTGGTGGGCGACGCGCTGCTGGATGAACTGGCACGCAGTCACAACAGCGTCAGCGCAGCCAACATGGGTCTGCTGGCACGCTGCTTTGGCTGGGATGATGTACACGATGGCGTGGATCCGGACAGGCTGGCATCGATCCAGTCGCGCGGTCATCGACGCTGGGCCGCCGAGACCGGGAATGCGGCAGAGCTGTCGGCACTGCTTGAACAAGAGGGCAGCCTGCGGTTGGGGAGGATCACAGTCAGTCGTTGCCTGCGCTACCTGTCGCAGCCATGGAACCTGCGGCGATCCCTCTGGCAGGCGCAGCTGCCCGAGCACATCAGTGAAGTCAACGCGCTGCTGGATGCCATCGAGTCGGGGGGAAGCGAGCAGTTGCCCGAGGCATGGCATCCGCAGCAGATCCTGTTCTGGCGAAGTCTTGCCGACGTCTCCCGGCCCAGGCGGTGGCGCTGGCAGGTGAACGCGCTGCGTGGCGTGCTGCTGGGCGTCTGCAGCCTGTTGTTCTTCGGTGGAATCGCAGGTGTCTCGTTGGTCCAGGGAAAGGCGGGCGAAGCCTCGATATTCGTCCAGATGGGGGCGCTCCTGGGCCTGCTGCTGGCGGTGATGGGAGTACTGTGGGTGCCTGTTCGCTGGGCGCTGCGCCAACTTACGCTTGACCTCACTCATCGGCGTGCAGGGCTGCTGCTGGCCCTACCTGCGCCGTTGATGGCGATCGGCAGCCTGGTTCTTGTCCATGGCCTGGGCCACCGCATGGAGGGTACGCTGCTGATCTTCATGGCACTGCCCTTGGCGACTGCGCGCCTGTGGCGACGCGTCGGTGCCCGGATGCGATTCGGAGTCCGCCACGGCGTGTTCATGGTACTTGCCATGCTGATCGCCGAAGCAGGCATCGTTCTCACCCTGCTGCAGTGGGGCGCCGAGTTCGTGCACCGCGCGCGTCGTCACGCGCCGATTGACCGGCTTCCGCCGGCCTCTGGAAACACTGCGTGAACCGGGCGCTGGACGCTCTCGGGCTCGACGCCAGCGCCGACGAACGGGCGATCAAGCGCGCCTACGCGCAGAGACTGCGCGCGGCGCGCCCGGACGAAGACCCGGTGGCATTCCAGACGCTGCACGAGGCTTACCAGGAAGCGCTGCGGTGGATAAGCAACCGTGCGCAGTGGCAGGAGGAAAGCAGTGCAGAAGCGCTGGCGACCACGCCTGCGAACAACAGCCCGCCCGAGCCACTGGCGCCGTACGACAGCCATTCGCCGATGGACCACATGCCGGAGCTGCATCATCCATGCACGCTCGACACCGACATGCCGGACGATGTGGTGGAGCCATCATTGAACCTGCCCCGGTTTGCGCGCCTGCTGATCAACACCGCCGGCGACACCGACCCGGCCAGCTTCGAGCACTGGCTGGCCGGGCGTCCGGAGCTGTGGTCATTGGCCGACAGGCCACGTATCGGTGACGTGGTCCTGCAGCAGCTGCTGCACCAGGGCGGCCCGCTGTGCGAGTCCAATTTCGATCTGCTCGGTCGATACTTCTGCTGGGATGAGATCCGGGCTGATATCGATCCCTACCGGGTCCGTGCACGACGCAGCCAACTGCATCGCCACTGGCAGCTGCAGCCGCGCAACCATGCGGCCCTCACCACAGCACTGGACCGACCGCAGGATCGGGTGTCCCCCCATGAAGCCCGTGCCCGCGTGGAACGCTTGACCCGGCCGTGGCACTGGCTGCAATCGCTGCTGTCGTCCTGCGTGCCCGGGCGCGCAGGCACCATGCGGCGCACGATGCAGCATCTGGGGGTGCATACCGTCCGCGACACGCTGGCGCCACTGGACGCGGATCAGGTCGCCTTCTGGCTGGCGATATCGCAGCCCAGGCGCTTCAACATCCCGAAGTTGCAGGTCGCGATTGTCCGCTGCCTGCTGGGCGCGCTGATCGTACTGGCGGTTCTGGCGGTGCTGGCACTACTGGGTGATGCCGTGCGACCACGTGCGCTCAACACGTTCGGCATGAAACGCGCGGCAATCCATGCCTCGGTGGTCATCGTGTCCGGCGCCCTCATGCTGGCGCACTTCGTGGGGTGGACTCCATCGCGAACGGCGTCCGCGCCAACACCGGCCGAACCACCGTCGCCGCTCGATGGGCAAGGCGTGCTCACGCACGGGCCTCGTCCGCGCAGGCCTGCTCCCTCATTCGCAGTCGTGAGCCAGCTGGACCCTGGCACCGGCAACGGTTGAATGGCGGCGGGTTATTTCTCCCGCCGCCAGTTGATCGACCCACGGTTTTCCACCGTGCTCGACTCCACTTCCACGTCGAAGCCACGACGCAGCAGGTACTTCAGCGTGATCACCGAACCGGCACCGACCAGCGACACGCCGTAGCCGACGTACAGCTTGGGCGAGATGTACTTGCCGACGCCAATCACCGAGCCGCCCAGCGCGCGCGACTGGCTCACGCCGGCATCGTCCAGGCCCAGCTTGGCGCCCAGCTGCGACGCCAGCAGGCCGCTGCCAGCCGAGAGCGCCGCCGAGGCCGCGTTGACCTGCTGGGCCTGGTCGCTGCTGGCACCGGTCAGGCTGCGCCCCAGCACCAGGTAGGCCAGTGCCTCGGACTGCGACATCGCCGGCTCGGACCACACGTCCGCGCGCGGCTGCTGTGCACGCCCGGTCACGTCGATGCCGGCGGTGACATCACCGATCCGGCGCTCGGCACGGATGTTGATGCGCGGGTCGGACACCGCGTTGTAGTTCCAGGTGAGGTTGCCACGGGTGATGGTCAGGTCCTGCCCGTATGCCTTGTAGCGACCACTCACTTCCAGGCCACCATTGGCGGTCATTTCGCGGCCAGGCTTGGCCCAGACCTGCATCTTGCCGGTCAGCGCGCCCTTCAGGCCGAAGCCGGTCATCTTGACCTTGTCGCCAAGGCTGACGGTCAGGTCCATGTCCAGCGGCGAGGTGCGCGACTCTTCCGGGTCGGCCGGGTCCAGCACCACCACGTCCTCGGACACCGAGGTGCCACGATCCAGGCGTTCGAGATCGATGTCGGCCTCGGGCACGTGCACGGTGCCGCGCAGCTCCATCGCCGCCTTGGCCAAGGTGAAGTCGAGGTTGGGGTTGGCGACGATGCGCAGCTCGCTGGTGTTGGACAGCAGCACGTTCTCGCCGTGGATCTTCAGCTGCAGCGGCTGCGCATCACCAAACCACGACAGGCCACCATCCACGTACAGCGTGCCCTGGCCCGAGTTGGCCTGCGCGGTGATCTTTGCCGAACCGTCGGGCTGGGCCACGAAGCTGCCCTTGCCCTGGTCGAAGGTCAGGCCCAGCGCGGGGAATTCGCCCTTGAAGTTGCTCAGCTGGGCGTCACCGCCCAGCGATGGCTGGCCGCGCGTACCGCGCAGGCTGACGTGGCCCTCGATCAGGCCGGTCGGGCGCACGATGTCCGGCGAGAACAGCTCCAGCCAGTACAGCCGCGACATGTTGAGGTAGAGCTCGCCGTTCAGCGGCGCACTGGCCTCCCAGCCGGTCTGCATCCTGGCATCGACGAAGCCGTTGCCCTGGAAGCCCATGCCCAGGTAGCCCTTGATGCTGGCCGGGGTCATGTCGAGCTTGAGCGAGAACTGGTCATAACGCACCAGCTCGCCGCGGGTGGTATCCCCCACGGTGTTGCGGTTCTCGCCCAGGCGCACGCCGCCTTCCTTCGAGCGCACCTCTACATGGCCTTCCCAGGCATTGCCGCGCGGGCGGATCTGCGCGTCCAGGCTGACATCGCCACGCAGGTAGATGCGGCGGCCGGACTGCGGCGGCAGCCACGGCTGCACCAGCGCCAGCGGCAGCGCATCACTGCGCACCACCAGGCCCTCACGCGGCCAGTTGGCCTGTGCGCACAGCGCGCCGCTGCTGGCCGCGGCCAGGCAGGCTTCGGACAGGGTGTAGGTGCTGCCGTTGATTGCGAACGCCGCCGGTGCACGCAACGACCAGGCATCGCCCTTCACCGGTGCGATGCGCAGCGACGCCAGTTCGCCGCGCCACTGCGCGCCCTGCTGGCGGACGCTGCCCTGCAGCTCGATCGCGCCCATCTCGTTGCGGGTCTGCGCGGCCAGGCGCAGGTTGGAGACACTGCCCTGCGCATCCACGTTCAAGCGTTCCAGCAGCATGCCGGCGTTGACCTGCTGGCCCTGCACCGCCAGCGTGCCGCTGTCGCCGCGCCATGGCAGGTGGCCCTTGATGCTCACGCTCTCGGCGCCGTAGCCGTCCCAGTTGAGGTTGTTGCCGACCAGGTCGGCGGTGATGTCCGGCGCATCGCGCGGGCCCTTCACCTGTACCTGTCCACGCAGGCCGCCATCGGCGCCGGGCAGCAGATCGCTCAGCTGCAGCGGTTCGAAACGCGCGTCGATGTCGAGGCGGTCGCCGACCTTGCCCGACGCGGTCACCCGGCTGCTGCCCAGCGACAGCTTCAGGTCGCCCTGGCCCTGCGCGCCCTGCAACGCGAACTTGCCCTGTGCGTCGAGATTGCGCTGGCGCAGGATGCCCTTCAGCGACGGCAGGTCGACGGTGGCTTCCAGCGTGCCGGCCGTGCCCGGCGGCGCGTTTGCCGGCGGCGGCAGCTGGCGGCCCTTGGAGGCCAGGTTGCCGGACAGGCGGCCGTTCCAGCCCGGCACGAAATAGCCGGGGTCGAAGTCCTTCAGCGTGGCCTTGGCATCCCAGTCCAGCTGCGGTGCCCACGCCACCTGGCCTTCCACCTGCAGCTGCCCACCCGGCGTCTGCGCCTGCAGCTGGTGGATCGACGCGGCCTGGTCATTGCCGCGTACGTCGAACTGCAGTTGTGCCTTCTGCTTTTCGCGTTCGACATCGGCACGGCCGATCGCGGCCCACGCCTTCAAGGTACCGGCCAGGCCGAAGCGCGCTTCCTTCAGGGTGACCGGCACCGGTGCGCTGCCGGCCGTGTTCGGATCGGGCGCCGGCACGTAGGTCAGGTCATGGGCGACCACCGAGAAATTGAGTTTCTGCTGGTCTTCCTGGCTGAAGTCGGCGGTGCCTTCCAGCCGTGCCTCACCGCCAAGCCCTTTCACCAGCAGGGGCGACACCTTCAGCACCTGGTCCTGCAGCGACACCACCGACGGTGCCAGCTCCAGCTCCTGATCACCCTGCTTCACCTTGCCACGCAGGTTGGCGTTGCCGCCCTTGCCAGCCGCGGTGAAGTCCAGTGCGAGTGGTGCGATCGCCGAGCTGGCCAGTGCCGGCGACAGCAGCGCCAGATCCAGTTCGTCGCTGCGGATGCTGGCGCTCCAGCTCGGATCGGTGCGGCCATCGAACACCAGCATCGCGTGCAGCGGCTTCGGCGCGCGCCCGGCTACGGCCACTTCCATGTGCGCCAGGTCACCGCGTGCCACCAGCCCCACCGTCGCTGCGGTACGGCCACGCGGGGCCGGCAACACTGCGGTGACGGTCACGTCGGTGTCGTAGTCCTTGGCCGGTATGTAGCGGCCCTGGGCGGTGAAGTTGCCCATGTCGCTGTCCACGACCAGTTTGTGCGCCTGGAACTCGCCATTGGCGATCTCGATGCCACCACGCACACGGCTGATGTCGATCACCGGCTCGTTGGCCTGGCTGATGCGGAAGCCGTCGATGGCAATGGCATCGGCCTGGATCGCCAGCGGCATTTCGATCTGCGGCAGCGAATCGGGCCACGACGGCAGCTTGAACGGCTCGTCACTCTTGGCCAGGTTCAGCGTCGCGTTGGTCAGCTCCAGCTTGTCCAGCAGCAGCTTGCGGCCCAGCAGCGGGCGCAGGTCCGGCTCCAGGTGCGCGCGCTCGGCGTGGAAATGGATGTCGTCGTAGCGGAAGTCGACGTTGTACAGGGTCAGCGGACCGGCCACCGGGCCGTCCACCTTGTCCCAGGTGAAGCTGGCGCCCACCGGCAGCCGCGCCACCACCTGTGCCAGCAGCACATCGCGGCCGGCCACGGTCTGCAGCAGCCAGTACACCGCCAGCAACGCCAGCAGCACCAGGCCGATCACGCCCACGCCGGACCACGCCCAGAAGCGGCGGCGGCGGTAGAAACGCACGCGCGGCGGCGGCGTGTTCGGGGTGGGTGCGGGCGTGCTCACAGGTCCGCTCCGATGTTGAGGTAAAGCTGGAACTGCGAATCCGGGTTGTTCAGGCCATGCGCGATATCCACGCGCACCGGGCCCACCGGCGATTTCCAGCGCACGCCGAAGCCGACGCCGGTGTGCAGATCAATGGTGTTGTCGAATGCGCTGCCGGTATCGACGAACACCGCCGCGCCCCACGGGCCGCCATTGAAGTAGTGCTCGTACTCGGCCGAGCCGATCACCAGGTTCTTGGCGCCCAGCGCGTATTTGTCGGGTTTGGGTGTGCGCGGGCCGACTTCGCGGTAGGCGTAACCGCGGATGCTGCGGTCACCGCCCGCGAAGTAGCGCAGGCTCGGCGGCATCGCCACCAGATCGCTGGTCCAGGTGGTACCCCCCTCGCCGCGCAGGATCAGGCGGTTGCTTTCACCCACCGGGATGTACCAGCGCAGCACGGCGTTGGCCTGCACGAAGCTGGTGTCCGAGCCGGCACCTTCAACGCCGGCACGCATCGTCGCAGTACCGCTGATGCCCTTGCGCGGGAACATCTCGTCGTCGACGTTGACGTAGTCTGCAACCATCTGCGGGTACACCAGCGTCGAGGTGTTGTAGACGGCATCGGTGAATTCAGTGCCGGAGGCATAGCGCCAACGCTCGCGCAGTGCGTTGATCGAGGCGATCGCGGTCCAGTGCTCGTTGATCTCGCCGCTGCGGCTGGCGATCAGCTTGAAGTTGCGCAGGTCGATGTAATCGGTCTGCTCGTCATACGCACTGGCGGCGAAGGTATACCAGCCGTCAAGCCAGTTGAAGGCGGGGATGCGGTAGCTGGTCACCAGGCTCTTGCGCTTCTGCGCATAGTCCAGCTGCGTGTTCATCTTGTGCCCGCGGTTGTTCAGGAACCGCCGCTCGATGCCGCCGCGCACACCCGGGCCACTCTCGCTGCCGTAGCTCAGACCCGCGGTATAGATGGTGCGCTTGGCGCGGGTCAGCTTCACATCCACCGGCACTTCGCCGTTGGCATCGGCCTGGTCGGGCCGTGGCTGGATGTCGATCACGCTGAAGTAGTCCAGCTTGGTCAGCGACTCGCGCAGCCGGTCCAGCTTGCCCTCGTGGAAGTAGCTGCCCTGTTCCCAGTACACCAGCGGGTCGAACAGCTTGTCGACGAAGTAATCCTGCTCGAAACGCACCGGCCCCATGTTGTAGCGGCGGCCGCTGTCCCAGGTCAGGTCGATGTCGGCTGCGTTGTCGGCGCGGGTGATCTGTACCTGGCGCTGGGTGTAGTCGGCATCGAAGTAGCCACGCTCGGCCAGGCGACGGGTGATGGTGATCTTGCTGGCTTCGTACTGCGTGTGCTCGAAGCGCTGGCCCTTGCGGGGCTTGAATGCGGCCAGGTCGTCCTGCAGGTACTGGTCATACATCGCCGGCCCGGTGATGTCGATGTGCTCACGGCGCACGGTCACCGGGGTGCCCTTGTCGACATGGATCAGCACCCGCACATGCTCGTCCTCGCGCGGCGCCTCGACCTTGATCACCGGGTTGTAGTACCCGAAGGGTTCCAGTGCCTGGCGGGTCTGCCGCTCGGCCTGTGACAGCAGGTACTCCAGGCGCGATTCGCCCTGTTCCTTGCCGATCGTGTCGTACAGCGACAGCGATTCCTGGATGTTCTCGATGATCGCGGCGTCGTCGCCCTTGTCCAATCCCTTGATGTCCACCTTGTCGATGGTGCCGCGCGCGTTGGCCACGGAGGTGGCGGCCAGCGACAGGACCATCAGCGGCAGGGCGTATTTCTTTGGCTGCATGCGGCACAGCATACCGACCGAAGGTGACGATGCGAAATGCATCACGTCATTCGGGATCGGTTGTTAAGTGGCGGTCAAAATACGCGCCTTTGTGGCGATCCTCGTGATCGCAGGCGAGGATGCCGGCATCGTGCGCGATGCCGGCGATGACCCCGATGGACATCCGCCGACGGTGTTCCGGTAGTGCCGGCCGCTGGCCGGCAATCCACAGGTCGATGCGATGCGCGGTGGCAATGCCGGCCAGCGGCCGGCACTACCGATACGGGCATCAGCTCGACAGATGCTCGATCGCTGCCACCTTGCCCAGGCGCTCGCCCAGCATCGTCAGCAGCGCCAGGCGGTTGCCACGCAGCGCCGGATCTTCCGCATTGACCATCACGCCATCGAAGAACGCGTCGACCTGCGGGCGCAGGCGGGCCAAGCGCGCCAGCACCGCCACGTAATCCTTCTGATGCAGGCTGGCGCCGGTGTCGTCGATGGCCGCAGTGACCGCTTCAGCCAGCGCGCGCTCGGCGTCTTCCTGCAGCAGCGCCGGGTCGATCTGGGCCGGAATGTCGCCTTCAGCCTTGCGGAGGATGTTGCGGATGCGCTTGTTGGCCGCAGCCAGCGCCTCGGCTTCCGGCAGCGCGGCGAAGGTGCCGATCGCGTCCAGGCGGCGGTCGAAGTCATACAGCGAGACAGGCTTCAGTTCGGCCACCGCATTGAAGTGCGTGGCTGGCACGTTCTTGTCGCCGTAGTAACCCTTCAGGCGGTCGAGGATGAAGTCGTACAGCTCGCCGACGTCGGCCTGCACGTTGCGTGCGGCCAGGCCGGCGTTGGCGCTGGCCAGCAGTGCGCGCAGGTCCAGCTCGAAGCCGCTTTCGATGATCGTGCGGGCCAGGCCCAGCGCGTTGCGGCGCAGGGCGAACGGGTCCTTGTTGCCGGTCGGCTTCAGGCCTGCGGCGAAGCCACCGGCCAGCGTGTCGACGCGCTCGGCAATCGCCAGCACCTTGCCCAGCGGCGACAGCGCGATGTCATCACCACCGAAGCGCGGCTGGTAGGCCTCGTCGATGGCCAGCGCCACCTCGGCCGATTCGCCACCGGCCACGGCGTAGTGGCGGCCGGCGATGCCCTGCAGCTCCGGGAACTCGTTGACCATGCGCGACTGCAGGTCGTTCTTGGCCAGTTCGGCAGCCCGCCTGGCCTGCGCGGCATCGGCACCGACCTGGGGTGCGATCACTTCGGCCAATGCAGCCACGCGCGCCACCTTGTCGGCCACGCTGCCCAGCTTGGCCTGGTAGGTCACCGTCTTCAGCCCCTCACCCATCGACACCAGGCCCTGCTTCAGGTCCTCGTCGAAGAAGAACTTGGCATCGGCGAAACGCGGACGGATCACCCGCTCGTAGCCCTTGGCCACTTCGGCCACGTTCTTCGATTCGATGTTGGCGATGCCGATGAACTTCTCGGTCAGCGTGCCTGCGGCATCCAGCACCGGGAAGAACTTCTGGTTGATCTCCATCGTCTCGATCAGCGCTTCCTGCGGCACCGCCAGGAACGCGGGCTCGAAGCTGCACAGCACCGCCGACGGCCATTCGACCAGGTTCACCACCTGCTCCAGGTTGTCGTCGGTGATGCGGGCGTTGCCACCGGCCTTGGCCGCAGCGGCCTCGACCTCGGCGACGATGCGCGCGCGGCGCTCGCTCGGGTCGACCAGCACGAACGCGGCGCGCAGCGCTTCAACGTAGTCCTGCGGCTGCGCCAGCGACACCGCCTGGTCATGGTGGAAGCGATGGCCACGGCTGACGCGGCCGGCCTGCAGGCCGAACAGTTCGGCCTCGACCACGTTGGCGCCGTGCAGCAGCACCAGCCAGTGCACCGGGCGCGCGAAGCCCCAGGCGTGGTCGCCCCAGCGCATCGGCTTGGGAATCGGCATCGCCGCGATCGCCTCGCGCAGGATCTCCGGCAGCAGGCTGGCGGTGCTCGCGCCCGGGGTCACCGCGCGGTGCACGAAGCGCTCACCCTTGTTGTCGGTGGTCTTCTCCAGCGCGGTCCAGTCGATCCCGGCCTTGGCGGCGAAGCCCTGCAACGCCTTGGTCGGCTGGCCTTCGGCGTCCAGCGCAATGTTCAGGTACGGGCCCAGCACTTCGCTGTGCTGCTCCGGCTGTTCCAGGCCGACGCCCGGCAGCAGCACGGCCAGTCGGCGCGGGGTCGACAGCGGGCGCGCATCGCCCAGTTCCAGCGCGACGCCGCGCTTGCGCAGGCCTTCGACGACACCGTCGAAGAACGCCTGGGCCAGGCCCGGCAGCGCCTTGACCGGCAGTTCCTCGGTGCCCAGTTCGATCAGCAGGGGGGACAGTTGGCTCATCGGTTCGATCCTGTGGTGGGGGCGCAGCGCGCAACGCGTCCGGCGCCCCGGGTAGTTGATGAAAAGCGGGTCGGTGCGGGAGGGCCGTCAGGCCTTCTTCGCGCCCGGGAAGCCCAGCTTCTCGCGCTGCTCGTAGTACGCCCTGGCCACCGCCTGGGCCAGCGCGCGCACGCGCAGGATGTAGCGCTGGCGCTCGGTCACGCTGATCGCACGGCGCGCATCCAGCAGGTTGAAGGTGTGGCTGGCCTTCATCACCTGCTCGTAGGCCGGCAGCGGCAGGTTCACTTCCACCAGCTTCTGCGCCTCACGCTCGCAGGCGTCGAAACGGTGGAACATTTCTTCCACGTCGGCGTATTCGAAGTTGTAGGTGCTCTGCTCCACCTCGTTCTGGTGGTAGACGTCACCGTAGGTCACCGGCTGGCCGTCCGGGCCGTAGGTCCAGATCAGGTCGTAGACGTTGTCGCAGTTCTGCAGGTACATGCACAGGCGCTCGAGACCGTAGGTGATCTCGCCCAGCACCGGGCGGCATTCCAGGCCACCGGCCTGCTGGAAGTAGGTGAACTGGGTCACTTCCATGCCATTGAGCCAGACTTCCCAGCCCAGGCCCCACGCGCCCAGCGTCGGCGATTCCCAGTTGTCCTCGACGAAGCGCAGGTCGTGCACCAGCGGGTCGATGCCCAGTGCCTTCAGCGAATCCAGGTACAACTGCTGGATGTTGTCCGGCGCCGGCTTCATCGCCACCTGGTACTGGTAGTAGCGCTGCAGGCGGTTCGGGTTCTCACCGTAACGGCCATCGGTCGGGCGCCGCGACGGCTGCACGTAGGCCGCATTCCAGCCTTCCGGACCGATCGCACGCAGGAAGGTGGCCGGGTGGAAGGTACCGGCGCCCACCTCCAGGTCGAGCGGCTGGATGAGCACGCAGCCCTGCTGGGCCCAGAACTGGTTCAGGGTCTGGATCAGGCCCTGGAAGGTGATCGGAACGGTCGGGGTCGCGGACATGCGTACGAGTCTTGGCCGGCAAGGGGGTGCGCTAGTATAACGGCCGACCTGCGGGGCATTCCGTACCCGGGAGGAGCAGGCAGATGGAACATCGGCTGCCGGCAGGCACGCCCGGCGAGGCGGACGGCGCCCCGCTGCCCTGGGGACGGCTGCATTTCGAGCAGATTGCCGCGGCCCTGACCGCCGATGGACTCGTGGCCGAGCAGGACCGCGAGCGCATGCGGTTTTCCGCACAGGGCGCGCGCAACGCCAGTGAAGTGCATCCGCTGGTACTGCTGTCCAACCTCAAGCTGGCCGCCACCAGCGGCGGCGAACTGACCCTGGAACGCCTGACCGAGTGGCTGGCGCAGCGCACCGGCAGCCGCTACCTGCGCATTGACCCGACGCGGGTGGACGTCGCTGCGGTGACCGCGCTTGTGTCGCATGCCTACGCCCGCCGCCACCGCTTCCTGCCGCTGGCGGTGGATGCCGAGCGCGTGCTGGTAGCCACCAGCGAGCCGCTGGTGCAGGAATGGCGTCGTGACCTGCAGCACCTGACCCGCCGCCGCATCGAGCTGGCGGTGGTCAACCCGCTGGACCTGCACCGTTACACCATGGAGTTCTACGGGGTGACCCGCTCGGTGCGCGGCGCCCGTGGCGATGTGCGCGGCGAGGCCAGCACCACCCTGCCCAGCTTCGAGCAGCTGGTGGAGCTGGGCCGCACCGGCGACGTCAATGCCGACGACCAGCACATCGTGCACATCGTCGACTGGCTGCTGCAGTACGCCTACGAACAGCGCGCCTCGGACATCCACCTGGAGCCGCGCCGCGAGATGGGGCGCATGCGCTTCCGCATCGACGGCGTGCTGCACAAGGTGTTCGAAGTACCGCCGGCGGTGATGACCGCCGTGGTCAGCCGCATCAAGGTGCTGGGCCGCATGGACCTGGCCGAGCGCCGGCGCCCGCAGGATGGCCGCATCAAGACCCGCTCGCCGGGTGGCCGCGAGGTCGAGATGCGCCTGTCGACCATGCCCACCGCCTTCGGCGAGAAGTGCGTGATGCGCATCTTCGACCCGGATGCCGCGTTCAAGAGCATCGACCAGCTCGGTTTCAGCCCGCAGGAGGCCGCCGGCTGGAATGCGCTGGTCGAGCGCCCGCACGGCATCGTGCTGGTCACCGGCCCGACCGGCTCGGGCAAGACCACCACCCTGTATTCCACGCTGAAGCGGCTGGCCACGCCGGACGTGAACGTGTGCACGGTGGAGGACCCGATCGAGATGATCGCGCCCGAGTTCAACCAGATGC
Source organism: Stenotrophomonas sp. YJH_SMC_19 (assembly GCF_059367915.1). NCBI lineage: Bacteria > Pseudomonadati > Pseudomonadota > Gammaproteobacteria > Lysobacterales > Lysobacteraceae > Stenotrophomonas > Stenotrophomonas sp. YJH_SMC_19. The sequence continues at coordinate 130,986 of NZ_JCAFRI010000010.1, forward strand.
AGGTGCAGGCCAACATCGACCTGGACTTCGCCAGCGGCGTGCGCACCCTGCTGCGGCAGGACCCGGACATCATCATGATCGGCGAGATCCGCGACCTGGAGACCGCACAGATGGCGGTGCAGGCCTCGCTGACCGGCCACCTGGTGCTGTCCACCCTGCATACCAACGACGCGCCCTCGGCGGTCACCCGCCTGCTCGACCTGGGCGTGCCGCATTACCTGCTGGCCAGCACCCTCAACGGCATCCTCGCCCAGCGCCTGGTGCGCACGCTGTGCCCGCACTGCAAGCAGCCGCACAGCCTCGGCGCCGCCGATTGGGCGGTGCTGGCTGATAGCCATGCTGCATATTCAGATGCCGCCACGCCCTGTCGGCCGGTCGGTTGCCTGGAATGCCGGCGCACCGGATTCCTCGGCCGCATCGGCCTGTATGAGTTGCTGCCATTGGGTTCGCGGCTGCGCGGGCAGATCCGCGCCGACATGGACCTGGCCGGTTTCACCCGTGCCGCGCGGGCTGAAGGGCTGCGAACCCTGCGCCAGGCCGGGCTTGAAAAGGTGGCGCAGGGGCTGACTACAATCGAGGAAGTCCTGTCAGTGCTGCCGCCCCCGGATGAACCCAGCCCCGTTCCTGATCCTTGAAACCGGCCGACCGGTGCCGTCATTGCGCCGCTACGGGCGCTTTCCGCACTGGATCCGCGTCGCCGCCGGGCTGGAAGAACACGAGACGGTGGTGGTCGATGTCGAGCACGGTGGCGCCCTGCCCGACCCTCATGCCTTCGCCGGCGTGCTGGTGACCGGCTCGGCCGCCTTCGTCACCGACCATGCCGACTGGAGCGAGCGCAGCGCCGCGTGGCTGCGCCAGACCGCCCACGACGACCTGCCGGTATTCGGCATCTGCTACGGCCATCAGCTGCTGGCACATGCGCTGGGTGGCGAGGTGGCCTACAACCCGGCCGGCCGCGAGTCCGGCACGATCGAACTGGAACTGCAGCCGCAGGCGGCGCAGGACCCGCTGTTCCAGGGCCTGCCGCAGCACTTTGCCGCCCATGCCACCCATCTGCAGACCGTGCTGCGCGCGCCCGATGGTGCCGAGGTGCTGGCCCGTTCACCGCTGGATGGCTGCCATGCCTTCCGCTGGGGCCGCCAGGCCTGGGGCGTGCAGTTCCATCCGGAGTTCGCCACCCACCACATGCGTGGCTACGTGCGTGCCCGCGCCGACTGCATCGGCCGCCATGGCGGCTGCGCCCGCAGCATCGAGCGCGCGGTCAGCGCCGCGCCGCTGGCCCGCCAGCTGTTGCGGCGCTTCGTCCGCCAGGCACGGCTGTCTTCAGCCCAGCCGGTGGCAAAACAGGGATAATCGGCGGCACGGGCAGCCGCCCGTCCCCCTTCCTGTCCTTCCCGGATGTCCATGAAAGAGATTCGCAAGCTGCCGGCTTCGGCGGGCGCCCAGTGGTTGCTGGATACGTTCTCGCTGTACCGGCGTGCGCCGCTGCAGCTGGCCCGGATCGGCCTGACCTGGCTGCTGGTGAGCTGGGTGGTCACGCTGTTGTCGACGCTGATTCCCGGCGCTGCCGGCATGGCCGTGCAGCTTATGACGCTGGCCATTTCGCCGATCATGTTCGGCGGCATGTTGTACGCCGTGGGCGAGATCGATGAAGGCCGCCCGGGCCTGGCCTCGCACCTGCTGCAGCCGATCCGCGACCACCGCGTCAGCCACCTGCTGGTGCCGCTGGCGATCCAGGTGCTGGCGGTGCTGCTGCTGGGCGCGCTGCTGTTCCTGATGATCGGCCGCGAGGGCTTCACCGCCTTCAGCGAGGTCATGACCAAGATGGAAGAGATCAGCCGCAGTGGCCAGCAGATCAAGCCGGATGATGCGGCCGCGCTGGTCGCCAATCTGCCGGCCAAGCGCATCGCGCTGTGGATGCTGCTGGTGTTCCTGAGCGCGGTGGCGCTGTCGCTGGCAATGTTCACCCAGCCGGCGCTGGTGGTGTTCGACAAGCAGAGCGGCATGCATGCGCTGCGCCTGAGCCTGCAGGGCTGCATCGAGAACATCGGCGCGATGATCGTGTTCGCCGCGCTCGGCCTGATCGCCGCGTTCTGCATGTACATCCTGTTCGTGATCGTGATCCAGATCGCGATGCTGATCGGCGGCCCGCTGGCCGCCGCCTTCATCGCCCAGCTGGTGCTGACCACGGTGCTGATGCCGCTGTATGTCGGCGCGGTCTACGCCGCATGGAAGCAGATGTTCGTGCACCGCGGCAGCCGCGCGGCGCCGCCGATTCCGACCACGCCGACCTCGAGCGACGTGTTCCACGCCTGACCAGAACGCAGGTAGATCCACGCCATGCGTGGATAGAAAAGGGGACGGAGGGGATTAAGTCGTTAAAGGCAAAAACGACTTAATCCCCTCCGTCCCCTTTTTTGTCTTTCAGGCGGCGGGCTTCTTCACTACCGACGACGGCACCAGCCAGCGTGCGGCGTGGATGCCCAGCTCGTACAGCAGGCACATCGGAATCGCCAGCATCAGCTGCGACACCACGTCCGGCGGGGTCAGCACCGCCGCCAGCACGAAGATGCCGACGATCGCGTAGCCGCGGCCTTCCTTGAACTGCTGCGGCGTCACCCAGCCCAGCAACACCAGGATCACCATCGCCACCGGCAGTTCGAAACTGCCACCAAAGGCGAAGAAGATCGCCAGCACGAAGTCCAGATAGGCATTCGCATCCGGTGTGATTGCGATCACGTCCGGGCTGAAGGTGGTGAGGAAGTGGAACACCGCCGGCAGCACCAGGAAATACGCAAAGGCGCAACCGGTGTAGAACAGCAGCACCGATGACACCAGCAGCGGCACCGCCAGGCGCTTCTCGCGTGCATACAGACCGGGCGCGACGAACGCCCACAGCTGGTACAGCAGCCACGGTACCGCCACGAACAACGCGACGAAGAAGGTCAGCTTCAGCGGTGCGAAGAAGGCACCGGCCGGGTTGGTGGCGATCATCGTCTGCCCGTTCGGCAGCTGCGAGACCAGCGGTTCGGCCAGCGCGTTGTAGAGCTTCTGGGTGAACGGCAGCAGCGCCAGCAGCACCACGCCCAGGCCCAGCAATGCGCGCACCAGCCGGCCGCGCAGTTCCACCAGGTGTTCTACCAGCGAGCTCTCGCCGAAATCCTGTTCACTCATGGGTGGCGCTCCGTGCTCTGCGCCGGCGGCGGCGTACCAGTTTCAGCGGGCGCGGCCGAAACCGGCTCGGCGGCACCACCGTCCTGCGCTGGTTCAACGGCATCGGGCGCGGCGCTCATGTGCGGCGGCAGATCCGCGGGCGCCGGTGCACGGACTTGCTGCACCAGGTCATCGCCCTGCTGCTGCGCCTGCTGGGCTTCGCGACGGATCGCTTCACCGCTGGCGCGCAGCTGGTTCTCGGTGTCCTGCATGCCCTGGCGCACATCCTGCATCTGCCGCTTGATGTCCTCGGCCTGCAGTTCGCGCTCCAGTTCCTGTTTCACCGAATCCCATTGATTGCGGGCGCGACGCACCCACAGGCCGGCGAAGCGGGCCGCCTTGGGCAGGCGCTCGGGACCGAGCACCACCAGGGCGACCACTGCAATCACCAGCAGTTCGCTGAAGCCGATATCGAACACCGCAACCGCTCCGGATCAGCGAGCGTTACGGTCGTGCTCGTCCTGCGCGGTGCGCGACGCGTCCTGGCTGCGCGACTCATCGCCCAGCTGCGCGTTCGGCTTGTCCTCGTCGCGCATGCCCTTCTTGAATTCCTTGACCGCCGAACCGAGGTCCTTGGCGCCGCTGGTCAGGCGCTTGGTGCCGAACACCAGCAGGACGATGGCCAGCACGACCAACCAATGCCAGATGCTGAAACTGCCCATAAAGACGCTCGTTACGTTAGTGATCAGGCTGTCGAGCATAGCGCACCGGCTGTCAGCCGGCGCGCGTGACGAAAGTCAGTTTCCGCCCAGCGTTTCCGTACGGATCTCGCCGTCATTCACCGGCTGGAAGCCCTGCTGCTGCGGCGGCGGGGTCTGCGGCACGTTCTGCAGCGGCGCGGTGGTGGCCTCAGCCGGCGCAGCCGGTGCTGCCTGAACAGGCGCCGGAGCAGCGGCCGGGGCGGCAGCCGGGCGCGGCGCGCTGCCGCCGTTGCCGCTGCGGTTGTTGCGCGCCGCGTAAGTGGCCTCTTCCAGGCGATCGCGGAAGGCGACCACATCCATCGACGGCGAACCGGCGGCGCGGCCTTCGAAGATCATCCGCGGCGTGGTGTTGCTGCCGTAGGCGTCCAGATTGGCGGCATCGTCGATCTGCAGCACCGCGCCATCCAGCGCGACGCCGGCAAACAGGCCGCGGGCGCGCGACCAGGACCAGATCTCGGCCTTCAGCTGGCCGTCGGTGGCCGCGGCGGCGTTGCGGCCCACCGGACCGGCGGCGACGCCAGCGTCGGCACCCAGCGTGAACTTGCCGTTGACCAGGTTGTCCAGGCTGCGGTCGTTGCGGAACACCAGCACCACATCGGAGGACTGCACGCCGGCCTGGAAGCCGATGCTGCCGCCGGTGAGCTTCACGAACACCGGGTTGGACCAGGCGCCGTTGGGCATGCGCACCGACATCAGGCCGTGGCCACGACGACCGCCAATGACCAGACCGGCCTTGATCGTGTCGGGAATGACGATGACCGCGCGGCCTTCGTCCAGCAATTTATCCGGAATGCCCTGTTCAGGGATTTCCTGGATTTCAGCCAGCACGCGCACGGCATTGCGCGCACGCTGGTCTTCCTGCGGCCCGGCCATGGCCTGGCTGGACAGCAGGCTGGCGGCGATCAGCAGGGCTTGGATCGGGCGACGCATGGCAGGCTCCAGAAGTCAGTCCATAGGAAGATATAGCAAGTGACTGAAATTAGTAGCGTTGTCATGAATCCCCAATGAGCGTTCCCTGCTCACATTGATGCGCGCTATGCCTGCAATCCGAACCCTGCATCCCGGCACGACACCGGATCGGCGACAATACCGCCATGCTCGACGCACCCGATACCGCCGTGCTGGCGGTCAACCTAGGCACGCCCGAGACGCCGACGGCCCCCGCCGTACGCCGTTACCTGGCTGAATTCCTGTCCGACCGCCGCGTGGTCGCGATCCCGCCACTGCTGTGGCAGCCGCTGCTGCGCGGACTGATCCTGCCCCTGCGCAGCAGTCGTTCGGCGGCCAAGTACGCCCAGGTCTGGCTGCCCGACGGCTCACCGCTGATGGTGCATACGCGCCAGCTGGCGCAGGCCATGCAGGCCCTGTTGCCGACCCTGACAGTGCGCCATGCGATGCGTTACGGCGAACCGGCGCTGGCCAGCGAGCTCGACCGCCTGGCAGCCGACGGTGCGCGCCGCATCGTGGTGCTGCCGCTGTATCCGCAGTACTCCACCACCACCACTGCCTCGGTTGAAGACCGCGTCGATGCCTGGCAGCGCCGCAATCCTGGCGTGACCGTCAGCCTGGTGCGCGACTATTCGGTCGATCCGGGCTGGGTCGAGGCCGTGGCCGGCTCGATCCGCCGCTACTGGGAACAGCACGGTCGCGGCCAGACACTGATGTTCTCCTTCCATGGCATCCCGCAGCGCCTGGCCGATGCCGGCGATCCGTATCCGCAGCGCTGCGAGGCCAGCGCACAGGCCATCGCCAAGGCGCTGGAACTGGGCAGGGACGAGTGGCAGATGGGTTACCAGTCGCGTTTCGGCCGCGAGCGCTGGCTGCAGCCGTATGCCGAGCCCAGCCTGTGGGCGCTGGCCGAATCCGGCGTGAAGCAGATCGACGTGGTGTGCCCCGGCTTCGCCACCGATTGCCTGGAGACGCTGGAAGAGGTCGCCATGGGCTTCACCGAAACACTGGCCGAGCGCGGCGCGACGATGCGCTACATCCCCTGCCTCAACGCCGAACCGGAGCACGCACGCGCGCTTGCGCGGCTGGCCGTGGCCTCGCTGGCATGAGTCTGCAACCGTTTGAACTGGAGGTCGGTGGCGCGCGCGTCGCCGGCCTGCGCAACCACGGCGATGGCCCGCGCGTGCTGGCCCTGCACGGCTGGCTCGACAACGCGGCCAGCTTCGTGCCGCTGGCGCCGCACCTGTCGTCGCTGCAGCTGGTTGCCATCGACCTGCCCGGTCATGGCCACAGCGCGCATCTGCCGGCCGGTGCCAGCTACACCACGGCCGCCGCGATCTGCCACGTGCTCGACGTCGCCGATGCACTGGGCTGGGACCGCTTCAACCTGCTCGGCCATTCGATGGGCGCCGGCATCGCCAGCCTCACCGCCTCGGTCAGTGACCGCGTCGAGCGCCTGGTGGCGATCGAAGCGCTCGGCGGCCTGCGCGGCCCCGAGGAAGAAACCGCCAACCGCCTGCGCGAGCATGTGAATGCCACGCGCGCACTGGCACGCAAGCAGCTGCGCGTGTTCCCCGACCTCGCCGCGCCGATCCGCGCACGGATGATTACCAACCAGCTCAGCGAGCACTGTGCACGGCTGCTGGTCGAGCGCGGCGTGGAACCGGTCGAGGGTGGCTACCGCTGGTGCAGCGATCCGCGCCTGATGCTGCCCACTGCGATCCGTCTCAGCGAAGGCCAGATCGACAACCTGCTGCAGGCCATCGCCTGCCCGACGCAGGTGATCTATGCCACGCCAGCGCAGTCCTACTACCCCGAGCCGATGCGCAGCGATCGCCTGCAGCACCTGCGCGATGGGCGGTTGGCGGTGTTTCCCGGCAACCATCACCTGCACATGGAAGATCCGGAACAGATCGCAGGCGTGATCCTGCGCTTCTTCAGCAACGACAACGCGGGCTGAGCAAAGGTATCCGCGCGCTTCACTCTGCGCGTCTGCGGCCGATACATCAGTTGCGGGCCCCTGCGTCCGCAGCACGCAGGTCCGGTCGGGCCTGCGGCGTGTGTCTGGTTCTGCAAGGAAGTCCGCATGCCTGCTCCATTGCACCGTCACCCACAGGATGTGGCCGCGGTGTCCCGTCTCCGCGTCGCTGATCGCGTCGCATTCCCCGAATTCCCGGCTCGCGCCCTGGTCACGCACTCCTGCGTGCGCCGCGGCGTGGCCGTTGTCGTCTGCTGATCCAGGAGTCGCCGATGTCCGTTGCATCCTCCCGTCCCCCCGATACCGCCCGCCTGCCGCACCTGCAGCAGCTCGCGCACCGCGCTGACCGCCGCCTGCTGATCGGCAGCGCGGTACTGGCCTTGGCTGGCCTGACGCTGGCCCTGCGCGGCCCGCAGGTGCAGGCCGCCGCGTTGGCGGCCGTCGCCGTGCTGCCAGCCGCGTGGTTGGGCGGGGCCCAGGCGGGCCGGGCCATCGCCCGCAACGGTCTGGCGTTGCTGTTGTCGCTGCAGCTGGCCGTGTTGTGCGCGATCATCAGCCTGTCGCCGGCATTGCCGATTGCCCTGCTGCTGGGCGTGCTGCTGGGCCATCGCGATCGCCTTCCGGTGTGGCTGGCCGGTGGCGTCGGTACGCTCGCCCTGCTGGCACCGCTACAGGGCGGTGCCGCGCTGTGGCCGACGCTGCTGCAGGCCGGCATGCTCGCGGGCCTGACCCTGTTCCTCGGCCAGGTCGCACTGCGCCTTCGGCAGCAGACCGAGGCCCTTGGCCACGGCCCGCGTCGGCTTGCCGCGCTCGCACGCGATATCGCCACCGGTGCCGATCTTGGCGCGCATGCCGATACCGGCGCCTATGCGCCGGGTTCACTGGCCCACGCCCTGGCCGACACTGCACGCCACGTGCAGGCCCAGCGTGGGCGCGAAGCCGCGTCACATGCCGAGAACGCGCAGATCCGCCAGGCCCTCGATGCCTCGCGCACCGCGATGATGATCGCCGACAACGACCATGTGATCCGCTACGTGAACCGCTCGGTGGTGGCACTGCTGCGCAACCAGCAGGCGACGTTGCGACAGGCCTTCCCCGATTTCGACGCCGAGCGCCTGGTCGGCAGCAGCATCCATCGTTTCCACGCCAACCCGGACCGCATCCGCGCGATCCTCAACGGCCTGCAGGTAGCGCACAACGGCAAGGTACAGATCGGCCCGGTGCACTTCGCGCAGGTGGTCACGCCGGTGTTCGACGCGCAGGGCGTGCGCCTGGGCTTCGCCGTGGAATGGCATGACCGCACCCATGAGCTCGCGCTGGAGAATGCCGTGGCCGGCATCGTCGCAGCGGCGGCGGCCGGTGACCTCGACCAGCGCCTGCAGGCCACTGAAGGCGCCAGCTTCCTCGATGGCCTGACCGGTGGCATCAACCAGCTGCTCGATACGCTCGGCAGCACCGTCAACGAAGTACGGCAGATGCTCTCGGCACTGGCCAACGGCGATCTGGATCGACGCATGCACGGCGAGTATCACGGCGCCTTCGCTGCCATCCAGCGCGATGCCAATGCCACCGCCGGGCAGTTGGCACGCATGGTCGGCCGCATCCAGGAATGCGCGGCGTCGATCAGTACCGCCGCCAGCGAGATTGCCGCCGGCAACGGCGCATTGTCCGAGCGCAGCGAGCGCCAGGCCGCGCACCTGCAGGAGACCGCAGCATCGATGGAGGAACTGACCGCCACCGTGCGCCAGAACGCCGCCCATGCGCGTGAGGCCAGTGCGTTGGCGGCCTCCACGCAGAGCGCTGCCAGTGACGGCAACACGGCCATGCAGCGGGTGGTCGATACCATGCAGGCCATCGAAGGTGCCTCGAAGCGGATCGGCGACATCACCGGCGTCATCGACGGCATTGCCTTCCAGACCAATATCCTGGCGTTGAACGCAGCGGTGGAGGCGGCACGCGCCGGCGAGCAGGGCCGAGGCTTTGCCGTGGTGGCCAGCGAGGTGCGCGTGCTGGCGCAGCGTTCGGCGGCGGCCGCACAGGAGATCAGGAAGCTGATCGACGAAGCGGGCCGGCAGGTGGGCGAAGGTGCCCAGCTGGTGGCCGATGCCGGCCAGCGCATGCAGGGAATTGTCGGCGGCGTGGAGGATGTCAGCCACCTGATGCGCGAGATATCCGCGGCGTCGCAGGAGCAGTCGGTCGGTATCGAGCAGATCAACCAGACCGTGGTGCAGATGGATCAGGCCACGCAGCAGAATGCGGCGCTGGTGGAAGAAGCCACCGCTGCCGCACGCGAGCTGCAGAACCAGGCCGGCACGTTGACCGAAGCGGTCTCGGTATTCCGCCAGCAGGAACCGCTCGAGGTCTCGCGGGTCGCCTGATCCGGGCCTTCCATTCGAGTCTGATCAGGACGGCGCCCGCAGGGCGCCGTCTTTTTATGCGTGACCTGCCCCTGGTAGTGCCGGCCGCTGGCCGGCAACCGATTGCTGTGTGGGCCTGCTGTTGGTAGCGGCCAACCTTGGTTGGCACCGCTGCTCCTCGCAGGGGGTATCCACGCATGGCGTGGATCTACCGGGCGATGTAATGCCATCGGGTTGCCGGCCAGCGGCCGGCACTACCCGGTGTTTACCGCGTACAAAGTTGCCGGCCGCTGGCCGGCAAACGACCGCTGTGTGCGCCTGCTGTTGGTAGCGGCCAACCTTGATTGGCGCCTTTGCTCCTCGCAGAGGGCATCCACGCATGGCGTGGATCTACCGGGTGATGTAATGCCATCGGGTGCCGGCCAGCGGCCGGCACTACCCGCATTTACTACGCACAAAGAAAAACCCCGCTGCGTGAGCAGCGGGGTTTTGGGTGTAAACCCTGACGATGACCTACTCTCGCATGGCTTGAGCCACACTACCATCGGCGCAGCTGCGTTTCACTTCCGAGTTCGGGATGGGATCGGGTGGTTCCACAGCGCTAATTTCACCAGGGAGGCGGTTGGAGCGTCGCCATCCGATACAGC